>ARWO01000014.1 GCA_000402075.1 Thaumarchaeota archaeon SCGC AAA007-O23
GGCAAGTTTTGCAATTGCCGAACCCACTTTAGTTGCTGTTTTTTGCTCTTGAGCAATTAGCGAGACAGGAAGTATTTTCATTTCATTAGGAAATATTTCCTGCAACATTGGAATTTGAACTTCGATGCTGTGTTCTTTTGAGTGAGAGAAGGAATCAAGTTCCAAGATACCCAAGTCTTCCCTTAATTCTAGTGCGGATTCTGAATCAACTTCAACTAAACCAAGTGGAGTTTTCCAACTGGAATCAATCATAGATGCAACATTTTGACCAATTCCGTAGTGATTGGGTCCAGTAATTATTGCCAGCTTGCTTGTTGATGATGAGATTGAATAAAACGAATGGCATGCAACGGGACCAGAGTAAACAAACCCTGCATGGGGGCATATCACACCGTAAATCTTTTGATCAGAATCTGTAGGAGGTATTTTACCAGGACCCAACTCATGCAAAAAGCATTCATGTATGAGGTCTTTTAGCTCATTTTCATCTCCTGGATAAAATGTTCCAGATACCGCAGGCGTTCTAATTTCCATTAGGTTTCCCCCCCTTACAATTGCTCCATTAGGTGTTTCTTCTTTGAATATAATGCCCTCAAACTTTTCAATTTTTACGCTTTCATTTTTCCAGGTGTCCCTTGACAGCCCAGCCTTTTCACATGTGTGTTGGAGAAATTCTTCCACATTCCAACCGTATTCAACAGGAACTTGTGGCAATAGCAAACCGGATGAAAAAGAATGTCTGATGATCAGACCGTCTCTTCCAACTTTAATTTTTTCCAAGTATTCCGTAGGATCAGATACATCAATTTCAATCGGTGGTGTGAGAACAGTTACCTCAAATACAATGTCATTCAGTTCATTTGTTTTTACCGATGGGAATCTTGGATCCTCAGTAGCGGCAGCTATGGCTCCTTCTACTATTGCATGCGACAATTTTTTTTCAGGCATTGGAAATCCAATGCAGCCTCGTAACCCATCAGGATTGTTTAGGGTAACAAACACACCTGAATTAAAAGAGAATTTTTCTTTAAGATCTGATTCTAATTTCATCCTATTACCATTTGAAAGAAATTCGGTAACTGCCTTTCTTGCGGTTTTGACCAAAACAACTCCATCTGAATCGGATAACTGAGTATCCCTGGACATATGTGATCAACTTAGATGTATTAAAAAAACATTAAATTTTACAGATTATTCCCTAACACATGCCGCAACCAATTATGGCAATCGCCGCGCTAGCTGTAATCACTATAGCATTAATAGGTCAGGCTATAGAGATGCGCAAGATACGTACTAGAACATATGGTGAAGATTCGATAGGCAGCCCAAACATATTCTTGAATAAAAGAAACTTCAAATGGTATGGATTAATTGTTGTAGGATTTGGTTTAGCATATGCAGCGCAGTTTTAGTTGTAATCCACTTGTAAAACTACTCTGGGTTCATTCGCACGCTTTTCATCATCATACTTTAACTGAGATATTTTCTTGCAAAACGAACTATCACTTACTAAACTAGCTCTTCCAGCAAAACTCTGCCCATCAAATTCTATTCTTACATCTGGATTTTTTTGTGCATTCTTTAACCAATCACTGTTAGTATTTCTTCGTGAGAAGTACAACTTTTCCTCATATTTGACGGCAAGAAGCCATACCTTATGCATCTTACCAGTATCCCTTCCTTTTGTTTCTAAGATTGCCTTGAACCTCATCTCAACCACTATGATAGTAATTTTATAATTTCATCAATGCTACAATCCGTTCTGAATCCATTTGGATTAAGCGAGGTTGGACTTGCCACGAAACCAGCGTCCTGTAGTTTTTTAATCATGTTTTTCATTTTAAGTGGAGACTTCTGCATTTTTGATGCAATCTCATCAAGTGTATAATATGTTGGTGGCATTTCTGATTCTAGAACACATTTTTCTAAGATTTTTTCACATCGTTTATCCACTACAAGTTTTGGAATCATTTCATTCATTTTCATGGCAAATTCTTTTTCGAATAATTGTCCCACCCACAGTGGACCAGCAACTTCTAGTTTAGAATTACAAATCTCACAAACCTCTTCCTGTTTCATAGCAGTTTTTCTACTTCCACATGATTTACAATGTATAATGTATCCAAGCTGTTCTTTTTGTCCTGGCTTGTTTAAAATTTTAAGATACGCTCTGTAATAATGCATATCATGTTGCACAAACTGTGGAATTATCTGTATCTCTAATCTTCCCGCAACAAATTCCAAGCAGCCCAGAATAAGTCTAATTGCAATTTCGTTAGAATATTCTGTTTTTATTGGCACTCCATGGTATTTTCTTTGGCATGATCGTTTTGATAATCCATGTAACACCTGCAAGTCTGTAGCAGTAACTGATAACATGCCACCATGCATCGTAGCACGAATCGCACAGTCAAAATATTTTGTAGGTGAACCGAAAGGATCAATATCTACAATTGAACCTCTCTTTCCCTTCTTTGAATATGAGCCAAAAAAATGGCATATCTCGTTTTCAGATGTATCAAAATTTGAAATCTCATTTAGCTTCATGGAATCCTGTGCAATGTTTAGGCCATCAGAATTGATATCATTAGCCACAACCTTTTCTACGTCTGGAATTTCATTCGCAACCCTGAGGGATCTGGCGCCAAGACCAGCTAATCCATCTAGAAATATTTTTGGTTTGTCAAAATCTTCCCAAAAAGCAGAATAGGCTAAAATTGAAAAATCACGGGTTAATTTTGCAGCAGGATTGAAAAAGGCAGGTTCCTTTGGTGGAACTTTCTCATCAAGCGATTTTTTTGGAACAAGAATTTTAGTTGTACCCTCTGTTATCTCCACTAACTTTTCTTCTATTCTTTGCAATAGATCTCTTGAATTCTTTTTACCTATAACGGTTAATACTCCTAAAAAATGAAAAACCATATGCAAATTTGTGGTGTTGATGAGGCGGGACGTGGATCCATGTTGGGTCCTTTAGTTGTTGCAGGTGTCAGCATAAGTAAATCAAAAGTTAATCTCTTGAAAAAACTCGGTGTTAGGGATTCAAAGAAACTTTCACCCATGGCAAGGGAGCGTCTTTACAAGAAAATTATTGAAATAGTTGATGACTATTATGTGGTGAGAATTCCTCCACGGATAATTGACAAGAGTGTTTCAACTCATTCTTTAAACCATCTGGAAGCGAAGTATATGGCAAAAGTGATATCCAAACTTTCACCATCAACTGCATTTGTAGATTCATGTGATGTGAATTCCAAAAGATTTGGAAAAGAGATTTCAGAACTTACATCAAACACAAAGATAAAATCATATCATCACGCAGACAGCAAATTTGTTACAGTTTCTGCTGCATCAATCCTTGCGAAAGTTTCTCGGGACAGAGCGATAACTAGATTGGGAAAAAATCGTAACATTGGTAGTGGGTATCCATCAGATCCGACAACCAAAGTCTTTGTGAAAAAATTAATACGAAAAAACCAGGATATATCATTTCTACGGAAGAGTTGGAAGCCAGTACAAATATTAATGAAGAAAAGAAAATTATCTCAGTAATGTTGCTATTACCATTGCATGATCCTTATCATATGGGTGCAAGTCAATTGTTTGCTTGATTTCAAACAACGCTTCCAGTTTTTTTATTTCATCTTTGATTACCATTTTTGGATCTTTTACAACATCTATACTTCTGGTTTTTATAACCAAAAACAAGTAACCACCTGATTTTAGATATAATCTACAGTTTTCAATGGCTATGTTTGTTTGATCTGGTTGAGCAATGTCTACGTATACGATATCAACTTTCTTGTAAACGGAGAAAAACTCTTCCGGCCTTCTTGCATCCTGAATTATCGGTACGATGTTTTTTCTGTGCGTTGCTACCCTATCTAAAAAATCTCTTGCAACTCTACTTGCATGTTCAATTCCAAAGATAGTTCCACCTTGGTTAACAATATCTGAAATATGACTTATTGTAGTTCCAGTTGATACTCCAAGGTATAAGACATCAGATTTTTGATTAAATGGAAAATTCTTTAAATCATTCATTATTGCAGCAGCCAGTTTGCTTCTAAAAGGATTCCAAATCCTGTATTCGGATCCCTTATGTTGAACAAGCTTTTCATTGTAAACCTGATTTCCAGGGACCAAGTTTTGAGTTGCTAATTTTTTCTCTCCTTCTACCTGAATCCAAACAAATGTTTGTTTATCTACCAAAATTCTTCCGTCTTCGTTTCATAAAGCGCCCTGATTTTTTTCCTTTTACTTTGGGTTTAGGTTGTGATTCTTTTATTACAGGTTCTTTGTACTTGACCCCAATTTCCTTCACTCTAACACTTAGTTTATCCAAAAGCATTTCATTTAATCCACCGCCAAAGACATCAACTCTTGCTGCAATTGCTCCCTTTGCAGCTATTGCTCTGGCAATCTTTCCTCTTTGCCATCTAGGAGCTGCATGAACTAATGCATGTTGAAAAAGAATTCCATGTTTGGGTGGATTTGCACCAGTTTTTAACGAACGAAATAATGCTTTTTCTGCCCCTAAAATTTGAATTGTGCTTGCTGGCATAGTAGCCAATCTTCTTAAGCTCCCTGCACGCGCCAAAATTCTGGCTCCCACTGCAGTTCCAAGAATCGCAGATATGTTTGGTGCTTGTTCATTCATTTGTTCCTCAACATGATCTTCAATATTTTTTCTAAGCTCAAAAAGATTCAAAATCTGTTTAGCCAAAGATTCCACTATAGCAAAGTTTTTCTCTGAAATATCTCCACCTCTACTTTTTTCTTTTATCAAACAAAGCATTTCGACTTTGTCTTTAGAAAATCCAGCCTTTTCAAAATCTTCCTTTGAAACATTTTCTCGCTTACCTGATAGAACTATCTGCGAATATCCGTTTATACTGTCAATTAAATTATCAAGCTCTGGAAAGTGTAAACCATACCATTCTCGTAGCCTTGAACTAAGACTGTTGATTATTTTATCAGTTTCATCTAGTGTGTTTATAGCCTGAATGAGATGAAGGTCTGGACTTTGCGAGACTTCAGTTACTTTGGATGATGAAAGTTGTATGGCAAACTCACGTAATTTTTCCATTGCATCATTTTCATCATTTGCAAGCCCTGAATTTACCAAGAGATTAGTCTTTGTTGATTGTATACTATCCATTTGGTTGCTATCCATCATTTGTGCATCAATTGATTTTTTTTTCAAAATATCTAGTAACCCATGATTATTCACAATTGTTACTTGGCCATCTGCAAGAAATTTTCCAATTTCACCAAGTCTTGATTCACCTTTTTTAACTGCAATATATTCTTCGGCTGGATTTTTAAAAGGAAACGCTTTCAAACATTTCTCGTCATCAAAGATAGCAATTCCTAGCTCTGTGAGGATAGTTGAATACATAACAAATAACGACTTTGTCCTCATTAAAAAGTTAACAACACAATTTGATAATCAACTGTTATATGAGAATATAATCAAGATATTCAAAGTGAAAACTAGCCTCTCAACTTCAATAGGAACATTAACTCTGGAGAGGCCTACTATTCTTGCTTCTGGTATTTTGGGCATATCACTTAATATTTTTGAACGATTGTACCGCGCTGGGGCTGGTGCTGTTGTTACAAAGTCATTAAGTAAGGAACCTTGGGATGGCTATGCAAACCCAACAATCTTTAGTGTGAAAGGTGGTGGCTGGTTAAATGCAGTTGGATTGTCAAATCCAGGCGCACCGAATTTTGCAAAAATGATTACCTCAAACAAGGATGTCCCAATAATTGTTAGTCTGGTTGGTTCAGTGGAAGACGATTTTGATTTTATGGTCAAGCAGTTTGAAAACTGCAAGGTTTCAGCCTATGAACTGAATTTATCCTGTCCTCATGTAGCTAAGGTAGGTCTAGAGGTTGGTGATGATGTTGAACTTGTAAAAAAAATTGTAAAAAAAGTAAAATCACTTACTGATGTACCAGTTATAGCAAAAGTAGGATTAGGAACTACAAACTATCTAGATACAGTTGGTGCGGCGTGTGATGCAGGAGCAGATGGTATTACAGCGATTAACACTATTCGTGCAATGGCAATAGATGTTGAAACTAGAAAACCAATACTAAGTAACAAAATTGGTGGTTTATCTGGAACCCCCATTAAGCCAATTGCTGTTAGATGTGTTTATGAGATTTCATCCAAGTTTGACGTTCCCATTATTGGATGTGGTGGCATTTCTACCTGGCAAGATGCTGTAGAATTTATTCTTGCGGGTGCATGTGCTGTACAGTTTGGTAGTGTATTGGGTGAGCATTGGACAGAAGTTTTTGCGGAGATAAACAGTGGAATTCAGAATTATATGGAACAAAAGGGATATTCGAGTATAGGTGAGATGGTTGGACAGTCAAAGGAATCCTAATAGCCATTACATGTGTACGGTTGAAAAAATTATTGATGAAACACCAACTGTGCGTACCTTGATATTCACTGATCAAGTATTATCCAAAGTTTTACCTGGTCAATTTGCAATGGTGTGGATTCCAGGAGTTAACGAATTACCAATGAGCGTAATGGTCACACAAGAGAATGGTAAAGCTGCATTTACAGTTAGAAAGCGAGGCGAATCATCAACTGGAATGTATAATCTTTCTGTGGGTGATTATATCGGGGTTCGTGGTCCATATGGAAATTGTTTTGATATCAAGGATGGAAAACTATTGCTAGTTGGCGGAGGAACTGGATTGGTTCCTTTATTACGACTGATAACTTTCTGTAAGCCTTCACATGAGATTACACTTTTGATTGGTTCTCAGACAAAGGAAGAAGTTTTTTTTGAAGATCTAGCCAACAAATTACTTGAAAAGAATAAACACCAAATAATTGTCGTGACAGAAGATGGGACATATGGAAAAAAAGGATTTGTTACTGATGTATTAGAGGAATTGCTTGAACAGAATAGTTTTGATGCAGTTTATACTTGTGGACCTGAACTTATGATGTATAAGACAGTTAACTTTGCAAGATCAAACCAGATTTTTGTTCAAGCAAGCCTTGAACGCATGATGAAATGTGGCGTTGGTATCTGTGGAAGCTGTTGCATTGATGAAGATCTGGTGTGTCGAGATGGCACTATTTTTGATGGGGATCATTTAATGCAAAATGCTGAATTTGGTCACCAATATAGGACAAAATCTGGAATATTGGAGAAGGCATAGAATCATGTTCAAAAGGTTTAAACTGAATAACTAAAATCGAACGTTAGCGCAATGCCAACTCCAAAGATTGTTTTAACCGCAGATCGAACGTTAATGTCCTTATATCGTGGACTTTCGTTGGCTACATTTTTTGGATGTGCACCGGCACTTGATCCAAATCGTGATAAAAGCAGTTTTTGGTACAAGATTTTAGGAAATCAGGTAACACCAAAAATTTTGTTTGATTTTATTTGCAATTATGCACCTCATACCAACGGCGTGGCAAAATATGCCCCATATGGTTTACGCAAAGTAGAGGCTGGATTACTTCGTGATGGTTTCAAACGTGAGGACGTAGTAGTCGCCCATCCTGATCATATCGAAAAATTCATTGGACCTGAAACTGAGGTCGTTGGAACTCATGAAATGGATCCACTTGGAATGGGACCTGTAACTATGACTTTCACATTTGGAAGAAGGCAAACATCTTATGATGAGTTTTACTGTCGTGAACTACATCAACGAATCAATGCGGCAAAGAAAAAAACTGGCAGTCATGCAAAGGTGATTGCCGGTGCTTCCGGTACTTGGCAGTATAACTATGCGCCTGAAAAGATTGAAGAATATGGTCTGTATGCAATTTTAGAAGGGGAACTTGGTGGAATTGCTCCTGAAATAGACGGACATGCGGGTGACTTCTTTAGATATCTAATTGATGGTCAATTTGAAAATATGGATCCTTTCAGAAAAAGGAAGGATTTCAAAGTTGACATTAAAGAGTTTAAACGCAATGAAAAAACAATTCATGGAAGGTTTGTCAACTTTTGGGACAGACCAGAGCTAGATGACATTCCAGAAATTGTTGAACCAACTATGCACGGCATGGTAGAGGTAATGCGTGGCTGTGGAAGGGGCTGTAAGTTTTGTGATGTTACATTAAGATCATTAAGATATTATTCTCCAGAAAAAGTGAAAAAGGAAATTGAAGTGAACATAAAGAAAGGTGGACTTGATAGAGCTTGGGTTCACAGCGATGACATTTTTGTTTATGGCATGAATCCAACTACCACAAAAAACATGGAGCCCAACCGTGATGCTCTTGAGGAACTGTTCACGGCAATCATGTCTACTGGTGTTAAACATACAAACCCAACTCATGGAACACTGGCAGGTGCAATTGCAGACGAGAAACTAATCCCAAATCTATCAAATATAATTAATGCTAGTCCAGATAACCTGATAGGTATTCAATGTGGTTTGGAAACTGGAAGCGTAAGATTAATTGAAAAATATGCTGATAGGAAACTTGCTCCATACCAGCCAGAAGAATGGCATTGGGTTGTCAAAGAGTCTGTTAAAACATTAAATGAGAATTATTGGATTCCTGCGTTTACATTAATCATGGGTCTTGATAACGATGAGACACCTGAAGATGGCTGGGAAACAATCAGGCTAATTAGCGAGCTTGAACAAGAGCAACCAAATTCCATGTTTACAGCCACACCATTAACGTTCATTCCAATAGGCTTGCTTGAAAAATCAGAGTTTTATGATATGGGCAATGATTCAGATCCAACACAACTTGCTGTAATGTACAAGACTTGGCAGCATAATTTCAAATATGGAATAAAGAAGTTTATGAGCAAAACTGGTCAGCGTGGATCTGTTAGACGAGTAGCATTTAATGGCCTAGCCAGAACTCTGGGTGGTGTTCCACTTGGTGCTATGGAAAAATATGCAAGGCGGAAGGGTGGAGAGCATGAAAGGGTGCTTGAAAAGGTCAAAGCACAATATTGGTAAGTCAATATACAAATACATAAATTCCAACAACTAACCGATTTACTATGCCAACACACGGTTCACTTACTAAGGCAGGTAAAGTTAGAGGTCAAACACCAAAGGTAGAAGGTCGTAAACGTGTAGGTACCTCTTCTAGTCTGAGAAATAAAAGTAACTTTAGGAAACGATTTATTCTCTCGAGAGTTCCTGGTCAAAACAAACCTGGACGAAGACGAAGACCACGTAGAAACTAATCGTTGATTTTACACCAATTTTTCACTTTTAGATAAAAGTAATAAAAGAACAAACTTAAGTATAGGTACCGTACTATACGGTATATGGAAGATTTAAGATTAGATGCTTTACCTGGAGTAGGTCCAGTAACCACAAAAAAACTCAGTGATGCTGGGATACACAACATAATGGATCTAATAGTACGTGGACCGGTAGAGCTGGCAGAAATTACTGGTATGGATAAAGACACAGCATCCAACATTGTAGAAAAGGCAAGGCAGGCTCTTGTTGAAGGTGGATTACTAGCTAAAGATTTTGTTAGCGCAACAGAAGTTTACAAAAGAAGACAAGCAATTGGTAAAATAACCACAGGCACAGAATGTCTTGATTTACTGCTTGATGGTGGACTTGAAACACAGGGATTAACTGAAGTTTATGGTGAATTTGGATCTGGCAAAACACAATTTTGCCATACAATGTGTGTAACTGTTCAAAAACCAAAAGAGGAAGGCGGATTAGATGGAACAGTACTGTATATTGACACTGAAAATACATTTAGACCAGAAAGAATTGTGACTATAGCAAAAGCACATGGAATGGATCCAGAAAAAGCCCTTGATAGAATTATGGTAGCGCGAGCATACAACAGTGCACATCAGACATTAATTTTAGAAGAGGCAAGTCATATGATTCAAGAAAATAACATAAAATTACTTATTGTTGATTCAGCTGTGGGTCTGTTTAGAGCAGAATATCTAGGCAGAGGAACACTTTCAGTACGTCAACAAAGATTAAACAAATTTGTTCATTTACTAGTTAGAATTGCAGAGACATACAATTGCGCTGCATTGGCTACGAACCAGGTAATGGCATCACCAGATGTATTCTTTGGTGATCCTACACGTCCAATAGGCGGTAATGTGGTAGCTCATACAAGCACATACAGAATATACTTTAAAAAATCTGGCAAAAAAAGAATAGCACGAATGGTAGACAGCCCGCATCATCCAGAACAGGAAGTTATCTTTACTCTGGGAGAAGCTGGTGTACTAGACCCTGATTCAGACACAAAGAAAAAATCTACCAAATCAGCAAAGCCATCAAAATTAGAAGCAGAGACAAAATCTGATGTAAAAGATGCACCAGAAAGTGATTCTAGCGTTGATGTAGACAGTAAAACTGACAATATACCTGAAGATTCTGAATAAGTATTAAAATAGGGTTTACAAGTCATATTCTGATATGACTACTAAGAAACCATCTGGTCGTTCTCATGGATTTAAGCACAAGTCCAGATCTATTATGACAAAGAATGCTCCCAGAGGTGTTTCATTTTTACTCCGTGAATATCATGAGGGTGATAGAGCGCTAGTGATTATTGATCCTAGGCAACATAAGGGATTACCACATAGGCGATATCATGGCAAAGTTGGTATAATAAATCAGGTTGGTAGACGCAGTGTTATTCTTGATATTAAACTTGGTAATAAATCGAAAACCTTAATCACAAGATTTGATCATATCAAACCATTTGGTGTTTAATTTATGGAAGAAGTAGTAAAGAAACGAATGATCTCATTACCAGAAGTTAAGGAGATATTATCAGGAAGTGATCTTGAATCACTGGATCAGATTCAGCGTTGGACATTTGATTACGTATCAAAATTTGCCAAGATTGAACCTAAAGCTGCAAAGAAAATGAAACAGGAACTAACTAGTCAATGTGGTTTAACTGAAGAGGAAGCGGTTGAAATTATAAATATCATGCCCAAGTCATTACCAGAATTACGTTCATTCACTTTTGGATGGAAAAAACTAATTCTCTCAGAAACACTGGAAAAGATCCTCAAAATAATTGACGAGAATCCATAAATTTTAGGTGATTAATTTTGGAGATGGGGAATACCCAGTTAAGAAAGTATGAGGAATACGCATACGTTTTGGATTATAATTCACGTGCTAAATCAACTACAGTTCGTGGAAGGACAGGAATAATTGTGGTTGCATTAGGAGAAGAAAGACTTACGTTACTAGAAATATTGGGAATAGAAAATTCAACATTTGATGTTGGTGAGAGGATATACATTGGAAAAGAAGGAAGAACTAAAGTTCAGTCAGTGTTAGGCAAAATGGATTATGTAAAAATTTCCGATTCTGCAAAAGACGAAATTCCTATAGTAGTTGAATCAATTGTAACAAAAAATGAAACAAAATTTGTAGATTACATAAACAACGCACAACCTCTTACGCCAAGGATTCATGCGCTTGAGTTGATTCCAGGTATTGGCAAAACATACCTTAATGTTATAATTAAAGAAAGAGAAAAAGGAAAATTTGAAAGTTTTGTTGATATAGAAAAACGAGCAGGCTTGAAAGAACCAATAAAACACATGTCACAAAGAATAATTGAAGAGATTTCAGGGGAAACAAGAATGAATCTCTTTGTTAAACGATGAACAAACGTAAAAATCTGGGACAGCATTTTCTAAAATCAAAAACAATTGCAAAAGCTATTGTTTCCAGTGCCAAGATTACAAGAAATGATGTAGTACTTGAGATAGGAACTGGCCATGGAATTTTAATTCCATATCTATGCAAAAATGCAAAACAAGTTTTTTCAATAGAAAATGATCAAGATTTGTATCTTTCAACGAAATCTAATTTTCATGATTATCCAAACCTAGTTTTAGAATACGGAGATGGCTTTGATTCCGACCATAGTTTTTCTATTTTTGTTTCAAATCTTCCTTATTCAAAAAGCAGACTTGCTCTAGAATGGTTATTGCAAAAAAAATTTTCACGAGCAGTTATAATGGTACAAAAGGAGTTTGCTGAGAAATTGAGCTCAGACGAAAAACATAAGGCAGTATCAGTCTTAGCAAATTATGGTTTTAGGATAAAGTTTTTGATGAATGTTAAAAAATCAAATTTTTCTCCAGCCCCAAAAGTAGATTCTGTTGTAATTCTTTTGGAGCAAAAGAAGCTAATATCGAAGGTGTTGATTTCTACCGTTAACAGGGTTTTTTCATATAGACGCAAAACTTTGCAAAATATTTTAAAACAGTTCGGTCTAAATTCAACTTCTAAAAAGCGTCTTGATGAATTGTCAGGAGATGAAATTATAAAAATTGCACAAAAAATTGTCAGAATCTGAGCCTTATCCTCCCTCTGAGGATACATTCTTTTTAGCTGATTATATTAAAAATGAAAAAGGTGAATGTGCATTAGATATTGGTACAGGGTCTGGTTATCTGGCTGCTCTTTTAGAGAAATCATTTTCCTTAGTTGTAGCCACAGATCTGGTTTTCAATGTTTTAAAAAAACATGAATATTTTACGACCAATAATGTTTGTTGTAATGGTGCAGATGCCATAAACCAACAGTTTGATCTTGTTATTTGTAATATGCCGTACCTAAATACAGATGATGTGTCAGATGTCAGAACAGATGGTGGAAAAGATGGATTGGAAATCCCAATTAAAATCATTGATTCAGCTAAATCACAGATTAAACCTGGCGGTAAATTTGTCTATGTTACCTCATCACTTTCTGATTTTAAAAAATTGATTTCCTATACAAAACTAGAAGGATTTGATGTAAGCATTCTTGCAAAAAAGAAACTATTCTTTGAAGAATTAATACTTGTTAAGGCTGTTAAGTTACTTCCGTAGTTTTTCTTTTGCAATGGCAGATATTGCATCAGCCATCTGAGTTGTAGTAGCATTACCACCAATATCATATGTAACATATTTTCCCTCATTGATTACATCATCTGTTGCAGCAAACACTGCATTTCTTATCTCAGGTTCACCTAGATATTCAGCCATCCACGCCCCTGATAAGACTGATGCAGTTGGGTTTACCTTGTTCATTCCTTTGTATTTTGGAGCACTGCCATGTGCTGGCTCAAACATTGCATAATTATCTCCCATGTTTGCAGAGTACACATTTCCAATGGAACCAATACTGCCTGATGCACACTCCGAAATAATATCCATAAACAAGTTTGTGCTGATTAAAACAGAATTGTTGAATCTCTCTGGATTTTTAACTAGTTGCTGTGTCATATTATCAATGTAATACTCTTCGATCTCGATTTCAGGATTCTCTCTTGCAGCGCGTTCTACTTCTCCCCAGAAAATTCCATCAGTTCTCTTTAGGATATTTCTTTTTGTAATTGCTGTAACTTTGGATAAATTGTTCTTTTTAGCCCAATCAAAAGCAGCATCAACAATTCTTTTGCAACCTTTTCTTGTAGTTTTTCTAATTGCAATTGCAGAGTCATCAGATAGATTAAATTCAATTCCTGCATAGAGTCCCTCAGTTGCTTCTCTAAAGCATACAAAGTCTAATTTTTTATCTGGTGATAATCTATCGTATGTCTTAATTGGCCTTACATTTGCATACAGCTCAAATTTTTGTCTGGTCGAAACTGCAACACTTCTTGGTGCATTTGGAGAGGGAATAGTAGTTGTCGGTCCTTTATAACAGGCATCGCTTTCATCCATAATTTTTTGAGTTTCCTCAGGAATGTATGTCTGACCACCATGTTTTTCCCACTGTTCAGAACCTGCTTCACATAAAATTAGTTCAATTTGCGTATTGCATTCCTTTAAGACATGAAGCATTGCATTAACAAGCTCAGGTCCTGTTCCATCGCCATTGATTACTGCTGCCTTCTTTGCCATATGATAGTTCTAATTTTTAATTATTTATTCCTACCTTGAAATTTCTTAATTTGTTGAAATTGTATTACATTAACTGTTTAAAACATCTAGATTCATTTTTTATAATATGGTCCAGCTAAACTCGTGCAGAGTTTGTGGAAGGATATTTGATTCAGAAGCAGAATTAAAAAAACATGAACATTTCTGTGCTTTCACAAGGAGGAAACAATATGAAAAGTCAAAAAAAATCTAGAACAATGATTAATTGTCAATATAAACAAGTAAGCTAAATGGAAATTGTCCAATTATCAGATATTCACGTCGGTTCACAATTCCGTGAAGAAACATTTCAAAAAGTAATTGATGAAATTAATTCATTAAAACCGGAAGCTGTAGTGATCACTGGGGATCTTACTAATGAAGGATTAATCGACCAATATGAAAAGTGCAAAAATCTGATTTCACAAATTGATGTTGATAAAATAATTGCAATTAGTGGAAACCATGATTATAGAAATACTGGCTACTTGCTGTTTAAGAAATATTTTCCATTTAGGACTGAAAATGAATTGGGAGACGATACAGTACTTGTAACGCTTGGATCAGCTAGACCAGATCGTGATGAGGGGGAGGTTGGTCACCATCAAAACTTATGGCTTGAGCAAACTTTGAAAAAATATGAAGATAAATTAAAGATAGTGGCAATGCATCATCATTTGATCAGTATTCCTGATACTGGTTCTGACAGATTGACTGTAATGGATGCGGGTGATGTATTACGAACCATCTTAGACTCTAACGTAAACTTGGTTCTGTGTGGTCATAAACACAGACCATGGATTTGGGATTTCAATACATTGTCGATTGCAAATGCTGGCACTGTTTCATCTGAAAGAGTTAGAGGCTTCTTTGAAAACTCGTATAATATAATAAATATTCAAAATGGAACTTTCCGTGTTGACTTAAAAATTCCTGGTGGCAAAAGGACACAATTACGAGATATTGTAAAAAACTATACACAGTTAACAGATTGAATTTGATTTACTAAAATTCTACAATTAAATTTTTACTGTGAAATAATTGAGTATTTCTATAATTATTAACATAAGCACGTTATACTAATTAACTGAATTCATTAAGCAACAAACATGCGGGGATCGCCTAGCCTGGTAGGGCGTGGGATTGCTAATTCCATGTTCGCAAGGACACGGGGGTTCGAATCCCCCTCCCCGCGCTTTTTTAATTAAATTTAAAAGTGCGTTGATACACGTTTTCGTTATTGGGACGAAGAAAAACACAAAAAATTGTCAAGGCTGGTCCAAAAAATGCAACTACTGGTATGTGTCCAGAATGTAAGACTATAGGCAGAATCTTTATCGTCGGTCAGGTTGGTCAAGAGCGAGCAAAGTGTCCTGCCTGTAACAAAGTGTTTGATCTATAGTTGCATGTACAAATCCACCCATAACTTTTTAAGGTCTTTTCATTTTTTTAAAGCAGCATGTCATCAGAAGAATCTGAAACCATTTATGATAGAATTGCTAAGCTTGAGGATGAAGTTGCAGCATTGAGAAGTGAAATAGATTTTCTAAAACGTGCATTACGTAATGAATTAGCACGTCATGAAGTGAAAATGGCAAAGAAAGGTACAGAAGTATCTTCACTTATAGATTAGACTTTTCTCTGACACTTTTAATTAATTCTAGAATAAAATCTGCATCGTCCGCCTCTGGTTCTAGCTCCAAATATTTATTGAGTAAAGGTAATGCCTTATCATAACGCAAAAGCCGTTCTTCTAAAATACCCTTATCTCTAATTTCCTCAGGAGATTCTGGCTGCATTCCTAAAATCATATCTGTGCATTTCATAGCATTATCATATGCATATGATTGGGTGTATGCATTTTTTAGATTTCTTAATAATCTGGTCAAAAGTTGTTCCGTTGTAGCTTCGTTTAGATATTCTGGAACAAATTCAACACCCTCTCCAAAATTTCTATCCAGAATTTCCTCTAAATCCTCAATTGTAAGCAACTTTCCACGATAAAATGGGTCCAAGTTAATCTCCTCTTTGTATTTTACAATTACATGTCCAGGGAATCCAACAATCTGAAGATCAAGTCCTATATTCTTGGCAACTTCTGAGTATATTATAGAGAGAGTAATTGGTATACCAGTTTTTTTGTCAAGTACTATGTTAAGAAAACTATTTCCCGGATCGTAATAATCTTCTTCGGCTCCATGAAAACCAAGTTCGTCAAAGAAGTACTCATTAAGCATGGATATAAGATATGTTGAGTTTTTAATTTTGCCTATTTTTATTTTCAGGGAATTACCCATCTCATTTATTTTTTCGATGTATTTCGATATATTCAGTTCAGGATATTCCAGAATTTGTGCCATCTTTAGACATTTTTCAATCAAATTATAATTTGGATTTTTAGAAAAAGATATCCATTCTGCAATAAATGGATCAAATTTTTCTGCGTCCAATAGATTCCATATTATTTGATTCTATTTAGATATAGTTGTGGATCTTTTAACTCTCTTGTGTTGGGAGGATTTGCGATTAGTTTCACAAATGTATCTTTACCATACACGTCAAATACGTGTTGGGTAAATTCTTTACCTGTGCTCTTTTTTACACTGTAATCAGAATAATTAGTACCTACAAATGTACTAAGATAATTTTGAAAATCAATATCATCTTTCAGTATTTGTTGCACCACAAATTCTGCCATTCCCTCCATGGTGGTAAATACAGCATGCTGAGCCTGAATAGGTTCTAGCCATTTTTTGTATATTTCCTCTAACGAGGGAACAAGATCTGAAATCTTGGGATCAATTTCAACATGAGTATATGTCATAACATCTGGTCCCATAACATTGGTGATAAAATTATCAGGATTCAGCATGAAAAATAAGTTTGCTTTCTTGGCAATTTGGAATTCTTCAGGTACAAGTTGTAACTGTAGGTATTCAGTCAGTTGAGTGACAGTTTTATCATCTAACGTTAAGATAGTTTTTGCCAGTTCCTCGTTTATTGTATTAACCTGCATTACAGCTTGAATATTCAATCTGTGAAGATTGTCTTGTACAGAATGAACAATCTCCTCCAAAATTGTCATTTTCATAGCTCCAAAATAACCAGATTTTACCGATTCTGCATTAGATTCGTATGGTAAACCTTGTTTGTATAGAATTATTCTTGGGTAATCATCCAAGATAAACCTGTTAAGGTAGATCTTTGAATCAAGATAGTCACCGTAGGTAGTCGATATTTTTGAGATGTATGATTTCACATAAGTAGAATAAACCAGGAATTTTGTTGTATCTTCCTTAATTAATTCAGAAATTGTTTTCAGATCATTTTTTGCAACAGCATCAAATAGTTTATCAACATATATCCGTCCATTTTCTGTGAATACTTTTTTTCCTTTTAGCCGTTTAAATTCATCGAGTTTCAGATACTCAATAGACAGCTCCTTGGAAACTTCTAAACCCATGTATTCATTTACACTTTGAGCTAAATCCACAAACAAGTTTTTTGAAACACTTTCGATATCATCAAATTCTACAGTAAAGCTTCTATCCTCTTTGATCTTTTTTGCAAGTTCTACTATTACTTTTTCCTCATCAGTTTCAACAGAAAGTTGCCCCATCAATGCCTCAGCAAATTCATCAAACTCTGACATGTGCACTCGATCGACAAAAAACTCAATTTAACATTATCTGTAGTGCCGGGGGTGGGTTTCGAACCCACGACCTCCAGATTATGAGTATTGCCCTTCTTTGGAGAGGCTGGCACTCTAGGCCAGGCTGAGCTACCCCGGCATAAGTACGCGTGAATCTCTTATGCAATTAAATGATTTGCTCAAAATTATATTCTTCAATGTTATACGAAAATTAATGAGTTTTGATGACAAAGATAAGCGCATACAGAAGAAGATTGATTGGATTGCAAGCCAGATTAGAGAGACAAAATTTGAACTTCACCGGCAACACAAAGAACTTGAGGACGCTCTTAAGGAGCAAGAAGAATTACGAAAGCAAAAAGGGAAAACAAAAAAAAGTTAGTATTCTTTTGAAATCTGGCTCCATTTTGCGTTGGTATTTTTTACCCAAAGAAATTTTTTCTGTAGTGCTGACGTGTACAGCTTTTCCCATTCTACACCAACTTCATCAGTCCATGTTTTGAAAATTCTTGGATCAATATAATTTCGAAGAGATGTTCCAAGATTATAGTCTCTTGTTTTTTCTGTGAGATTTATCTGAAGTTCTAGCTTTTCAATTCGTTCAACATGCTTTGACTTTCTCTTTCTTATCACATTCTTTATTTTTTTGATCCGTTCTTTTCGTTGCTCTTTCTGTTTTTCAGTTTTTGTAATCTTAGATTCCACTTTTTTCAGTAAATCTTCAGACTTTTCCCACGGTTTTGCTTTTTCCACATTTTTTAGCGTGTCCTTTTTCTTTTGTAATGACGCTTCAAAGTTCTTTGGAATCGTTCTTTTATGATTGCACATAATGGCAGCATCTAGATTTGCTGATTTTGCATGGAACAATTTTTTCATATCAGATTCAGATTTAATATTATCATGGTCTCGAAGATTTTTTGAAACAACACTTGAGGCTAGATATGTTCTAAAGACTTTGGCAGAGAGTCCCTTGACTATAGTTGAATAATAAGCATTAACATGTCTAGATGAAATACCGTCAAAAATCTCTTCATTCTCTTTTTTGTTTGAGACAAACTCTTTCAGATTGTCGTGAAACTGTTTATCATGCCCCTCTACAGGAATTGTCTCTGTCCATCTCACACCATCTTTACCAAGAAAATCAAACTCAATTGTATTTTCAGTCAGTTTAATATGCTCCTTTCGTAATGTTGTAGCACCCACAGTGTCCGCTTCATCTGGATCTTTTTCATCGCCAACCCTCATTGCAGTACGATAAATCAAATAACATGCAGTAGCTATTCTTTTATTTTTTTGTTCTTTGTTCTGCATGTCCTTGATAATTTGTGTCTTGACGTTTTCAATTTCTCTTGACAAGTTTTTTGCCTTGTCATACTTTGCTTGATCTCTCTCTTGCTTGATTCCAGCAGTATCAGCCAGCCAAACATATTTTCGCTTTTGAGTTAGAATATCCATCCAACTTGCTATCCACATAGAATCTCTGTCATGGACAATCTTACCCCATTTTCCTTCAGGAATTTTTGCTTCTTTACCTAGATTTAGTGTTACGTCTTTAGATGTCACGCGTGGTTTGTATCTACCTCGCATTGGATGTTCACCCCTGCCCATAAAAATTCCTGGTGGCTCAGCCATGTAATTTCCAATTTCTACTTCTTTTCCATCGATAATCCCTCTCCCATATTCTGCCTTCATCTCTTCACGAATTTCCTTGCGGGTTAACGCGAGAGCCTTCTTTTCTTCCTTCGTCATCAACTCCTTCTCTTCTTTTTCTTTGTCTGCTAGTTTGTATGCTTCAGAAAAATCAATCTCACTATATTCTAAGTTACTAAATTTTCCGTTAAACGTTTGAGCAAAATCTGATACAAAATTTTTCTGAAAGATTGGATCTTCTACATATTTTTCTGTTATACCAGGTTTTGGTGCATCCTTCTTTTTTGCCCACTGATACACCATCTCTTCTTGGACTAGATCAAGTACTACGTTTTCGCCCTTGATCTTTATCTTAATTTCCTTGGATTCAAAATCTGGAGGAAAAAGTATTCCGTTATGTTGTAATGTTTTCCATTTCATATATTTCACTAATGCAATACGACTTTGATAAAAATTGATTAAAACTATATATCAATCTAACCACAAAATGTCTTCAAAAATAAGTCAAGATAATAACTGTTAAAGAATCATTCTCCGTATAGTTCCTTTTTTAAATAATTCTCAAATTCAATATCTGTTTTACTCTTCTTTGCCTCCAAGAACATTGATGCATCGTTTCCAACAATGTATCTTGGCAGTGGTTTCTCATCTTTGACAGCTTTAACTATAGTGTCGGCAACTTCCTTTGGGTGCGTTCCCATTTCTGCCATCATTTTGACACCCGAGACTACCTTAACAGTAATGTCTCTGTATACGGTATCTGATTCTGCCTTCTTAGCCATCCTCAGATTTTTCATAAAATTTGTTTTGATGACTCCAGGTTCAATTATCACAACATTAACACCAAACGGTGCCAATTCAAATCTCAAAGATTCACTCAGTCCTTCTAAAGCAAACTTGGAGCTAATGTATGCAGGCGATGCTGGAAATCCAATACGACCTACAACTGAACTAATATTTACTATTGTTCCAGAACCCTGCTTTCTCATTGTTGGTCCAACTTCCTGAATCAGTCTTATTATTGAAAAGAAGTTTGTATCAAACTGTGCCTTAAATTCATCAACAGATACATCTTCGACACATCCCCAGAGACCCCATCCCGCATTATTTACAAGAACATCAATTCTTTGTTTTTGATCAAGAATTTTTTGTATAGCAGTTTTAACAGAGTTCTCATCATCAACATCTAGTTCTAAGACATCAATGTTCAAATTCTCTTTTTGTCCTAATTCTTTAATTTTGTCACTTTTTGTTGTGTCTCTCATTGTGGCATATGTGTAATATCCTTCTCTTGCTAGTGCTAATGCAGTCTCAAATCCTATCCCACTGGATGTCCCAGTTACAACTGCAACCTTTTCCATGCAGATTTCTTATCATTACTATCTAATAGTTTTATGATTCAATTGTATGATGATCCCCCGAAGAGTGGGACAGTTACATAACCCTTGTATGCTAGGACAAAAAGTCCGAAACTAATATTTACAGTTGAAATAAGTCAACAATATGGCAAGTTATACAGGTCAAGTAGCCACAATTCACCGACAATTTAATACGGCACTCAAGAGGGCCAAGTCAAGACAGACGGTTTTAAACGCCTATTGGAAACACAAGGCTCAACACGAAAAACTTCTGAAACAACATCTTAAAGAAGAAATGGCACAAGTCAATCGAATAAAATCCAAGATCAAATATAGATAATATCTATATTTTGAATTTTTTTGATTAATTAATTATTATGTAACATGTATGTACATACATAATTGAAAAAACTAAGTGTTAACAAAATCTACAATAAAGATTGTATTATTGGAATGAAGGCAATACCTGATGAAAAAATAGATTTAGTTGTCACTGATCCTCCATTCGCCATTAATTTTAAGGCTAAAAAAGCAAACTACAACAGAACAGCTTCAAGAGTTTTGTCCGGTTACAATGAGATCAAAGTTGAAGACTACTATGATTTTACAAATGCTTGGATGCAGGAAGTATATCGAATTTTAAAAAAATCTGGAAGTATGTATGTATTTTCTGGTTGGAATAATCTCAAAGACATCCTAACTGCATTAGATAATAATGGATTTACTACAATTAATCATATAATCTGGAAATATCAATTTGGTGTAGTCACTTCAAAAAAGTTTGTTACATCTCATTATCACTGTCTTTTTGTGTGTAAGGACGATAAAAAACGAAAATTTTTTCCCTTCTCAAGATTTAAAAAAAATGCCAAAACATCTAACGGGCAAAGTCTTCATTACAAAGATAAGGAAGATGTTTGGATTATAAATCGGGAATACTGGACTGGTGATGATAAAACACCCACAAAACTTCCCGCTGAAATAATTAAAAAAATGCTCAAGTATTCTAGTAAAAAAACAGATTTGGTATTCGATCCTTTTCTTGGTTCTGGTCAGGTTGCGGTAATAAGCAAGATGTTAGGAAGACAATATTTAGGATTTGAAATAGTAAAACAATATTACGATTTTGCAAATAAACGCCTCAAAAAAAATATTTATAGATTAAAAAAAGAAACAGACACTTGATTATTTTTTAGTCTGTGTTTCATTTTCTGGCTGTCTGATTTTATTCTCTGGCTGCCCGATTTTATTTTTTATGATTCCTCTCAGTTCTTCATCGCTCTTGCTTTTGGAGTCTATTCCTAAGGTCTTCGACATAGCGTCTAGCTTTTGCCTTTCATCCTTTACGGGACCGGAAACTTCAAGGTTTTCTTTTGTCACATCCTTCATTTGTTTTTCAACTGTATCCTTCGCTTTTTTATACTCACCAACAATTTTCCCAATTTTCTTTGCTGCATCAGGAAAACGGTTTGTACCCAAAAGTAGGATTAATGCAATGAAAATGATCATTATCCATTCACTTCCGATTATATTCAGCAAGTATTCGAACACAAAATTAATTCATTCATTACAAAATTAAATATTTGTATTATCCTGGGTTTTGTTCATTTATGGGCAGTAACCATGATTGCTCCACCCATCAAATCCTTCTCAAACTCAACGCTTGAAAATTTTTCAAGAAGCATAGATTCTAGCTTTTTGTTTTTTGGCCACAGTCTGTATGTTTTATGTAATGCTGCAAATTTTAATCCAAGCCTTCCTCCTGCTGCATATGCTACGATAGGCAAAATTAGTTTGAGATAAAATGAAACGCCAAACCTGGCGATTGGTTCATCTGGTTTTCCTAAATCAACAATAATCCATTTACCGCCGTCTTTCAAAACTCTCTGAATCTCTGAAATAGCTGTCTTCAGACTAATGGCGTCACGTAGCGAATATCCAGAAAGAACTACATCAAACTGTTGGCTCTTAAACGGTACATGTTCAAACACTCCGCATGTTGCTTCCGGTTTTTTTTGGAAAAGTCTGTCAGTGTTTTTTATCATTGGTAAAAGAGGATCATATAGCATGATCTCCACCTCTCCATTGACAGCATCTAATGCAGTTTTTGACATGTTACCAAATCCCGAGCCGGCGTCAAGAATTTTATCGCCGTTTTGTATTTTCCCCTTCATTGCCCTACTACGGTGTTCAGAATCTTTTCCTAACGAGATATACGAATTTACCTTATCGTAAACAGGTATGATTTCCTGTAAAACATCAAGCACTTCGCCCCAATAGCTGCCCAAGCCCATAGGTGTACTGTTATTTTTGATATTATATTATGTGCTCTTATTTGGAAGATGCGCCTTCTGCCTGCGCATGCTTTGCCAGTTCTTCATTAGACACTTTTTCAAATAGTTTAGTATCTGTTCTAATCTTTGACATCCTAATATGTTTCACATCCTTTTCATCACTCTTTAGATTTATTGCGGCAATTGCTAACGACATCGTCTCATCCATCGACATTCCATTTTTGTAATTCTTTTCTAAAAAGTCAGTAACTTCATCTGAATTTCCACCTATTGCAACTGCAGTATATGGAATGTATGTTCCACTTGGATCGGTAACAAAGATTCTAGTACCCTTTCTGTCCACACCAGCAATGATTAGTGCGACACCAAATGGACGAACTCCAGAATATTGTGTAAATTGATGTGATTGATCTGCTAAATGTTTTGCAACTGCTTCAATCTCTACTGATTCATCATAAGTTAATTTGTTACTTTGTGAAAAAAAACGTGCGTTGTCTACCAGAACACGAGCATCTGGAATGTATCCTGCTGCCGCAATACCTACATGATCATCCACCTGGAAAATTTTTTGTGTAATATCTTCTACTTGAAGATCCCGTGACACTTCTTCTACAGCTATTATAATTCCATCTTTAGCTTGCAATCCAATTGCAATTGCTCCTCTTTTAACTGTCTCAATAGCATATTCTACCTGGTAAATTCTACCGTCTGGTGAATACATTGTAGGTGTCATATCATAACCACGTGATGCCATCATAACATCTCGATTGAATTACAAGTCAATTTAAGGGTTAGTTACTGATATGATCTAAATCACAATTCTGTATCCATTAAAATATACAATTGGATTTGATGAAGCATGGGGAATCA
The DNA here is from genome assembly GCA_000402075.1 of Thaumarchaeota archaeon SCGC AAA007-O23. Classification (GTDB taxonomy): domain Archaea; phylum Thermoproteota; class Nitrososphaeria; order Nitrososphaerales; family Nitrosopumilaceae; genus Nitrosopelagicus. Next base: position 23,720 of record ARWO01000014.1, read on the forward strand.
ATTAGAACAGTTTCTTGATCAAAAATACATCAATCTTGAAACATACAAAAAGGATGAAACTCCTATTAGAACTCCTGTTTGGTTTGTAATTGATAAAGATCTAATCTATGTTATAACCAGGGATAGCACAGGCAAAGTTAAGAGACTTGGAAATAATCAGGATGTACGAATTGTTCCTTGTTCATTCAAAGGGGAACCAAAAAATGAATGGGTAAAAGGTAAGGCAGAAATGATTACAGGCGAGGAATCAGATGAAATCATTAAACTTCGTAAGAAAAAATATGGTATGTTTGCTAGATTAACAGGCATATTTACATCTCAAAAAGGAAACCTTGTTGTTTATTCCATTGAATTAATCGATTAGAATTTTTTAAACTTGCTCAACTTTTTTTAAAAATTTGATTATTCCAGAGACATTTAAATACAAATTGAATGAGATCTGATCCATCTTGGCTCAACCAGACCCATTTGAGAATGCCACAAAGCAGGTTAATGATGCATGTGATGTTTTAGGAATAAACGATGAGGGAATTAGAAATTATTTGATTATGCCAAACAGGTTCCTTCGAGTCAAAGTTCCGGTAAAAATGGATGATGGTAAGATTAGAATTTTTACAGGATTCAGATGTCAGCATAACAACGATAGAGGTCCATACAAGGGAGGTATAAGATACTTTGATCCTGAGGGCGGTGTCAAGTACATGGAACGAGAAGTAATGGCTCTTTCTTCTTGGATGACATGGAAGTGTGCTGTTGTTGATATTCCACTCGGTGGTGGTAAGGGAGGAGTTTTCGTAAACCCTAAAAAAGAAAAACTCAGTGACGGCGAGCTTGAAAGATTAACTCGACAATTTGCATCTAGAATTGCTGAAGTAATTGGTCCACAGAAAGACATTCCTGCTCCAGATGTTTATACAACTGGAAAAGAGATGACACAGATTATGGACACATTTACAAAAATGAATGGAAATAATTATTCCCCAGGAACTATTACTGGAAAACCAATTCCTGTGGGCGGCTCTCTTGCACGAAATGTTGCTACAGGTTTGGGTAATGCCTATTGTATTAGAGAAGCAGCAAAAATTTTGAATGTTGAACTTAAAGGCGCTAAGGTTGTACTGCAAGGATTTGGAAATGCTTCAACATTTTCTGGTGTGTATCTAGAAAAAGAAGGCGCAACATGTATTGCGGCAAGTGATTCAAAGGGCTCAATCCTTGTTCCTGATGGATTTAAGGTTCAAGAACTAATTGATTGGAAACAAAAAAACGGTTCTGTAGTTGGTTATCCAGGAAGCAAAGAAATCTCTACAGAGGAATTGCTTACAGCTGATTGTGATATCTTGGTTCCAGGTGCACTTGAAAACCAAATCACTGCTGCAATTGCAGAGAAATTAAAATGTAAAATTATTGGTGAAGCTGCAAACGGTCCTACTTTGCCTGAAGCTGATCCAGTCCTTCACAAGAAAGGAGTTTTTGTTATACCGGACATCTTGGCAAACTCTGGCGGTGTGTGCATCTCTTATCTGGAATGGGTGCAAAACAACATGGGTTATTACTGGACATTCGACGAAGTTGCAAGTAAGATGGAAGCTAAAATTGTCAAAGGCTTGAAAGATATGTACGAACTTTCTAAAAAACATAACATTGACAATAGAAGAGCTGCAATGGTCTTGGCTGTAGAGCGTGTACTAGAAGCATTTAACCATAAAGGCATTTGGCCTTAAACAAAATAAGATTCGTAACAAACCAACTGCTCAATAAATCGTATTTTTCCTTTTGTAATTGAAACCAACTTCTTCTTAAACAGAAGATCAATTTTTGTTCGACGTTCGAGCAATTCAATAATTTTTTTTGTCAGGTACCTGCCCTTTCTATCACCATCTAGTAGAAGAATGAGTTTACGATATTTGGCTGCTGAATCAGCAAATTTTATCATCCCATTGAACTTATGAAACTCCAAAATTTTACCTGAATAGCCCAATTTTACTAGTGCGGCAGAATCACGTTTTCCTTCAACTACTACCACACCATCTTTTTGCGAGTTGAGCAGATTTATGAATTTTTTAATTTCGGCTATTTCGCTTTCCGGAAATTCCATAATGGTAATAAGTTTAATATAATAACAAACTTTTGGATCGATCTACTATGAACTCTATTACAAAAATTTTTGACGATACGATAAAAACTGATCATAAAATCATTACAGAGGAGGCTGCCAAATCAATTCTCAAAAAGTATAAAGTTTCAGTGCCAGGATTTTCATTAGCAACATCTGCCAATCAAGCAGTCAGAGATGCAAAAAGACTTGGATTTCCTCTGGTAATGAAAGTGGTTTCACCACAAATACTTCATAAAACTGATGTTGGTGGCGTTAAGGTTGGTGTAGATAATACTGCTGATGTAAAGAGTACATTTAACGACATGTATGGACGACTTTCCAAAAAGAAAGGCGTTAACGTAAAAGGAATTTTACTTGAGAAAATGGTTCCAAAAGGAGTTGAGTTAATAGTTGGAATACAAAATGATCCACAGTTCGGCCCTGTAATTATGGTTGGTTTGGGCGGTGTTCTAACCGAAATTTTCAAGGACGTTGCGTTTAGAATGCTTCCAATTACGACATCAGATGCAAAATTAATGCTAAGCGAGCTTAAGGGCTCTAAAATTCTCAAAGGATTCCGTGGAAGCAAGCCTATTGACTTGAACATGCTTGCAAAGGCTCTTGTTCAAATTGGAAAGGTTGGGGTTGATAATGCAGATTACATTAACAGTATAGATTTCAATCCTATCGTAGTCTATCCAAAATCATACAATGTGGTAGATGCAAAAATCATTCTCAACAAAGAAATTAAAAAGAATTCAATCTCACGTGCTAAACCAAACGTAAAATCTATGGAGAAATTCTTTACACCAAAGTCTGTTGCATTAGTAGGTGCATCTGCAACACCAGGAAAGATTGGTAACTCTGTATTAGATGCTCTTGGAAAACAAGATTACAAGGGTAAGGTATATCCAATTAATCCTAAACAAAAGAAGATCCTTGGAATCAAATGTTATCCATCATTGGAAGCAATCAAGGCAAAAGTTGATCTGGTTGTTGTTTGTATTGATCTTGCACATTGCGGTCCTCTTATGAAAGAATGCGCAAAGAAAGGAATTCATAATGTTGTAATTGTTTCAGGCGGTGGTAAAGAGCTTGGTGGAGATAGAGCAGCAATGGAAGCTGAAGTAAAAAATCTTTCATTAAAACACAAGATACGAGTCATCGGTCCAAACTGTATTGGAATGTTCAATGCAGCAAATCGCCTTGATTGTGCATTTCAAGGTCAGGCAAGAATGGTTCGCGCAAGACTTGGTAACGTTGCCTTCTTCTCACAAAGTGGAACAATGGGAATTAGTATGTTAGAGAGTGCTGACACTTTTGGTCTTTCAAAGATGATCAGTTATGGAAATAGGTCAGATGTTGATGAAGCAGACATGATTTCATATGCAGGAAGTGATCCTCAAACCAAAGTCATTTGTCTTTACGTCGAAGGATTTGGCGATGGTAGGAAGTTTATCAATACTGCAAAGCGTGTTATGAAAGAAAAAAAGAAACCTATAGTGATTTGGAAAAGTGGACGAAGTGCCGCTGGTGCAAAACAAGCTGCATCCCATACAGGTTCTCTAGGTGGTTCAAATGCTATTATCATGGGTGCGTTTAAGCAGGCTGGAATTATTTCTGTAGATAGTTATCAAGAACTTGCCGGAGTTGCAAAGGCTTTGGCTTGGCAGCCATCTGCAAAGGGTAACAAAGTTGCCATGTGCAGTAATGGTGCTGGTCCTATGATTGGTGGAATTGATCATTTAGAGAGATTAGGTCTTACGATAGGAAAGATGTCCCCACGACTTATCAAAAAAATGAAGGCTCGTTTTCCTCCAACCGTTCCTATTCATAATGGTAATCCAGCAGATGTAGGTGGTGGTGCGACTGCAGATGACTATAGATTTGTTATTCAGCAATTTTATGATGAAAAGAATGTAGATATTGCAATGCCATGGTTTGTCTTTCAAGACGATCCTCTTGAAGAAACAATAGTTGATTACCTTTCTAACTTTTCTAAGAAAAGAAAAAAGCCATTGTTAGTTGGGGCAAATGGCGGTCCATATACACAAAAAATGGCTAAATTAGTTGAAAAAAGAGGTATACCGGTTTATGATGATTTAAGAACATGGGTGGCTGCCGCATCTGCATTAGCCAAATGGGGGTCTGCCCGAGGTTGATAACATTTAATTTTATCAGAGAAGGATTTTCTATATGACTAATATCACTATTCAAACTAATGACGGGATTTGCACTGTTAAGATTAACCGTCCTCAAAAACTAAATGCAATGAATATTGATGTTGCCAAGGAGATAATTTCCACATTTAAGCAACTAGAGAAAGACGATAACGTAAAAGTAATTATTTTAACTGGTGAGGGCGATAAGGCGTTTTCTGCTGGCGCTGATATTGAATATATGTCAAAAATATCTCCAGAAGAATCTGAGCGCTATGCAAAACTTGGTCAGGAACTTACAGCTACTGTTGAAAATATAACAAAACCAACTATTGCCGCTGTTAACGGTTTCGCACTAGGTGGCGGCTGTGAGCTTGCTATGTCTTGTGATATAAGACTTGCATCAGACAATGCAAAAATTGGTCAACCGGAGGTAACAATAGGTATACCACCTGGTTGGGGTGGAACACAAAGATTGATGAGAATAGTAGGAATTGCAAAAGCCAAGGAACTTGTTTTTACTGGAAAAGCGATTAACGCTAGCAGTGCAAAAGAAATCGGTCTTGTTAATCATGTTTTTGAACAATCTGTTTTAATGGATGAAGCTGTAAAGATGGCAAAAACAATTGCAGCAAATTCAACTTTGGCCGTTCACATGTCAAAGACTGCTATCAATAAAGGACGAAATGCAGATCTTGATACGGGTCTTGGTGTGGAGTTGCTTGCATGGCGAAACTGTTTCTCAGATCCAGAACGAGAAAAAAGAATGTCAGATTTTGTAAACAAATCTAAAAAATAGCTTCGCCTAACCAATTACAATCATTTACTGTATACTTTGTAGGAAAAGGTTATTATAATTTGAACTAGGGAAAGTTGAATATATGACTACAGAACAAAGTCACGAAACATCTGCTGAACATTCATGTGGATGCGGAAGTTCTCATGGAGAATCTCACGAATCTCCAAAACCCCAAGAAGTAGTTGTCGAGTCACCACAACCTCAAACACAATCAGGAAAATTGATTACCATCACTGCAAAAGCTGCTGAGAAAATCAATGAATTCATGGCTGAAGAAAAAGAGAAACCAGAATTTCTTAGAATTTATGTTCAAGGCGGTGGTTGTTCTGGACTTTCTTACGGAATGGGTTTCGAGAAAGCAGCAGAAGAAGATGATCTAACTATTGAAGAAAATGGTGTTAAAGTGCTAGTAGATTCAATGAGTCAAGATCACCTACAAGGTGCAAACGTTGACTATATTGAAAGTCTAATGGGCTCGGGTTTCAAAATCAATAACCCAAATGTAACAAAAAGTTGCTCATGTGGTTCATCGTTCAGTACTGAATAATTATTTTTTAATTTTTATTTTATTTTATTACTAAAAACTAATTTTTTGCCACAAGCACTTATAACCATGATTTGAAATTTTATGCTTATTGAATATTAAGGAGATGAAAATCATTTGCCATACACAGGCATCGTCAAGTATCACGTTAAACTATCGTTTGAAGTCGACGGTCTGGTTGAGCGAGCAGACATTATAGGGGCTGTATTCGGTCAAACTGAGGGTCTCTTAGGCCCTGAGATGAATCTGAATGAGCTTCAGCGTGTGTCTAAGGTTGGTAGAATTGAAGTAGACATCAAAGCTACTGAAAACACTACTTCTGGTACCGCATTACTTCCAATGAGTACTGATGTTGATACTTGTGCGTTAATTGCAGCTGCAATTGAAAGTATAGACAAGGTCGGTCCATTTGACTGCAAGTTTAAGCTTGACTTTATTGATGATGTCCGAGCCACAAAAAAGGAAGACATTGTACGCAGAGCGAAGGAGATCAAACAGAAATGGTCTACCAAATCTGTTAGTGAAGGAGACACCATGCTAAAAGATGTTCATGAGGGTTCTGCAGGCAAAATTACTACATATGGACCGAACAAGCTTCCATGTAGTACAGGAGTTTTTGATTCATCATGGGTAATTCTTGTTGAGGGTAGAGCGGACATCTTAAATTTATTGAGAGCTGGTTATGATAATGCTTTAGCTATCGAAGGTGCAAAGATTGATGAAACTATCAAAGACCTTTGTGCAAAAAAAGATAAAGTGGTGGCATTTTTAGACGGTGACAGGGCTGGAGGATTTATTCTCAAAGAGTTAAAGTCAGTTGTTAACATTGATCTTGAGCTTCGTGCAGATGAAGGTGTTGAAGTGGAAGAATTAACCCCTCAGCGTATTGCAGATATTCTAAAGGCTGTAACAGATGATGTAAAACAACAAACCGCTGAACAGAAAGAAGTAAGTGAAGCCGATAAGCCATTAGCAGAGGCTACAAGCAAAGTGTATCAAGATCTAAACGAAACACTGGAAGCTGTAGGGCTTGATTCTGATAACAGTCAATTATTCAAAGTCCCTATTAGTGAGCTGG
>ARWO01000015.1 GCA_000402075.1 Thaumarchaeota archaeon SCGC AAA007-O23
ATCATCAGATCCTGTTCCCTGTTCAGTTGGTGGAATTGTCATTACATCGTTTGATATCAGCCACTGTATGCCAGCAACAAACGAACCATCGTCTATCTGTCCGTCAGCCCACCATCCTGCGTTGTTCTTGATCCAACCTGGGATAGAAGTTTCTGGCTTGTACAATTCTGGAATCGGTGCAGTAGATTCTCCAGCTTTTCCAATCTCAAATGTTGAATCAGAAAGTACAGATTTTTCCCAGTTTGTAATACCAGTTCCTGTTAGCGCCAGACTCATAATGTGTATCCCTTCAGACGCAATGTAGACTGTTTGTGTATCAATTCCTTCAGCTGCCTTTACTCCAAGATATGGTGTTGTATTATCTCCAACGTTTAGATAGATTAGTTGCCCGTTAGGATCTAAAAGTGAAATTGCATAGTTAATATCTTTTAACAATTCTCCGTTGTCATCAAAAAATGTAATCTGGAATGGAATGTCACTACCTGCACCGTAAGTTCGCTTCCAAGCTACATTAGCCTTGTATCCATTTTCAAACGTAGTGGAAAAACCATTTTCTGTTGTTTGTCCTTGCGGCACAAGTTTGAAGAACATTTCTTTGTTGTCGTAATGGTCAGAACCTAAAACATCATTGATTCTTTTTAGCTCGCTACCGGTAACCAAAAAATGAATTATGTTTTCAGTCTCTGATGAATACGGATCAACTAGTAGTGCTCTATTATCAACCTGTACACCATCAACGTATCCAACAAAGTCGTTTTCAATGCTGTACGGCTCATAGCTTTTTGGAACACGTATCTCTTCGTGAACAACTGCAACTAATTCAATGTAATCTGGTGTCCAATCGAAAGGCATCTGAAATGAAATTGATTTGTCAGATGCTTTGAATCCAAAGTTTGAAACATCATCATAATAGGTCTTTATTGTTACAGGAACTCCAAATGCTTCTGGAATAGAAAAGTATTGGTCTTGTGCTATGCTTACAAATGTATTAAATTCTAATGGTTCAGCAACCAATGTTTTAGGACTGGTTGCACCCTCAATGACTACGCTAATGTTGTAAAGACCGCCTTTAGTAAAGATAGGACCCTGAATTACAGGAACACCACTACCGTAGGCATACAAGCCTCCACTGATACCTTCTCTTGCTCCCTGATAGATTGTACATCTCCAAGGCTCAGGATCGAAGCATTGGTCTTGTGGTCTAATCTGGATATTTAGCTCTCCATCTTTGTCATAGAAAATTTCTCTTGCAAGAAGTTCACCAGCTTGGAATATCTGAACTCTATACGTAACAGATTCTAGATTTGTATCAGTACCCTGATCAAAGAATCGTATCTGCAAATTAGCTCTGTCAACTTCGCCTACAGTAATGTCTGATGGGGTCATCATTGTAGAAACTGTAACCAGCATGCCAGCAAAGTCTATTGGTGGTGCCTGATCTGCACCAAGACCGTGTCCAAACACATCATCATTAAACAGTGGAACGAAAGTAAGAGCTACTAATACACTTAGTATGATTACTTTGTAATACAATAATTCTATTTGTGATTTTAGTTATTTAAAGCTGTGAACAGTTACTTGAAACTGCATAACAATTTTTAGTTAGGATTGAAAAGAAAACACGTTGAAATTACTGTACATATTACTTTTGATTCCATTCATGATTTATCCTGCTTTTGCAGCTGAATATGATCTAAACTCATATCATGCTGATGACGATTCAAATGAAAGTAGTGAATACAGTCAGATTGTCTCAACTAGTGATGGAACACTTGATGTAGGAATTTACACCATACCTGCAATACCAAACACCGATGAATTTACAAAACTCATGATTAGCTTTCTAAAACCAGACACTGAAAGAATCCAACTACACATAGACTACCGCGTAAGTGTAACAAAAGATGGCGACTATGTGTTTGGACCCATGTCGCGTCTTTTACATACATCTCCAGGTACGATAACCATTCCAGTACAATTTTCAGAAAATGGATCACATATAGTACACATTGAAATAGAAGGAATTCTCTTCCAGCCAATTCCCTTAGAGACTGCTACGCTTACAATTAATGTTGGTCAAACAGAAACTTCTATCCCAGGTTGGATCAAAAACAACGCAGGATGGTGGGCTGACGGACAGATAGACGATGGTTCGTTTGTCACTGGACTTCAATGGCTAATCTCAAACGATGTAATGACAATTCCACCAACTGAACAGGGAACAGGATCTGATGATGTAATTCCTAGTTGGATTAAAAACAACGCAGGATGGTGGGCTGACGGACAGATAGATGACAACTCATTTGTTACTGGACTTCAATGGCTGATATCAAACGGAATCATGAAGATTTCGTAAAACTAATCAGCTTAACATTTTATCTATTCTTCTTTTGTCGTTAACACTCTTGACAAAGAATAATGATGAAGCTACTATACCACCAGCAATCAACGGTGAAACAATTTCAGCATAGTTGAAACTGGGTCCACTTCCACCATCAGTTATAGCTCTTGCCTGTCCAGAAATACTGCTAATCGAAACTACTCCAAGCTTCTTGGTCCTTTGCTCGACAAACCAAATGTCTCCATTATCATCTGCGGTAATAAACTGCGTAAAGCTCTCTGGAGTTGGAATGGAAACTTCAATCAACTGATCATTATAGGGATCATAAACTGCTAGTTCGTCGATTACATGTTGTCCAAACCAAATATTGTCATACTTGTCAATAGCCATGCCAAATGGGAGTGATTCTGGGTTGGGAGCCTTTACCTGATCAAATGTTTCTAATATTGGATCAAACTTGGTTATTCCCGGACCTACGTGTTCAGCAATCCATAGTGACCCAGACTTGTCAAACAATAAGGCAAATGGTTCATCTAGTGGAGTGTCAGGTGCAAATTCAGTAATCTCAAAAGTTTTGGAATCTACAACTCCTATCTTACCTGATAATGCTTCTGCAAACCACATGTTACCATTATCATCTAAGAGTAGAGCAGATGGACCAGATTCCGATGTTGGAAGTCTCAAAAATTGTTCAAACTCTTTGCTATTCTGGTTGTACATTAGTATCATATCTGTGTCCACTACTGCAATCCAGATGTTATTATCAAAATCAACTTTGAGTGCTATAGGAATTGAGTATGGTGATGTGTCGACAAGTGATGGAATTTCTATTATCTCAAATTTTTCTGTCTTTGGATCAAAGTTTCCAATCTTAGAATTTGGAGTGTCAGTAAACCAAATCTTGCCACTATGATCTATGTCAAGAAATATTGTGGAAATTCCAAAAAATTCATACGAACTGAATTGCTTGTCATCTAGTGTAAACTTCCAAAGTCTTGGCTCTGCTGCATCACTAATCCATATTGTATTGTTACCATCATATCTAGGGTAAAGAGGTGCTGATTCACCTTCAGGAAAATCATATTCTGTAATTTCAGTTCGAATTTCTGAAAGAGTTGGTTTTACCAACACATCAAATATCACACTCTCGTTTGCCGTTTGTGTTCTCTGTGCCTCAATCTCTATCTGCCATGTACCTGCAAACCCGAATGTAGCTTCTCCCTCAAACTCTGTTATCTCATCGCTTGATTGCATTGTTGAAATTTCAATTGGCGATATGTTTCGTTGTGGGTTTGATACTTTGATCTTCAAGCCAGAAACATCTGACATCGGTTCTCCATCAATAGTGGAAACAACAACACTGATTGTGTTAGACCCTACACCTACAGGTAGAACTGAAACATCAAACTTTGCTTGTTCGGAAAACAAGACAGATGAAAACCCAAACATTGCAGTTTGTGCATCAGCTGTTTGTACCTCTCCAGCTGGGAGAGACGAATTGACAAGAAGTGATACAACACCAAGAAGTATGATGCCTATTACGGCTGAAGCCTTGAGAGGTTTTACAAGTTTCTTAGATGCTAATGCCTCTATGGTAGGTGGTTCAAACCCTTCCTTTGACATGTCTGGTGGTTTTTCACCAAACCCAAATACACCTGCGCCTATTGCCCCACCTAGATTTTTTACTGCAGGTCTTTGAACTTTAAACTGGAAATATGCACCCAGTCCAATCATTATCAGGGCTAGGAAAATCTTTGCAAATATCAAGAGGCCATAAGTTGAATTGGTTATTGATGTGACATCACTTTCTAAGAACCACAAAAGAGTTGGTCCTGTAATAATTAGGATACCCAATGCAATTGTAACCATACCTGAATATCGTGGTAAAATTGCAAGCACTGTCTTCTCTTTTTCCATCCAATCTAGTTTTGCAAGTGTCGGTAAAATTACAAAACTAAAGAAAATTACGCCGCCTATCCACACAGACGCCAATAAGTTGTGTACATAATCCAAGATCATTGGCGCAGCAAGCTCAGAAGCTGTACCATGCCCAAACATAGTTGTTGTAAATATCAGTGCTAGTGATACAATAAGCATCGGTACATGTTTTTTATTTGTTAAATGTGGCTTCCTTTCCATCCAAAACCAAATACCAAGAAGAATGATGGTTATGATCATCCGTATTAGCCAAGTAGCACCAAATGTGGTTCCAAGTACATCAATTGGAGATGTTTCAAGGCGAACAGTCTGAACTGCTAGCATAACAAAATTAGATACAAGCACTCCAACAAGGGCGGCACCTGTTATCTTTGAAAACTTTGAACGATATGTTTGGTTTATCAATGTAAGATTTTCTTTTCCAAAGTGTTTTCGCTGTGTGCCCCAAATTGCAATAGCTGATATTGCAGAACCTAAAACAACTGTCTGCCCTACAATCCCTGGAAATCTTGCTGCTGCTTCAGGTAGAAATGTTGTTTCCGATTCGTCTTGTGATTCTAAAAGCGAAGCATCAACTTGGGCTTCGCCTACACCAAAGATGATTGCAGCACGCACTAAATGACCATCCACTTTTGACAACACCTTGCTTGTTACAGTGTATGTGCCATCTTCTAGTGGTAATGTTGTAATTACTAGAGAACTTTCTCCTTCATAGTATGCAGTATCTCCATTGTCTATCTGGTTTCCATTGCTGTCAAACACCTTCAATTCAGAAAAGTCAATCTCAACAGCTTCAGAATATTTGGTAATTATCTGCGTTGTACCGATGGGCGCATTTACTGCCTGAGAAGGTTCGGAATCAAGCAAAAATGGATGTGCGTACGCTGATGGAACTCCAATTACTAAAATTAAGAATGCCAAAAGAAGCAACTTGTTCATTTTACATAAAACCAGTCAGTTCATAATTTAAAGAATTACCAATTCGAAAGTTGTACTATTTCAGTAAAGATAATAACACATACACACGTTTTGCAAATCGTGAATTACCCACTTTTTGCTATTGTTGGTTTGATTGTTTTAGGATTTGGCTTTTCTTCAGTATATGCACACACAACCATCGAAGTAGGTCCATATGAGATTGAAGTAGGATGGCAGGATGAGCCTCCAGTTGTAGGTATACTAAATGCCATAACCATAGAAATTAGAGAGCCTGGCGATGTTGAAGGTGTTTCCATGGGCATAACTAGTGCATTTAAAAATTTGCAGGCATCGGTTGTTTCTGGTGGGGCCTCTAAAGTGCTTGACATAAACAGTGATCCTCGACCTGGACATTATTATGCTAAGATAATTCCTACAAAGACTGGTTCACTCGAACTGAAACTTGAAGGAGAGATTAATGGTGTTAAAATCAATGATGTAATTCCTATAGAAGATGTTGAGAGCACATCTGTTCTTGACTTTCCGATAACATCTGGTTCATCATCTGGGCAAGAAGTAGTTGCTCTCAAAAATGCTGTAACGTCTCTTCAAAAAGATGTTTCGTCAATAAAGTCACAAGTGGGCGGAATTGATACTAACTCTGGAAACTTTGATGCAGAAACTGCATACAACTTTGGAGTGTTTGGAATGTCTCTTGGTGCGGCCGGAGTTATACTAGCTATTATTGCAATGGTAAAAAGAAAATAAAAAGAAAA
>ARWO01000016.1 GCA_000402075.1 Thaumarchaeota archaeon SCGC AAA007-O23
CTGCCGCTGCTGCTGCTTCTGCCGCTGCTGCATCTGCTGCTCCTGCTGCTTCAACAATTAGAGTTCCCTCCATCCATGGATGAACCATACAAAAGTAATCGAATGTTCCTGCAGTATCAGCAGTATAGGAATAACTTCCACCTGCCATAATCAAGCTGCTGTCAAAGACACCACTTGGTCCATCAGTTGGATTTCCTCCTGTTGCTGTATGAGCTGCTGTATCAGTATTATCCCAAGTGACTGTGTCACCTACTTCAATTGTAACGGTGCTTGGAACGAAACAATTTGGTTCACAGCCTGGAGTTGCTGATCCAGGTGCATTTGTTACTGTAACATCTTCTGCAAAAGCACTTGGTGCAATTGCAATCATAGAAACTACAGACATAAGAACGAAAAGTGAACTTAGTGTGCTCATTTTCATGTGATCACGAAAAGCTATCGGGCTTTATATGGTTTTTGACATTTCTACCATTTGTGAGAATTGTTTTTTGACTAGTGCACTAGATTAAACTATTAATAATCATGAGCGATCGTCTACGAAATATGAGCAACTTGGCACAAAACAAGGCAGAAGTATCTATAATTATTCCAACATATAATGAATCTGAGAATGTTATCCAAGTCTTAAAATCAATTGGCGAGCACATACCGAAGGATATTGCTACCGAAGCAATAGTAGTTGATGATAACTCTCCGGATGGAACGGGAAAAGTTGTTGAAGATTACATAAATGATGCACAAAACAAAACTGGATATACTATTGGTATTATCCACCGAAAGACAAAGAGTGGTTTAAGCTCTGCAATACTTGACGGAATTCAGCATTCAAGCGGTGAAACTGTTGTGGTAATGGACAGTGACTTTTCACATCCTCCAAAAATAATTCCGCAATTAATAGAAGAGATAAAGACTTCAAAATATGATATTGCCATAGCTTCACGCTATACTGAGGGAGGCGAAGTTAGTGGATGGTCAACTAAACGAAAATTAATCAGCAAGGGTGCAACAGGAATTGCAAAAGCAGGTCTTGGTGTAAACGAGTCAGATCCAATGTCAGGGTTTTTTGCATTCAACCGTAATATTCTCGAAGGTATAAAATTTGACGCTATAGGATACAAGATGCTTTTAGAAATTTTAGTAAAGACAAAGGGCGCCAAAGTGAAAGAAATTCCTTATACGTTTACAGACAGAACGCGTGGTTCAAGTAAGCTGGACTCTTCTACAATGTTTGATTATGTAAAGTCTGTATGGAAGCTGTATAGATATGGTCACACGGCAAAAGTTAGCGATACACGAACGTCTGTTCGTTTTATATCCAAGGCAGGCAGGTTCTACACTGTAGGCGCGTCTGGACTTTTGGTAAACTATCTTGTGTCACTCCTATTTGCAGATGCAATCATAAATTTTTGGTATATTCACGCAACAATAATAGGAATAGCAATTTCAATGTCTTCTAATTTTATTCTAAACAAAATATGGACATTTGAAGATAGAAACTTTGAAGCAAAGAAAACTCTTGCACAATATGGAAAGTTTGTGGGATTTAGTTCCTTAGGTGCGTTAATACAACTTGGAATGGTGTACGTCCTAGTTGATAATTATCAGGTTATGTATCCTATTGCGTTAATACTAGCTGTAATCATTGCTGCCTCCAGCAACTTTATTTTGAATAAAAAATGGACGTTTAAAGAAAGTGTTTGGAGTTAGAGGTTCGAGAGTTTAATTAAGAGAATTGCTAGATAAAATTATGATGCTAAAATTAACTATCAAGGATATACTAAAACAGAAAAGTTTTGGTGGAATTGCTATCGTTTCGGGCATTTTACTTGGTTTAGTATACTATTTTCTTACCTTATCAAGCGCAGTAAACCACAACTTAATTGCATTAGTTGTTAGTCCTCAATATCTTGCAGCCTCTATTGGGTTAACATTAGTTGTAGCAGTATTGGGTGGAATCAACATTGCACTAGTTGTATACAACATAAAGACACAAAGAATGAATTTACAAAAGGGCGGATCGTCAGCAATATTTGGCGGCGCTCTTGCTGCATTTACGCCGGGATGTCCTGCATGTACAACATCGCTTACTGCAGTTTTAGGAATAGTGGGTGGGTTGGCAATTTTCCCGCTTCAAGGATTGGAGCTCAAATTTGTATCCATAGCAGCATTGTCATTTTCAATCTGGTGGGCAATGCGAAACATCAACAAGGCTAGTTGTTGTACGATGGAAAATAACTAGGCAGATTTCAGACTAGAATACTTGTAATGTACATGATTATCATTCCTATAGCAATGCCGGCTAGCACCGAACTGTTTGAGAGTTTGCCTTCTTCATTTTGTATCCATCTCATTATTGTAACAATTACCTGAAATATTGCTCCTGCACCTATTGCTAAAAAGATAACAGCTGCCAGAGGCGAGTAAACAAATCCGCCAACCCACGCACCAAAAATTGCAGGAACTCCAGCAATCATTCCCATTGCGGCTAGTCTTCCAATCATCAGCTTTGTGCGTGCCATGGGTGCTGCTATGGCAAATCCTTCAGTAGTGTTATGTAATGCAAAGCCAACAATCAGGAAAGCGCCAAGTGCAGCTTCACCGAGTACAATTGCAGCGCCAATAGCAAGACCTTCCCCGAAGTTATGCAGACCTATTCCAATTGCAATCATCAATGCAATTGCAATAGGACCAGCAAGTTTTGATGCACCTGCACGTTTCTTGAGTTTTTCACCTACAAAATTCAGAGCAAGAAAAGACACTATAGCTACTGTAGCAACTAACAGCACTCCATTGAAAACATCAGATAGATTTTCAGAGGATATTTCAATTGCTTCCTCAGCAGCACTGATTCCTAGGAAAAGTAAAAGACCTACAGTAAGTGCCAAGAAAAATTTGTACTTGCTACGGCTAAGTTTGGAAATAAATGGAAACCAAAGAAGACCTATCATTACAGGAATAATTCCAACATATGTTCCTATTATAGCAAAATATGTTATCATTTCAACCGTTGGCTGAATCGAAGGTGCAGCTACATCAACTTGTTTTTCAAATCTGGTTCCATCATCTATAGTAAGTCCCACAGCATATGGTTCTCCCTCGTTCCATTCAAATGGTATTCGAACAATTGCTGACTCGAATCGTTCAAGATGCTTGTCCGGTTCTATTGCGGCAGGATATATTCTATCGTTAATGTCTGCCATAACAATGTCAACAGCAATAGGACCTGTGTTTCGTACGGTTGCAATTATTTCTGAATCAACAAACTCAACTTTCTCAATAGATATCTCCGGTATCACAACACCAAAACTAATGAGTTCCGAGCCCGGCCCAAAGACGTACCCAATCATTACAGCTAACAAAATAAAAGGAACGACCACACTTACTGCCGTCTTTGTTCTGGATGATCTCTTAACTTCCATAAGCATACCCTTCCATGTTTGGTTGAGAATTATCTTTTGCATAGAAAACACCTGACCATCCCTTCTCAGAAAATTCGGTCAAATGTGCATGAAACATGTATCTTCCCGTATATTCATATTCAAACTCTAGAATTCCCCTTTCACTTTGTGAAAATGTAGTCATATCAGTAAACTCTGATGGAACCATATCAGTGCCAGTTGGATAGTATTTGTACAATGTTCCGTGTAAATGGAAATTGTTGATGGGGTCTAACCCAACCATGTTTACAACATAAACTCGGATTAGTTCATTAGTATTAATCTGGATTGGATGGTGTTGATAGTAGTATGGAATGGTATTTGCCGCATACAAATTATTTTCTCCATCAAAGTCAGTATCAAATCCGTTTAGCATCATAACCATTTCGTCAGCCTGCTGTCTTGCGTCTTTTGGATCTACGATGAAGACACCATAAAGCCCATGACCAATGTGCTCCTCAACTGGCATTACATGACAATGATATGGATGAACACCAACAGGGCCCGCTATGAACTCATAAGTAAACTGACCGCCGTTAGAACCTACTATCTCAAATATACCGTCCATCTCAGCTGGATGGTTTCCATGAAAGTGAATTGTGTGTTCCTTGTCACCGTTGTTAGTAAAATGAATTCTTACTAGGTCACCTTCTGTTGCACGAATTGTGGGTCCAGGAACTTGCCCATTAAATGTCCAGACATTATAAAATATCCCAGGCGCGATTTCCATTATTTTATCATCTTCAGCTATAATGGTAAATTCACGAAGTGTTGTACCATCTTCTAACTGGGAAACCTCACCATAGTCAAACTCTCGCAGGTATTTTTCTGGATCAAATTCAACTTCTTGAATTGTATAAACAGGATCTAACACATCACCGGTTGTCTGTACTACCGCACCAGAATGAGTTACAAAAACTTCTGGCTGTTCCTGTGCAGTAATATCCATAGCAGGAAAAACAAGATATCCAGCAAAACCCAAAGAAACAACAGTGATTACAATAATCATCTTTTGTCCCCCAGTAAGCATACAAATCGATGGTTTTGCGACTGTATTTAAAATTTAGCCTAGTCTAACTTTTTTAGTATATGGCAAAATTAGAGATGCTTCAAAATGAACTGCTCAGAAACCGTTCTCATTTAGAATCAGGCCAAGCAGTGCAGCACGCGTATATTTTCCATATTCTGCCTGCTCAAAATATTTCGCTTGCTTACTAGAGTCAACATCTGTTGAAATTTCATCTATTCTTGGAAGAGGGTGCAAAATTATTGCATCTTCTTTCATCTTTTTTACCATGTCCAATCCAATTACATAGCTTCCTTTCACCTTAGCATATTCCTCCTCGTCAGGAAATCGTTCTTTTTGTATTCTTGTCATATACAAGACATCCAAATCATCAATGTATTCATCAAGATTTGTAGATTCTGTGTAAGAAAGTTTCTTTTTAATGTCATATGTAGAATCTTTTCTAATTTTTAGTATCTCGGGTGAAATTAGGTGAACGTCAACATTGTAATTACAAAGCCCATGCAGTAAAGAGTAAACTGTTCTTCCATACTTTAGATCCCCAACTATTCCAATCTTCAGTCCATCAATTTTCTTTTTCTCCCTCTTGATTGTGAATATATCCTGAATAGCTTGTGTTGGATGCTCTTCAGTCCCGCTTCCACCGTTAATGATTGGTTTTTGTGAAATCTCTGCTGAAAATCTACTAGAACCATCAAGAGGGTGTCGTAAAACAAGAACATCCGTGTATCCTGACATGACCCTAACTGTATCAGATAAGCTTTCACCCTTTTGTACTGATGATGAACTTACATCTGCAATTCCAAGTGAAGTTCCACCAATTAGTGCCATTGCAGACTGGAAGCTCAAACGAGTTCTAGTGCTTGGCTCAAAGAAGAGATATCCAAGTGTTTTGCCTCTTGCAATCTCACGTCTTTGATTAGGATCTAAACTGATGATTTTTTCAGTAGCAGAAAAAATACTATCAAGGTCTTTCTTTCCAAGATCTCTAATTGAGATAACGTCCTTCTGGAAAAAGCCATTCATCTTTGAACAATTTATAGTGGCACATATACAAATCATACTATGGAACAAGCGGATCTTACGGTCAGACGCATCAAAGATGGTACTGTAATAGACCATATTGATGTGGGAAATGGGCTTAAGGTGTTGGAGGCACTCCGGATTAACGGGAGTGATGGAAACGTCATCACAATAGCACTAAATGTTCCAAGTGGAAAACTAAAGAAAAAAGATATGATCAAGGTGGAGGGAAAGTTCCTCGAAGACGATGACACAAACAAACTTGCTGTCATAGCACCTACATCAACAGTCAATATTATCAAAGATTACAAGTTGGTAGAGAAGCGACGTGTCTCTCTTCCAAATGAGATTGACAGAATTTTTAGGTGCTCAAATCCTGAGTGTGTCACAAACAGTAACGAACACATTGAATCAATCATGGATGTATTAGATAAAGAAAAATTAGTTTTGAAATGCAGATATTGTAATAGAGTACTAGACGTAAACCAGCTGAAATATTCCTAATTTTAAAATGCAAGAATGTAGAACCAACACAAAGGGGAGCATCGTGGAAGTCCTACAATCTTTGCATTCTAGCATTACAAAGTAAAATGATTACTAAAAAAGTGAATTTTCTAACACTATTTTGTGAAAATTTGAACAGATTTTGAAAAATTTCTATTTAACCTTTAGTTTTGGTTTGTCCGATTCCTTCTTTTCCTGCTGTTCAGAATGATATTGTTCTTCTGTAAATCTTCGTAAAGATCCAAACGGTGAGAATTTTCTGCCGTTACCACGGTAAAACTTGGAGAAGTACTCAACGTAAACCAATCTTGCGCCTTGAATTCCAGGTTCAAAGACTCCTATGATTATATTGAACAGGTGTCCTATGAATAGTATCATTATACCAAGGGCAGCTAATGGAAGTCCTATGTTAATTGATTTCAAGAAAATGTAATCTATTGTATGAGCAAGTATAACCGACGCCAGTAAAATTCCAATCAGTCTTGTATAGGAAAGAATGTGGCTGATGATTGTTGCTACTTCCATTAATGCCATGACCTTCATAGGTCCTTTACTTTTATCACAAGCAACCATTAACGCAATACCTCCAAAAATTAATACGTAGTACATGTATGCTATTGGATTAACTTCAACCAGTCTATCCCATGTTGGATTGATAGCATCTCCACTTATGAGAGCAAGTCCGAGAAGAACAATTCCCCAACCAACTGCTAGCCATCCAATCTTGACTAATGCTTCTTTTTTTTTCACCTTCTCTAATACAATCAATTACACCTAGAATTAGACCGAATGACACAAAACCAATGCCGATGTATCCAGCATAAAGCAATAGTGTGCCTGCATTATGAATTGGATCTAGAAATGCTTGTGAAGGTCTGTTTAGTAATTCGCCAGCTTCTGGAACCCACCCACCAGTAATTCCAACACTTGCTAGAAGATCAAACACGTAGCCGTTGAGGTGGAATCCAAAATGCAAGTCGAAGATGACTCCTAACACAATACCAACAACACATCCAGGAATCATTGCTTTTGATAGCTTTACCATCTGTCTTTTTTTCAATATCAACATTGCAAAACTTCGCAGTTGTCTTGGCATTATGTTTAGATTACGTTTTCCTTTCTCTACACGTCTGATAACCCACAGACATACAAGAAGTATTACCAAACAGTATCCCGTGTCGCCAATCATTAATCCATAAAAGATTGGGAAAATGAGAGCAAAAACCATGGTAGGATCAAACTCCTTGCTTTGCGGTAGGGAATAAAATCTAATGAATGCTTCAAATAATCTAAATCTTCCTGGGTTACTCATCAGTGTTGGTGCTTTCTCTTCTTTCTTGGGTTGTAGTTCATAGATTGTCGTACCATCTGTAAATTTTTCTAGGGTAGACTTGACTTTACCTAGTTTTGATTTTGGAACCCATCCTTCCATTGCAAACGCATCCTTGGTTACGCCAAGATTGGAAATTACTTCTAGTTTTTTGTTTTCTATCTGTAATTGCTCTTCAACTTCAACTAAATTGGCGTAGTGTTTTTCTGAAATTTTGTTTAGTTCATCATTGATCTGTTTAAGCCTTTGATTCTTTGTTTGTAAATTGCTTTTTTGATTTGTGATGATTTCATTCGGTTTTCCGTTTAGGTTTGGTACTGCCTCTATCTTGACATTGTGTGTTTGGATGATATTAGCAAACTCGTCAGATGAAATAGTAGGAAACACTACTAGGATTAGATGTGTTAGTTCTTTTTCTGCCTTAGTGTAAAGCATAATGTCATTGGGGTGTGCATTAACAGCTTTCTTGAATTCCTCAAACTTATCAGATGTAATTCTTCCAAAATAGGAGGTTGCAGATGAAAGTCGAAGAATCTTCAGGTCTTCTGGAAAGAAGCTAAACTCTTCAACAAGTTTTAGGTTGTTCTCAATATCCTTGATTTCAGTTAGAAGTGCTTCCTTTTCCTTCTCAATGCTTGCAACCTGTTCGTCAACATCAATGGAATTGGCAGTTTGTAATAGATCGTCAATAGAATCAAAGCGCTTTGTAACCGTTACTGGGATATGGGGAAGTGTTGTCATTAACGCCTTCACTCGCAATAACTCGTCTGAGACTTGTCTTGTTAGCTCATTATCACGCTCATTTTTTACAATGGCTAAAACATCTTTTGACAGTGGTTCCAATTGCAAAATTTCCATGTCATGCAAAATGGAAACTGAAGTTTGCTGGTTTTTTCGCAGACCCATAATAGCTATCTTAGCCATTTGGACGGGCTTGAACATGCCTACTCGACTCCTTTTAGTAAAATATTGATAATGTCTTGTGCGTTTTGTGCTGTAATTTGTGATGCAACATCTTTAGACTTTGTCTTTGCTTCTTCAATTGTTTTTTGTGTTTCAGCATTGGCTTTTTTTGTAGCATCGGCTACACTTGAATCAACTAGTTTTTCACCCTCAGCCTTTGCAGTTGCAATTGCTTTTTCTAATTCCGAATCTAACTGGATGATTTGATCCTCAATCTTACTTTTGTAACTGTCAATCTCGTTTTGAGCTTCTTCCTCTACTTGCTTTATCTTCTTCAGGGAACTGATGTATTGATCTTGTGACGTCGACATATTATGCACCCAAAAACTCCTTGCTCAAATATAATATGACAGCAATGGCGATGAAGATGTTTCCCATCATTATTGCACGTTTAATATAGTAAAATTTTTTTTGCTGGGAGTTTTTAAAATCAATTTGCAATTACTTCTACCTCCACATTTTTTTCTCTTTCTTCCATCTTTCGTTTTACAGTCTTTAACATGGCAAACGTATCTCGCTCCATCTCTTCAAGCCTAAACGTAATGAACTTAACAGCAGATTCTAGTCTTGGAATGAAGACGTTTTCGATTGCGTTAGCCTTTCGTTTTGTCTTATCAATCTCATAAAGTAATTTTCGTAGTGTTGTCTCTTTTTCTGCTACATCTAGGACAATTTTATGCACTTCTTGGAATGCCTTCATTGCTTCACTGATGGAAACTGGAATCTCTAACAAATAGTCGGTAAGTGATTCTTCCCTTCTTCCACCTTCAAGTCTTGGAATCTTTACGCCCATAACGTTCTTTGGTGTAATCAATAATTTTTTTAATTGAGGAATTTTCATTGCCTCGTTTTCAAGTCTCATTTCGCCATCAATCATCTCCGCCATCCTTATGCTTTGGTAACCCTTGATCAGTTCGGCATTTAGCTCTCCCCGCAATCTGGATGATGCCTTGCTAATACTGAAAAATTCTAGAATCAAAGCTTGGCGTTTTAGTTTTAACAGTTTAAGTCCCTTTTTTGCAATCTTGATTCGTTTTTTTGTACGCAAGTATTCGAGGCGAGTTGGACGGATGTCAGTGTTGGATGGCATTCAAATTACCTATTCAGATTTGTTTGTGCCACCGGTACTAGTCTTCTTTGCATATTTAGCAATAAATTCTGGTTTGATACGAGTAAGTTCAGTCTCTGAAAGCCCTGCTAATAGATCCCAACCAAGTGAAAGTGTCTGCTCAATGGAACGGTTCTCGTTAGGTCCCTGATGAACAAATTTTTTCTCAAAGTCGTTTGCAACAATTAGGAATTTTCTATCAAGATCACTTAGTGCACCCTCACCTACAATGGCAGCAAGTGCTCTTGCATCTTTACCTTGAGCATAAGCAGCATAAAGTTGGTCTGCAAGTTGTCTGTGATCTTCTCTTGTTCTTCCTTCACCAATTCCTTGGTTCATTAAACGTGATAAACTTGTTAGAACGTCAATAGGTGGTTGAATGTTTGCTCTGTGTAATTCTCTATTCATTACAATCTGACCCTCAGTAATGTAACCAGTAAGATCAGGGATTGGATGTGTGATGTCGTCAGCAGGCATTGTAAGAATTGGTAGTTGTGTTACTGAACCTTTCCTTCCCTTGATTTTTCCTGCACGCTCATAAATTGAAGCCAAGTCTGTATACAGATAACCTGGATAACCTCTTCTTCCTGGAACTTCTTCACGTGCTGCAGAAATTTCTCTTAATGCTTCACAATAGTTTGTCATATCTGTCATAATAACTAAGACGTGTTGTTCGCGTTCATATGCAAGAAATTCTGCGGTGGTTAGTGCAAGTCTAGGAGTAAGTATACGTTCCATTGAAGGATCAGAAGATAAGTTAAGGAATAATGCAGTTCTTTCAAGTGAACCACTCTCTTCAAATTGTTTAATGAAAAAGTTTGCCTCCTCACTTGTAATTCCAATTGCTGCAAAGACAACAGAAAAGTTTTCTTCCGTGCCAAGAACTTGTGCCTGTCTTGCAATTTGTGATGCAAGTTGGTTATGTGGTAGGCCGGATGCTGAGAAGATTGGTAATTTTTGACCCCTTACCAATGTGTTCATTCCGTCAATGTTTGACATTCCTGTTTGAATGAATTCCGATGGTTCTTCTCTGGAATATGGATTAATGCTGGAACCTACTAGATCAAATTTTTCTTTTGATACAATCTTTGGCCCATTATCTTTTGGATTTCCTAGTCCGTCAAAGACTCTTCCAAGCATTTCATCAGATACTGATAATGTTGCTGTTTCACCAAGGAATGTTGTTGAAGTACCAGTAGTGTTAATACCTAAAGTTTGACCGAAGACTTGTACTACAGCAAGACCTTGACTTGTATCTAATACTTGTCCCTGTCGTCTTTCTCCATTTTCTAATTTTATCTCAACCATTTCACCATAAGCTGCGTTGTCAACTCCCTTGACAAAAATCAGTGGACCTGCAACCTTGTCTAGTGATTTGTATGATACATTTGCCATTAGTTAGAACTCTCCTTTGAAAGTGTATCAAATTCTTGTTTCATCTTGCCGTTAATGTCGTTTAGTAATTTTTCTAATTCTTCCTCTTTTGTCCATTTCATTTTTGGTATCATTCCCCGTGATTCAAGTGCACCTACTTTGGCAGATGTAGACCCTTTCTTTATTACGTCAGCCTCCTTCCTACCAAATTCTAAAATGGTAGACAACATCTTGTGTTGTTTTTGTATTGATGTGTAAGTATCAACCTCATCAAATGCACTTTGCTGGAGGTAATCTTCACGAATTGAACGGGCAGTGTCCAAGATTCCTTTTTCTGGTTCCGGTAATGCATCATATCCTACAAGTTGCACAATCTCTTGCAGTTCTGATTCTTTCTGTAAAATTTCTAATGCCTCTTTTCTTAGGTCAATCCAATCCTTTGAAACGTTAGATTTGTACCAGTCTGCCATGTCATCCATGTACAAAGAATAGCTTGTCAGCCAATTGATTGCTGGAAAATGTCTCCTGTTTGCTAAATTGGCATCAAGTCCCCAGAACACACGGGTTACTCTAAGTGTGTTTTGTGAAACTGGTTCTGAAAAGTCTCCGCCAGGTGGAGATACTGCACCTACTAGTGATAATGAGCCTTGTCGCTCTTCAGGGGAAATAACAATGCTTCTTCCACCTCTTTCATAAAATTCTGCCAATCTTCTTCCAAGATATGCCGGATATCCTTCTTCACCAGGCATCTCTTCTAGTCTTCCTGAAATTTCTCTTAATGCCTCAGCCCATCTTGAAGTACTGTCAGCCATAAGTGCCACACCATATCCCATGTCACGATAATATTCGCCCATTGTAATTCCAGTATAGATACTTGCTTCACGTGCAGCTACTGGCATGTTTGAAGTGTTTGCTACTAGAATAGTTCGTTCCATTAAAGGACGCTTTGATTTTGGATCTATTAGTTCAGGGAATTGTGTCAGTACTTCACACATTTCATTTCCTCTTTCTCCACAACCAATGTAGACAATTATATCACTGTCTGCCCATTTGGCAAGCTGTTGTTGTGTTACTGTTTTTCCACTTCCAAAAGGACCTGGAATTGCAGCTGAACCTCCTTTAGCAACAGGGAAAAATGTGTCAAGAACTCTTTGACCAGTAAGTAATGGTTGATCGGGTGCAAGCTTTCTCAAAACTGGTCTTGGTGTTCTTACTGTCCACCAACTTGATAAACCGATATCAGTTGTTTTGCCATTTTTTACGGCTGCAATTTTGTCATTTACAGTAAACTGTCCTTCAGAAATATCAACAAGTTCGCCAGAAACGTTGTAAGGCACCATAATTTTGTGTTTGATTAATGGGGTCTCTTGAACCTCAGCAATTATTTCACCTGGAGAAACTTGGTCTCCATTTTTCTTTACTGGAATAAAATCCCACTTTTTCTTTTGATCAAGTGCAGGAATAATTTTTCCTCTACTGATAAAGTCTCCACTTTCTGCAGCTAGAACATTCAAAGGTCTTTGAATTCCATCATAAATTGATGTTAAGAGTCCGGGACCAAGTTGCATCGAAAGTGGTCTTTCTGTGTTAATTACTTTCTCTCCTGGCTTGAGACCAGTTGTATCCTCGTAAACTTGAATCTGTGCGGTATTTCCTTCTAGACGAATGATTTCACCCATAAGACCCATCTCACCAATACGTACAACGTCAAACATATGCGCGCCTTCTAGATCTTTAGCAACTGCAACAGGACCAGAAATTCTTGCAATCGTAGCATCTACCATATCAATTGACCTCTATACTAATTCCCAGAACTCGTTTTGCTAATGCAGCGATTGATTCTTTATCTTCTTCAGCAGTTTCTTTTTGAGATGGCATAAACAACACTAGTGGCTCGATGGACTCCTCAATTTCTGCGATGAATTTTGAAGAAAGTTTATCACGCATTGAATTGCTTGCAATAATCAAACCGAACTCACCAGATGAATAGAGCTCTTGAATTTTTTTACTGGCATCCTCTTCATCGGTGACAATAAAGGTATCATCGATTCCAATCAGACGATAACCAATTACAAGTTCGCGATCTCCTACAACGGCTAATCTGCCACTCGTATCAGCTTTTTGTTTTGAAACTTGTTCACTCAAAGTAACAACATCCCCTTAATTTTATCAATTGGAAGATCGTAGCGCTTACCATATGTAATCCTTTTCAGATTTTCATGTTCATTTTCTGCTCTGAATATAAAAAAGAAAATAGTCCCGATCGATAATGCAATGTTTCTCAATTTTTTTACATAGTTTGTAAAGATGAATTTTGTAATTGCTACCTCGAAATCAATCAAGCTTTTTGAAGTCTTGTATTGTTCTATAGCATCAGTTAGTTTAAAGTAAGAATCAAATTTTCCAACCATTTCTATAACGTCCTTTACTTCATAGCTGTCAAGTAATTCCTTTGAGGATATTCTTCCGCCTTCAACAAGATGTTTTGCTATCACGTCCTTTTCTAGGTTGGATTCTTTTGCCTTCAAAAGATTCAGAATGTTTTTCTTGTCTATTTCGGCTCGAATTAATTCTCTGATTGAGCCTTCATCTCCCTGGAAGAACTTGAGTGACTCGAGCAACTTTTGATAGTATGCTTCGTGTAGGGCTGACATCATTGGTCCCAAATCTCCAGTCTTTTGGAACTCATCCAAGTGCTTCATCAAGACAACACCATAATCATATTTTGTTAGTTTGCTAACTACGCCATCAACAGTTGTTTCAGCAAGAATGATCTTTATCTCATCGTGTGATATGTTACCGGCAGCAATTCCTGCGGGAACATTTCTGCTAGAAACCAGCAACGATTCAGTTTCTGTAATTTCTCTTCCCATTGCCTTGGAAGAGAGAATCAATTCTATATTGTAAAGATCCCATTTAGAAAGATAAGCTCTAACCGCGTTTTTGCCACTAAATGGTGTTGCCTCTGAAATAATTTTATTGGTTTCAACAATGTGGCGGTTAAATGCAACTTCTAAGAGCTCGGCTTCTTTGTACACTGATGCAGACTTTTTGATCTCTTCGCCATACCAAGTTGATTCCAATTGCTTGACAATCTCTGTTACACTATTTGCCTTGAGCAGGTTTTGTAAAAATTCTTCAGAAAGAAAATTTATTGCAATTGACTGTAACCTTCCAAATGAAGATGCGTATTGTGATGCGCCCATTACAGTATCTTCTCCAAAATTGTATTCTTTATCTCATCTTCGTTACTTCTAAGCAGTTCTTCAAAAGTCAAATCAATTTCTTTCGTGCCCTCTTTGTTTTCAGCGATAAAACCGCCTAGAGTTTGAATTGTAGAGCTAACTTGGATTCCGTCTTTGAAAAATGACTTGTCCTCTTCACGGCAATGAACTACTAGTTCCTTAGCAAGTACTTTCTTTGAATAGTCAACCAACTTTTGTAGGACTTGATTATATTCCGGTTTTTTTGAGTAACCGTCTAGTTCTTTTTTGATAACATCGAATGTGGAATCTAAATTTTTGTTGATTGCATCAAACAAGATTTTCTTGGCTTCTAGTTTTCCAGCCTCAACTATTCTTGCTCCTTCTCTTTCTGCTTTTGTTTTTGCCTCGTTAGTATAGTTCTCCTTAAGATCCTTTACACTAGAGTTTTTTTTTAGCGTCAGTTTCTGACTTTTTATCGCTTAGTTTTTTGTCTAGTTCAGCAAGATCATTTTTTTTTCTATTTTGTATCTCAGTAACAAATTTGTCTATACTCAAGGTTCATCGCCTAGAGTATATCTAGCAATAGTATAATTCCTAGAACGAAACCAATAATCCAAAGTGTTTCAGGAATTACAAAGAAGAATAAAACCTGGCCAAATTTTTCTGGTTTTTCTGCTATAATGCCCATACCAGCCGCACCTATTCCCTGTTGTGCACTACCAGTACCTATCAGACCTCCTGCTATCGCAATAGCAGCAGCCAGTGCCAAAATAGGCTTTGATAGCCCTGAATCATCACCCGTAGCAGCAAAAGCTGGAGGTGTAACAAATGTCATAACTAACATAATTGCTCCCGCAGTAATAGCGAGATAGGAAAATTTTTTCCTGTTAAAAGTCATCTGATCACGCTGACTTCCTGACGTTATATTAATTATATCATAAAAATCTTGATCGGGTTTTTTATTCTATGGGAAGTTCTGGTTTGTTTCCCCATTCTCCCCAAGATCCAAGATAAACTTTGACGTTTGTGAAACCAATCTTCTTCAGGGCAAGGAATGTATTTGCCGCTCTATATGCCCCCTGACAATAGGTTACAATTTCAGCATCTTTTGACATCTGATATAGTTTAGAAAGTTCCTCATTGTTTTTGAGAGTTCCATCTTTGGAAATGTTTTCAGTATAGTCTATGTTAGTTGATGTTAGTATGTGACCACCCCTAGCTGCTCTTACAAGTTTACCGTCAAATTCTTCCTTTGAACGAACATCTAAAATTGTAAGTTTGTTGAGATTTTCCAACACGTACTCAAATCCAGCTAAAATTTTAGGATTGGGCTTTCCAGAAAAATTGGCTGGCTTGTAGCTAACTGAAATTCTGTCCAAAGTATGCCCTTCGGTCTTCCATTTTGTGATACCGCCATCAAGCATTGATACGTTTGGATGTGAAAAATATTCAAGCAGCCAAACTCCTCTGGCGGCAAGCATTCCAGATACATTATCATAGAAAACCACCTTTTTTTCTTCCGAGATGCCTACCTGCGAAAAAATTTTTCCAAACTGTTCATTAAATGAAGATATTCCACTCTGGCTTGTATCAATCCAATGAAAGGAGAAAAGATCCAAGTTTACTGCATTTGTAATGTGTCCCCGGGAATATTCTTGGAAGGATCTCGCATCAATCAAAATCAGACTAGGATCATCAATAATTTTCTCTAATTCTGTTGTGGTGGTTAACACAAATTTGTATAATGTTGACGGTAAATGAATTTGTCCTAGGATATTAAAATAAAAAAAAGAAAAAAAGAGAGGTTTTACTTAACCTAGTTCTACGTATGCTCGTTCACCGTTCTGAGCAATGTCGAGTCCGACTTCCTCCTCTTTTGGAGTAACTCGAATTCCACCTGGCCAGATTGCGTCCATGATCTTCAATATAGCAATTGTTACACCGAATGCATAAGCAACTGACATACATGCGCCTGCTATGTTGATAGCTTGTTGCTCATATCCTTCTGGTGTTCCAGTCCACGCACCAATACCGTCACCGGTATCCCATATGTGTGGACTTGCTAGTGTTCCTGTCAAGACTGCGCCTGTGAAACCACCTATTCCGTGTACTCCCCATACATCGAGTGCGTCGTCCCATTTGCGTGAGTTCTTGAAAGCAACTGCGCCGTAACAAAGTGTTCCTGCAGCAACTCCGATTATGATTGAAGCCATTGGGCCAACCCAACCAGATGCTGGAGTAATTGCTACCAAGCCTGCTACTGCACCAGTTGCAGCACCTGCGATACTGGGTCTTCCAGTATGTCCCCATGACATCAGTAACCAAGTTACTGAAGCCATACCAGTTGCTGTGTTAGTTACAGTCCAAGCGCTAACGGCAATGCCGTCTGATAATACTTCGCTTCCTGCGTTGAATCCGAACCAGCCGAACCAGAGTATTGAAGCTCCCAGTACGATCATAGGTACGTTATGTGGTTCCATTGGAACCTTTCCGTATCCAAGTCGTCTACCAAGAACTAGAGCTCCAGCTAGAGCTGCGAATCCTGAAGATATGTGAACTACGGTACCGCCTGCAAAGTCAAGACCGAATGATGGCGACAAGTCTGGATCAAAGTCCATGTTTCCTATGTATCCGCCTCCCCAGACCCAATGTGCAATTGGGTCATAAACGAAGGTTCCCCATAAGAGGACAAAGATAACCAGTGCGCTGAATTTCATTCTGTCAACTAAGCCACCGACAATAAGAGCTGGTGTGATAATAGCGAATGTTGCTTGGAACATTGCAAACAATTGATGTGGAACTGTTCCAGGCCATCCTTGGCTACAATAAGCTCCATCAGTCTTCATCTGTTGCATTTGGTAATAATCAGACCAAGTGCCTTCACATGAACCTGGTTCACCTAGTGGTGCCCAGTGTGAGACTTGATTAAAGCCCATGTAATCGAGGTTGCCCATGAACATGTTTGCTTCACTGTCAACGGAACCAAATGCTAGGGAATATCCCCACAGTACCCATTGTACTGACATTAGTCCCATGACAATGAATGTCATGCCAATTGTGTTTACAGCGTTCTTTGATCTTGCAAGTCCTCCGTATAAGAAGGCGACACCAGGTGTCATGAACAAGACTAAAGATGATGCTGTTAACATCCAAGCAGTATCACCTGTATCAATCAGACAATACATGTCTGGGGTGCCATCACCACTACTGTCCCACCAACATTCGTTGGCGTTACCAGTATAGATTCCGGCGCCCGGTACTCCGACTTGATACCCATCCATTCCGTCTTCGGTTGATTGGGCAAAAGCCTGAGCCATTGCTCCTGTCGCTGTCATAGCGACTGCAGCCATAAGTAATAGAGCATACTTATGTTGTACAGATTTTATCTGCATTACAGAGTTCATCTAATTCGACTCGCGAATCTATGCAGATATAAACCTAAAGATGAGTTATTTACAAATTAAGTTAGTAACTGTATATCTATGTATAGGGATACTATCATAAAATTCAAATATTATGTCATGTTAATCTAGGCATGAAACAGGCTATGAATGGTAGAATTACGTTGGTGGTTTAGTATGAAACAACAATTCCCAAAACTCTCAATATTTGACACATTCAAAACAAAAAGGGAGCAGCTGACGGGGGAGGCTATTAGGCAGAGACACATCATAAGTCATCTTGCTAGAGAAAATAGTTCTACATTAATGACTCGTACGGCTATTGCCCAAAATATAGCAAAAAAAAATAATCTTCTTTGGAAGAATATCTATTCTGGGGTTTTCCGTGATTTGGATGAAATTCTTATTCCGTTAAACATAGTTAGTGAGGCTGGACGTTTACCATTAAAGCGTGGACCTAAGGCGTTGCAGGAGAAGGGTGTTCCATACTACCAGCTTACACCCAAAGGACTTCTTGTGGTCTTGTCGATTGATGATTTTGATCAAAGGGACTCTGTTTTAGACGAGTTTTTGTCAAAGGCTGAAATAAAAGAAAAAGAATTTGTAAGTACCATTAGGACATTAATAAAAATTTCACCAAAATTCACATATTCTATGTTTGAGATTTATGTTAGGGCTTTTTGTGAAGGAAAATTGAAAAGTCTTTTGCCGTTTAGTATTCCAGATTTTCAGAAAATATCTGAAAATGTTTTTACAACACAAAATGAGTTATTGACAGGATTTATGACATTATCAAAATCTAAAAAATTGGATGTTCTAAACTTCTTTTCTAAATTTACGTAATAGTGCATTAAATCTTTTCTTCCTTACCATACTTACCAAACAGTGATGCTATGGATATTTGTTTTCCTTCTTTCTTTCTGATATAGCATCTTTCGTAGTATGGACAGGTTAAGCAATCTCGTGATGGCTCTATAATGGGCAACCTATTCTCCTTTAGGAAGTCCTGAAATACCCTAGTTCGTTTAATTACCTCTTCAAACATCTTTTGATTCCTGGTTGTTACAAATGAATCCTCCTTTCCGTCTGGTGTGATGTAAACAATAACTCCTTCAATTTGGTTGAACATCCACATGCAGGCATTTACGTACAGCAAATCCATAGGCAATGGATTTTCTGGAAACTTGTCAATGGATCTAAAGAGCAAGACAACATCTTCCTGAATCATGTCTGCTTGCCCTTTCAGTGTTAAGCCATCACCCATATCGTACTCGCCAATACTAGACTTCGACTTCATTTTTCGGAACAAACCTCCCAAGACTTTGTTGAATTGTGTTTGTTCAGTATCCAGGGGATCCGTTCTATCATAATAGGAAAGTCGTAAACACTTTGTAGCCTCATGAAGGTGAATTGTATTAACATCCTTTGACTCGATCTTTATTTCGATATCTTCTCCCATCGAGTCGATAGCATCCCTTACAATCTGCTTATAGTCTCTATCGCCAGCATCACTACGTCCCATTCCAAGTCAGCTAAATTTTTGGAACATAAAAATGTAAAATAACCATTAGTCTATGAGTAGAAAAATAAGAAAAATGTTGGAAGTTCGAATATTTTATGCGTCTGGTGCTCTGGAATGTCCCTTGCCACGTAGTCCGAATACAACTACTGCCATAGCAATTAACACGCCAATTGCGGCTCCAAATGCTGATGCTGCTGCTTCTGCCATTGTTGACATGCTTAAAGTCAATAATATATACTATTGTTAATTTTTCTTATATTTTTACAAATAATCACAATTTTCAAATTTTATGATACATAATCAATCATATTTTGAGAAATCGAATTTTAGGATGTTTTCCTGTCCTGCAGTTATAGAACTAAGGTTGAAGAATGCCTCGCCGGAAATCCTCCAATTTAGTTCGTTTTTGGCTAGTGCTTCCCAAAGTTCAGGAGTGTTACCAGTATTCATGATAGTAAATTTTTCGCCAATAAGAGATGGTCTTTCATTGAGTATGATAAAATAATTTGGTGATGCAAGAAATCCCTCTGGGGCAGTACCAATCTCGCCTATAACAATTCGGTCATCATTATGATAGACTAAGTATTTTATGTGTTGAAGCATGACAGACTTGAAGTTTGGATTTGAAACCTTAAATTTTATTTCAAGCGTTGCCTGCTTTTCAGTAATCTCTAGCACGGAAAAATCAAATAATTCTATCGTAAGTGGTAATACCTCCTGAGTTGACGGCGAAAAAAATCCTCCTTCGACGTCACTAATTACTGATGTACCAGTTAACGTAAACACAGCTATAATTGCAATAAGTATGCCAGCTACAGCGCCAACAAAGATTCTAGGATTCACCGGTTTTGATTCCTATGTATATTTCTTAAATGTTGAGATAAAATGCATATAGTGCTATAGGCTCCATAAATCATGCAGTATTTTCAGGCGGTACAAATTGGAAAGAAGAGAGCGAACAAAGCGCAAATGGTTTTGTTTGACATATCTGGCTTTGCAATGCTAACTCTTACTACTAAGAAGATTGATGGAAAATTTGTTCCCGTGGGAGAGGAATCATTTGTTACAGTGATTAAAACTGATGACGGCTTTGTTATACTTTTGGTAGATACTGACGGATTTACTAAAGCACAAACAAAAGCGTTAGAGAAGGAAGAAGCACAAAAAATATTCAACAAAGTTTTAGCTTCCGGTATTGCAGGATTTCCAAACAAGGAGATAAAAATTTGGACTGATACGTATCCTACTGTGCAAGATGAGTTAAAGTAATCAGTTCATGGAACTATCTGTGTTCCTACGGGCTGACCCTTCATAGCCTTTTCAATAGTTTTAATGTCTGATTTGATAATTTTTGTTTTAATTTTCGATCTCTCTATTACTTTTAGTGCAACAATGTCCATAAGATCATAGCCTCCAGCCATTGAGTCTTCACGTACTAGTATGGTACGAAGATCCTTGATGTTTATCCGTGCGAATTTTTTAGCTTTTTTATTTTTGCTAGGATCCGAGTCGTATACCCCATCAACGTCAGTGGCGTTTAGAAACTCGACTGCCCTCACTTTTTCTGCAATCAGTGCAGCAGTACCATTAGTACTTTGGCCTGGATGTAGCCCTCCTGCAACAACAATAAGCCCACTATCCACTGCGTTTTTTACTTCAGTCAAAGTTGTTGGGGGATGAGGGTAAGCTTTGCCTTTTAACGCATAAATTAGCAGCTTGGCATTTAGTCGCGATATCTCAATTCCAAGTTCGTCTAAAGTGGATTCGTCTGCTCCCGATGATCTAGCATGAGAGATAAAATATCGCGCAATCTTTCCGCCTCCGGCAACTATTATTGGTTGATGTGTTTTGCTTTTCTTTACAAAAAATGTTGCATAATCCTTCAACACCTTTGTCTGATCCATACTAAACACTTGACCAGAAAGTTTGATGACAATTCTTTTTTTCATTATTTCAGATCACCAAGGATTGATTTGGCTGCAATTTCAACTTTCTTTCGATTTTTTGCTGGTGTATAAACCCTTAAAATTTTCATAAACCCGGACATCACCGAAACAAGCTGGATATCTGAAATTTGTATTTCTTTCGCTTTTGTTTTATTGTTATCTACCTCTAAGAGAATAATTGATTTAGACTCCTTTTTTGATGGAGATAACGGAATTGAAGATGTATTAGAGCTATCAACAAAAATTTCGTTAATGTCTACTTTGGAACTTTTTGAAAGATCTTCTCTAATATCTCGCATACGCTTTTTTGTTATTGTACTTTTAGTTAGAGTCAATTCAAAGACTGATTTGAATAAATTCCTATTTTGATAATCTGTAGCAATTTTTTTTGCGGTTTTTAATTTGGAGTTATGTTCAGGCAAATTTAGCAGCTTGGAGAGAATTACTTCATCAGACAATTTCAGATAATCATCAAGATTCATTGAGGTAAGATTAAGCTCTTCTTCTGCTAGATCCATTGACTCTAACAGCATTACCTCACCAGCCCTAACTGTCTTATGAAAATAGACAGCCTTGAACATCTGATATCTAGACGTCATCATAGTTTCAAAATTTACCAGTGCTGACTTGTCAAGTGCTAATTTGTTCTTGTACACGTCTAAAGAATGTGTCAGCCTATTGTGGTCAATCTTTGCATGTTCAGCGCCAGTAAAGTATCCATCCCTAAGCAGATAATCCATAACGTCGGCGCTTAAAGCGCCAGATATTACTTCATTTAAAAACTGTAATTTTGAGTCACCGAAAGCAACTTTGGCTATGAATT
>ARWO01000017.1 GCA_000402075.1 Thaumarchaeota archaeon SCGC AAA007-O23
TTTCACTATCTCCCGAAAGTTTGCCTTTTGAAATTTGTTTAACGTATTGAATTTTTCTTTTAATGGCTTTGATAGATATTTTTTGTAGTTGTTCCAATAGTCTGAAAATGTTCCTGGGCTATATCGGAATAGCAGTTTTTTTACAACAATTCTGTTATATCCCGCCTTTACAAACACGTCCTTGAAGGTGTCTTTGGTTCCAAAGCGCTCCATGTCTGGATATTTTGGGAGATAATCTGGAATGATCTTCCTTGCTGGCTTTAGTATGCTATCAAAGTAAGGGACGTTATGCTTACCATGAACACTCATTGCAATGATGCCATTCTTTTTCAGAAATTTTTTCATGTTTTTCAGTACCTTTTGTGCATTGGGAAAGAAAAAAAGAGCATACTGACACGTGATTATGTCAAACTTTGTGTCAAACTGGATTGTTTCAGCATCGCCAAGAATGAAATGCATGTTTTGTTTCTTTCCTACCCACTTTCTTGCAATGTCTAGTGCAGACTTTGAGCTGTCAACACCGTAAACCTGACCTCTTCCAACTCTGGTTAAAATTTTCTTTGTGACAAGACCCGTACCACATGCCAGATCCAGTACTGTGTATCCAGACTTTATTCTTGCAGATTTTATCAGACTGTTTGTTACGCTAAAAGGACCAATCTCATTTTTTGCCCATCGATTGTGGTAAAATGGTGCAACCTCATTCCAAATGTTAATTATTCTTTGCTTGTACTTTGTTGCTTTTGATTTCATTTTTCTTAAGTACCATTGCATTTCATGTGTATTCTAACCATTGAAAGTATGCACTAAAAATGGATCCGAAGGGATTTGAACCCTTGACCTCCGCAGTGTGAGTGCGGCATCCAAACCAAGCTAGACGACGGATCCAAACTTTGTTCGCAAATACATTATTTAGGCGTTAGAAAATGTTGTGAAAATATATAGAAACTATTCAAGTTTACAAATTGTATGGGAAACAAATGTGAGCACTTTACACAAGCAAACGACCAAATCTCCCCGAATACAAAAGAATGCGAAGAATGTGAAAAGGAAAAAACCCCTTGGGTTGCATTGCGAATGTGTCTAACATGTGGTCACGTTGGTTGCTGTGATTCCTCAGTAGGATTACATGCAACAAAACATTTCAAAGAGACAGGACATCCTGTTATGGTTGCAGTCCCATCAAAGTCATGGAAATGGTGTTATGTTCATGAGGAGTATTATTGATCTGTTATGGTAAGACATGAACTTGGAAAATGGAATCTTGATGAACTTGCTAAAAACCCGAATAGGGTAATTATTGATAAAAAGATTGCAAGAATAGAATCTGATTCAAAAAGATTTGAGAAGATCAAAAAATCACTAAATCCAAAAATTTCATCTGGAAAATTTCTCAAATTATTACATGATGTAGAAAATATTGCAGAAAAATCAAGTGTTATAGGTGGTTATGCATCATTGCGCTACTCGGAAAATACACAGTCAGATGAGGCAACTGCGTTACTCACACGCATTAGTAAATTTGGCTCTGACATTGAAAACCGATTGCTGTTCTTTGACCTATGGTGGAAAAGACAAGTTGATGAGAAGAACGCTAAACGGTTGATAAAATCTGCTGGTCAGTTTTCTGAATACCTAAGATTCAAAAGATTGCTAGCAAAATATTCGCTAAGCGAACCGGAAGAAAAGATAATCAACACACTTGATGTAACTGGTGTTTCTGCACTTGTAAAGCTGTATGATAAGATCACTAATGCTTATGTTTACACTATTACTGTAGATGGCAAAAAAAGAACAATGAACAGGGAACAGCTTACAACGCTTGTTCGAAGTAAAAAGGCAAAGACCAGAGAAGCGGCATACAAATCACTATTCTCAAAATATAGTGAAAACAAGGGAGTTACTGGAGAAATTTATCAAAATATTGTACTAAATTGGAGGGATGAGGGAATTGAAATGCGTGGATTTTCTTCCCCAATAATGATAAGAAATATTTCCAATAACATTGACAATGAGACAACAAAGACG
Source organism: Thaumarchaeota archaeon SCGC AAA007-O23 (assembly GCA_000402075.1). GTDB lineage: Archaea > Thermoproteota > Nitrososphaeria > Nitrososphaerales > Nitrosopumilaceae > Nitrosopelagicus. The sequence goes on from ARWO01000017.1 coordinate 2,029, forward strand.
CTGCTTGATGTTTGCAAGAAAAATTCCAAAATTTTTCAAAAGTACTTTTTACAAAAAGCAAAACTGCTTGGCATGAGAAAACTGAGACGGTACGATCTTTATGCTCCAAGTAAATCAAAAATGAAAGAAAAAAATTACTCCTATGATAAATCTGTAAAACTAGTCTTAGAGTCACTAACAAAATTCAGTCCTGTTTTATCAGGTTACGCTAACAACGTGTTTAAGAAAAAACATGTTGATTCGATTATCCGTCCTGGCAAAACTATTGGGGCTTTTTGCAGTACACCCTCTCCAAAAATAACTCCTTATGTCTTAGTAAATTTTACAGGAAAGTCGCGTGATGTGTTTACGCTTGCACATGAGATTGGCCATGCCATTCATAGTATATCGGCATCAGGCAAATCAATATTGGTGTCAGATGCCTCATTACCATTAGCTGAGACTGCTTCTACATTTTCTGAGATGTTATTGTATGATAAATTATCCGAAACAGTGACTAAAAATGAAAAAAAGATCATGTTGTCGGAGAAAATAGATGACTTTTACGCCACTATAGGAAGGCAGTCTTTTTTTACGTTGTTTGAAATTGAAGCCCATAAGCAGATTGCTAATAGTACTACCGTAGATGAAATATCAAGAACCTATCTCCGAAATCTCAATGAACAGTTTGGAAATTCGGTAAAAGTTTCTGATGATTTTGGAATTGAATGGAGTTGTATCCCGCACTTTCATCATGCACCGTTTTATTGTTATGCATATGCATTTGGAAATCTATTAGCACTTTCACTATTTCAGAGATATAAAAAAGAGGGAAAAAGCTTCGTTCCAACATACATTGAAATTTTGTCAGCTGGAGGCACAAAAAAGACGGAAAAATTACTTCGTGAATCAGGCATAGATATCACCAAACCAAAATTTTGGCAGGATGGCTTTGATTACATTCAGGATCAGGTTAAGGAGTTATCTAAACTAAATTAATAATCAAAACTAGAATTATGGATATGAAAACTAAGTAAGATTAATAGATTGATATTAAAATGAGCAAAATATGTTTAAGTTTTTAATATTCCTGGTACTTTTAGCTGGCTCTTCTCTTTTTGTAACGGAAGTATTTGCATTGGAGATAGAATTACAGAAGGAAAGTGATAGGATTATTGAAGCGAAGGGTTGGTTAGAGCCTGAACAACACTCTTTGAAAGAATTCTTACAAATAATAATTGATCAAAGAGAATCCAAAAATAGAATATCTGTTGGCATGATAAGTAGCAGTCAAAATCATATTAAATTACCTGATAATATAGAGGCTATTAGTTCTAATCCAAAGATATCTTCTATGAAAATTACCAATGAATTTGCCTGTGCTCCTACTCAAATTGATAAAGCCTGTGTCGTTATAGAAGTTGAGAGAGATGGATTAGGAGATAATCTTGCTGAAATAAAGAAGAATGCACGTGAAATAGCCGACAAAATTGTTGCTGATGGTGTTATTATTTTTGCTCCTGAATTTTATTCGATAACTGTTCAACCAAAAGGTGGTCTTAGTGTGGATGAGGCAAAAAGATTAGGTGAAAAAGGAGTAGTTATTCAAATAATATATACAGTACATAGCCAACCAACGAGCCAATTGTTTACTGCATTGTCCACTATGCTTCTTAGTGATGACCTTAGAACTTCAGGAGGATTTTATAATATCGCAGAAAAACTTTCAGGGAATTATTTTTCTGAATTTACTGTGATAGTGACGCCACTTGAGAACTACATGTTGCGTGAATTACATATTTCATTGCTTTGTTCAAATGAAATACGGGAATTGGTAAACTGTGAGCGGTTGTATAATGAACTAATTCCAGGTGTCCAAGAAGGAACAATAGATGAACAAATTGCACGTGGCCATGTAAGTCCGCTAGATTTCATCCAAGTTGAAAATATCAGCCGCTCTAAAATATTTTCAGATGAATTTTTACCTCTAAATTCAGTCATACAGGTATTGATATATTCTGAAGATGATTTACAGGTTAAGAGTGTTAATTCTAATGTAATAGAAAATTTGCAAACCCTTGGTGACATACAGGAGAATGGTTGGTTCTTTATATCAAAATCAGGTCAAAACATTGATGCTAGATATATTTTTGGGCAAGAATCTTCAGTTAGCAAAAATGATTTAGCTTTTTCGATTGGGTCTTACTCTGAGAATGATATTGAGATAAAAGAGGTTGAAGGTGGTAATGGTGGTGGATGTCTTATCGCAACCGCAGCATTTGGTTCTGAATTATCTCCACAAGTCCAATTCCTAAGGGAGATTCGTGACAATACTGTACTACAAACTGAATCTGGTTCTGCATTCATGGCAGGATTCAACCAATTCTACTATTCGTTTAGTCCAACAGTAGCTGACTATGAAAGGGAAAATACTACATTCAAAGAAGCTGTCAAATTGACATTAACTCCCCTATTAGCATCGCTGACATTGTTGCAGTATGCTGATATTGATTCCGAATCTGAGATGCTTGGATATGGAATTGGTGTCATATTGCTAAACATTGGAATGTACTTTGTCGCTCCAGCCGTTCTGATAATGACAGTTAGAAAAAGAATTTAGTTAAAGGATTAAAACTGCAGCGGCAAAAACAGTGGTCCATTTACCATCTTTATTTCCTTTCGCAGATTGTGTAATATTTTTTGTTTTGTATATTTGCCCAGATATAGTCCATTGCTGACGCTTTTCATCCCAGCTTTTATCAATATCAAATGGAATTCCTAGAGAAGATGCCAACATTTGTGCGGCTATGTCTTCTGCATAATCACCAGATTCCATTTCATTTTTTCCAAATGTGTCATATTCAGAAAGGTATCCATATTTTGATCTGTCTGTTGGTTGTGCGATGCCCACAGATGCAGAAACTAGTCTGTTGGGTTCATTAGTTTGATTTCTAGAATAAATTGTAAATAGGATCTGTCCTGGTTTTATCAGTTTTAGGCCATCCTTACGAGGAATTAGTTTTGCATTTGGTGGAAAAATACTGGAGATTAACACGATGTTGGTTCCAGCGATACCAGCTTGTCGCAGGGCAAATTCAAAACTTGTTAATTTATCATCTGCAACGCCAACACCCTTTGTAAGAAATAATTTCTTAGCGACTAAATCTAGCAATTCAAATTTTTTTCAATCATTTCCTATAATTAAGAATTTCATTTTGTTAATTAAATTAGAAAATACCTAAAATAACAAGATTTTACTACTTTTTTCTGCTATCACGCACTTTGGCTTTTTGCGTCACCAAAACCCATGCTACAAATCCTCCTAGGCATAAATTAATCACACCAAGAAGAGTGATGTAAACTGTTTGTATTCCAGTTGCAATTACTAGTCCAACAAAAATTCCCATACCCGCAGTTCCGAAAAACAAAGCAATCAAAACCTTCAGTTTCTTAGGCTGGATATATTTAAGCTTCATCGAAATTTTTCATATTTATGATTATTAAAGTGATTTGATATGATCTATAGTTTTGAGAACATTTTAAATCACCATAATCCTTGCGTACGTCATGCCAATGTAGCTCAGCCTGGCTAGAGCAGCTGATTTGTAATCAGCAGGTCGTGAGTCCAAATCTCGCCATTGGCTTTATCTAAATTTACAATCATGTACGTATTGATACTGACAAGCGTTTATTAGACGTAATCAAAGGTTGGAAGCTATAAGGAAATATGACGAATTAGACTTCGGTGTTCTTCGTCATGATTTAGATGAAGAAAATGACAAAATTTGAAGAATTAGGATTAGAAAAAAAATTATTGGACACAATAGCTGAAGCTGGATTTACCACTCCGTTTCCAATACAGGAGCGTACAATTCCAGTTTTACTAGAAGGAAGTGACGTAATTGGTCAAGCTCATACTGGAACTGGTAAGACCGCTGCATATGCACTTCCAATATTACAGAAAATAACTGCAAAACAAGGAATCCAGGGAATTATAATGGCACCTACAAGAGAACTCGCATTACAAATAACAACTGAAATTAATAGATATGCAAAATATACTGGAATCAAAACTACCACAATTTATGGCGGTCAAGGTATGGGAATACAACTTGATGCGCTAAGAAAAAAACCAGAGATCATAGTTGCTACTCCTGGTAGACTAATCGACCATTTGAAAAGAGGTACTATAAAACTGAACAATGTAAAACATGTGGTGTTAGACGAAGCTGATGTAATGCTTGATATGGGCTTTATTGAAGACATACAATTTATTTTAGATCTTACGCCAGAAGAAAGAGTCACATCTTTGTGGTCAGCTACAATGCCGCAAGAAATAATGCGATTAGCACAAACTAACATGAATTCTCCAAAGAAAATTCTTGTTGATTCAGATGATCTTAGTGGAGCAGGAATAGATCAATCATTTTTGATTATAAAAGATAGAGAAAAAACAAAGTTTTTGCTTGATTTTATAGATGGCAATATTGGCCAATGTATTGTATTTTGTTCAACAAAAATTAGAACGCGCGATGTTGCAAGAATGCTCCGCAAAGCTGGTAAGAAATCAGTAGCAATTGAAGGAGATATGTCTCAAAATAAACGTGAGGACTCCATGCAGAGATTTAGAAAATCAAAAGTAGATATACTGGTTGCAACTGATGTTGCAGCGAGAGGAATAGATGTGCCAGAAGTTGCTCTTGTAGTCAATTACGATATTCCAAATCAAGATATGGTGTATTTCCACAGAATAGGTAGAACTGCAAGAGCTGGTGCCAAGGGCAGAGCAATTACACTAGTTTCATACTCGTCAGTTGGAGAATGGAATGAAATAAAAAAACAGACACATGTTAAGATGACAGATCTTAACGAAAAACTTGGAATTGAATTTAAGATTCCTGATCCGCTCAAGCGGAGAGCAGATACGGGACGACGTTTTAATAGATTTTCAAAAAATACTGGAAGACAATCTCATGGTAGACATAGAAATGCTAGAGACCAATATGAAAAAAGAAAAAAGCCACAGCATATAACAACAAGAAGTTACTTTAGTAAAAAGAAGCGTTGGTAAACTAATTGAAAATATGTATCTTTGAAGACTTAAAACCCACATTAAACAACTGATAGTGAAACAAAATAATGCATAAAGGATTTGTGTTACTGAATTGTGATTTGGGTGCTGAGGAATTTATTGTAGAAGAACTTAGAAAAATTTCCCAAGTTTCGCAGGCGTACGTCACATTTGGAGCATATGACGTAATTGCAGAAATAAATACAGATTCACAAGAAGATTTTGATGAGACCGTTTCATTCAAGATAAGACGGTTAGCACGGGTTGTAAGTACAATGACCCTTAATGTTGTTAATTCTTAATGATTATATGAGTAACAATTAGAATAATTCTAGTTGGAAAAAATAGATTATGTTGGTACTGTGTATCTGCTTGATCACAAATATCCAGAACCGCTATTAAATCACAGTATTAAAAAATTAGGAGATCTTGGAATAAAAAAAGAGGATATAACAATAACTGATTCTCCAGAGAATCCTCAGATTGGAAATATTGTGGTGGAAGTTTTTCCATACCACCTAGAAATAGCACGTGTAAGAACAATTAGAAATGATTCGTTTATCAGCGGTTCAATCACAACAGTTGAACTCAAGGCGGATGCCGATGGTAAATATATCGATTAATCTTGAAAAACAAACCTAAAAAAAAGAAGCATTCAGTCATGTATGCTGCTATTTTAGTAGGAGTGATAATAGTTGCAATGTCTATATTTTTTGTTTATTCCAGTGATCAAGCAAAAATGCGTGGTGAGGCTTTTGGTAAGGCGTTAGAATTTATTCAAGTGGATTTGACAAAATTAACGCATTCATTTGATTCTAAAGTAACCATGTTTAAACAGGGAGACATTAGCAAAGGCGAGTTTTTGGAATTCACTGAAAAACATAAGCGCGAAATGGAAAAAATTATTTTACGATATAATAATTTACAAACACCGCAATCATTCGTTCCGTCTGTGGAATTATTCAAATTGTCAGCTGAGACACAGTTGGAGAGTGATCATTATATGATAGAATGGGTCAGAACCGGCGAAGATACAGCGCACATTAGATCAGATTCTTTATTGCAACAATCAATTGATTATGAACTGGCTGCGTTGGCGAAATTTAAGTTAGCACAAGGGCAGACAAACCCATAACTTATTTAATTATATCAAAGAATATCTAATATTGAAAAAGTTAAGTCTGTTTCTAATTTTGTTAGTATTTGCAGTGCCTAGTGCTTTTGCTGAAGTCTATGTAGATAACGACCATAAGTATCTTGGGGATGATGGTACGACCCACATTGTTGGTGAAATCATAAACGAATCAGACAAGCCAATAAACCAAGTTAATATTATTGCAATTTTTTATTCTGATGGCAATGGTGTTTATCAGACAAGCACAGAAAATTTAACCAGCATAATTATGCCAGGAATGAATGGGATTTTTGATTTAATGGTTACTGAAAATATCAGTAATGTTGATTACTATACATTAGATGTTGATTACAAGGTGACTCAGCCAAAAGACCAAGTGATTGAGATTACGTCATCTGAATTGTCATATGGTCCAGTTGACAACATTGCTATACAGGGAACTGTTGCAAATAATGGTGAAATAACAGCTAACATGGTAAAAGTCATTGCTACATTATATGATCGAGATGGTAATGTTATTGCTGTTTCACAGGCAAGAACGGAACCAGATTATTTACGAGCAAGTGATGAATCATTCTTTTTAATTCCTATTCTAGATAAAACTCAAGTAAGTAAAATGGTAGATTATTCACTTATTGCAGAATCAGAAGAATATACAGCGGTGCCAGAATTTCCTTTGGGTTCAGGTGTATTGTTAGTAGCTTCACTTTCTGCATATATTGCATTAACTAAAAACCCTTCAATAGTTACAAGAAGTTTAGGACATCTAAGCAATCCAAGATGGATCTTGTCACGTTTGAGACAGTCTTCTTTCTAATAGTGAAATGACACTTTCTAATGAAATTCAAACATTTCTAGATAGTCAGATTGAATATTACACTAATGAGGCTAAATCCTATAGGGAAATGGCTAAAGAGTATAACCTGGATGATAGCTCGGTATCTGACACCACTTTTGGCATGATAGTTGGTTGTATTTACTCAAGCTTTATTCAAACATATACAAATCAAGATAGTACCCCAAACTCGCAAGATGTTGAAGAATTCACTGAAATAATTATAAAGAATTCCAAGAAGATAAAAGAATCTATACTGACTAATAATGATTCCAAATTAGAACAATGATGCTTGTACATTTAATTATAGATAAATTTCAAAGTGTCTATAATTATGTCTGAAATAGATGCGTATAAGATACAACAAATAGTTGACAATGGTAACGCAGTACAAATCTCATTAGTTGAGGATGTGCAGACAGAACCATTATCCCAGAAGCAATTGATCATAGAAAATGTATCTAAAAAATTAGATGATGATACGAAAAAGCAAGTTATGCCGCTTTTGGATGCTATACTTCAAGCACAACCTACCATTAGAGTGAAAAGCTATGCCCAAACTAACATTTCAATCACAATGCCAAAAAATCGATATGTAAAGATGGGAAGACCACAAGTTGGCGATAGATTACAAGTAGATCTAAAAAAGATTTAGAGTTCTTTTTCTATTTCAGATAAATCAGATAGCGGTAATGAACAACTAAAATTTTTACAAACAAACACGTTTGTTTTATCATCATGAAATTCTTTACCAGAAAAGAATGCGTGTTTTGATAGGGAATCTAAATTATTTTTATCTCTAATTATAACCATAATTGACTCTGGCAGGAATTTTTTTTGTAATGATGAAATAAGTTCAGAGTTCTTATCATTAATTATAGTAATTTCTGTAGGCTTTTGATGATACAAATACAACACGTTAAGTAAATATCCAAATGCAAATGGATTTTCAGCCGCAGCTGTTGCCTGTGATTCAATAATTTTTTTGGTTATTTCTAAAAATTGTTTATTTTGAGTGATATGATAAAGTCTGAGTAACACATATGCGGCAACTGAATTCCCAGATGGCATAGAAAGGTCATAATTGCTTTTTGGTCGTATAATCAATTTTTCATGGTTATCTGATGTGAAAAAAAATCCGTGTGTAGAATCATCCCAAAAATGTGTGATTAGATAATTAGATAGGTTAGTTGCAAATAACAAATACATTGGGTCTGAGGTGATTTCAAACATATCTAGTGATGCGTTTGCCATATTGGTGTAATCATCTAGATATCCGTTGAGTTTGGATTCTCCATTTTTGAATGTTCTATGTAAGATATGATTTTTCTCAAAATTATTTTCAAAGAAGTCTAATGATTTTTTTGCAACATCCAGATATTTTGAATTTCCAGTTATTCGGTAGCCTGACAGAAAAGCAGAAATCATCAAGCCATTCCATGAGGTTATAACCTTGTCATCTTTTCCAGGTTGTTCCCTTTTGTTTCTAACTTCAAGCAATTTGTCAGAACATTTTGAAATAATATTCTGTATTTCAGATTCACTCTTTCCAAATTTGAAACCTAATGAAGATGCATTGATGTTATTTGCAAAGATAGTCTTCCCTTCAAAGTTTCCACCGTCTGTTACATCATAATAAATACAAAATATATCAGAATCTTCACCTAAGATTTTTTCAACTTCCTGTTTTTTCCATACAAATGTTAGGCCTTCTTCCCCATTGGTATCAGCGTCCTGTGCGGAAAAAAATGTGCCATCACTTGATGTCATATCACGAATGACATAATCAAGGGTTTTTTTTACAACATTCTCAAAAAAAGGATCTTTGGTAATTTGATAAGCCTCAGAATAAACTATGGGTAGTAATGCATTATCATATAGCATTTTTTCAAAATGTGGGACAAGCCATCTTGTATCAGTGGAATAACGATGAAAACCTCCACCAATCTGATCAAAAATTCCGCCCTTTGCCATTTTTTTCAAAGTTAACAATGCAAATTTTTCAAACTTGGATATTCCAGAAAGTTTTGAGTATCTGAACATGAATGATAAATTAGATGCGTTTGGAAATTTTGGTGCCTGACCAAAGCCACCATATGTAATATCAGCAATTTGTAAAAGATTAATCGCTGCCTCATCAAGTATTGATTTGTCAATTTTAGAAGGTGTAGGAAATTGTTTTAGCTTGTCCAGATTTTGCATAAAGTTGTCAGCTGCTTTTTCAATGTCTTTTGGTTTTTCCTTCCATGATTGTGCTAACTGCCTGCATAAACTTCCAAAACCAGGTCTTCCATACGAATCGATGGAAGGAAAGTATGTCCCGACATAAAATGGTCTTTGTTCAGGAGTAAGAAATACGCTTAACGGCCAGCCACCCTGCCCTGTAGACATTTGACAAACCTTTTGATAAATATCGTCTAGATCAGGGCGTTCCTCTCTGTCTACTTTGATGTTAACAAAATTCTCATTCATGATTTTTGCAATTTCATCATCTTCGAACGATTCGTGTGCCATAACATGACACCAATGACATGAGCTGTATCCTACACTTAGAAAGATTGGCTTGTTTTCTTTTTTTGCTCTACCAAGTGCTTCCTCATTCCATGCATACCAATGAACAGGATTTTTGGCATGTTGTAATAGATATGGACTAGTTTCGTTACCTAGTTTGTTTTCGCTCATGAAACTTTATGATCAAATAAGCTATTTGTATCTAATCTGATTATTTCCAGATAGCGGCATCGTCGCGCTTGTAAATTTCCACGTTAATATCTGTAAGGAGTTTCTTCTTCCATTTACCTGCCTTTTTTTCATGACTGTAATCCTTCTTTTCCAGCAGCTCTTGTAGCCGTATAAGCTGCTCAAGACTGAAATTTTTTAACTTATTTTTTTCAACCTCGATCAGAAGCTTTACTCTTTCTTTATCATCATCAGTAAGTCGGTAATCCATTAAAGAAAATAGTTTTAGGCCGATTTTAATTCTTATGTTTGCAAAAATTTAAGAATGAATATCAAAATTGAACATCATGCCTGAAAAGATGCGCGCAATGGTTCTTTCAAAACTTGGTCCAGTGGAATCAAACCCGTTAAAGCTTACTGAGATTGATAGGCATGAAATTGCAAACCCAAAAGAAGTTCTGGTAAAGATTGAGGCATGCGGCGTATGCCATTCACAATTACATTCGATAGAGGGAGACTGGGAAGATATTGGAATACCTCCTACGTTACCAACAGTTCCAGGACATGAAGTAGTTGGAAAAATAGTAGAGATTGGAAGTAACGTTACAAAATTCAAAGTAGGTGAGAGAGTAGGAATAACTCCTTTACTTGGTTCTTGCTTGGATTGTCAATACTGTAATGATGGTAAGGAATATCTTTGTGAAAAAATGGATGTGACTGGAGAATCTCTAAAGGGTGGATATACAGAATACATCACTGTGTCAGAGGATTTTGCGACCAAAGTTCCTGATACGATGAAGTCTGAATATGCAGCACCGCTATTTTGTGCTGGTATAACAGCTTACAAAGCAGTAAAGGCTGCAGAGCCTAAAAAGAATAAAAAAATTGCAGTTTTTGGCGTAGGAGGAGTTGGACATATGGCAATACAATTTGCCAAAATTGAAGGATGTGAAGTTAGCGGAGTTTCAAGAAAAGAAAAACATCTTGAAGTAGCAAAAAAACTTGGAGCTGATAATGTATTTGTCTATTCGTCTAATCAAAAACAGTTTCTGCAAGATGTAAATGAAGAGTATGGATTGTTTGATGCGGCTATTGTTTTCGCACCAGTTGAACAAGTGACAGATACTGCAATCAAATCAATCAAAAAGGGAGGAACTGTAGTTGTTGCTACAGTTGGTAATATTCCTAATTTTTTGGCATTTGAAGAAAAAACGATTAGAGGAACTTTGATAGGTTCACGAAAAGATATGGAAGATGTAATTAAAATTTCAGATGAACATAAGCTGAAAGTGGTGACAGAATCTTTTCCATTAGAGCAGGCAAATGAAGTTCTGGCTAAACTTAAAAATTCGGAAATAGATGCAAGAGCAGTTCTTATTCCTTAAAATACCTGTTTCAAATCATGAATTCATGAATTGCGTAAGATGCCATCATACTGATGAGGCTCATGAAACAGCTGACAACGATTCCCTTCTAAAACGTGGCAAATGCATGATACCATCTTGTGGATGCACGCAGTATTCTGACGCAATAAAAAAAATCGATGAGGACCTGTTGTAAAAATAGTTCATATATGAAGCGGCTAAATACATTCTATGAAAAAGCATATTCCACTTGATAGCACTATAAAGGATCTTGATGATACGATGTCAAGGGTTAATGGTCTTGAAGTTTCATCTACTGATGAATATCAAAAGGCAGTAGTCAGCGTACTCAAGACACTTGTCCAGGGAGAGATAAACCTGTTTAAGGAATTTGAGCATCTAAAAAAGGCAATAGATCTTGTCACTCTGGAAATGTTTAAAATAAAAAGTAAAAATTAGTCTTGCTCTGGTTCTGGCTCAGGTTCTGGCTCAATTGTTTGGGCTGTAGTAGTTGGTATATTTTGAGAATCCTCATTAACTTCGTTACAAACTGGCTTGTATCTGGTAATTATCTTCTTTACCAACTGGTTTCGCTCAGGCTGACTAGATTCCCACATTGGATAAATTGAAAGATAAAGATTTTCTTCCTTGCCAGCATATGACATCCAGCACTTGAACTGATCATTTTTTTTGAAAAAATCCCCTGCTTCAGTTTTGTCTGACTCTGCAACATGAATCATGTTAAAAACGTCTTTGTTCTTAGAGAAAATTATGTATACCACTCTATCCATCGGTGGACCCCATTCTGACAATTTGATTGGTCCCAAGAATTCATACTGGAGAATCTGAATAGACAATTACATCTTGTGAGAAGTTCCGCCTTTTTTCTTTTTCCACTAATGTTTGAAATTTGTGGCTTGTGGATCTCCTTAAGGATTAAATGCCACTAATTAAGATTCACAGATTGTATGAAGGAGCCTCATCATCGAAGAAAAGTTGGAATAGGCATGATAATGGTTGCTGCGTCATTAGCAATGATAGGGATACTTCAGGTAGCTATAGGTCCTGATGTTCTTTTTGGAGATACCATTCAAAGACAGCAAGTTGCGGTTTTTGATGATTGTCAGGCTAATGGTTTTCAAGAACCTCAATGTGCAAAGTGGTTAGATGAAATACAGTTACAGGAATGTAGGGAAAATAAGGATGTAGAAAGCGATGAATGCAAGAAATACAGAACGTGGGTAATAGCGGATCAGGAATTGGAAGACATATTGAAGAATGCTCAGAATGAAGAATAATTAGATTATAGATAACCGTTTGAATAATCATCCCACATGTTTTGTTTCGTGGTTAGCTTATTCATCTCATAAAAGGCTCCAGAGATAATGCCAGCATAGAAAAATGTGTAAAGAAATACCTGTGAATGACTTGGATCAGTCTGTGTGAGGCTGACTGAAACCATTGAAAAGAAAACAAATGTTCCAACAAATGAAATAATTTTTCCTAAATAACCACTTCCCAATCCTACGATTTTTCGAGTAGCTGCAGCCATCAAAACTATACTTGACACAATCATGAAAGTTACTCCACCGTTGTATGTGATCAATTGTGTTGCCCAATCAATTATGCCAACATCAAAAATGGAACCATCTGGCAACATACTGCCACCATGTAATGCAAAATTTACCGAGCAGAATAGACCACCAATAACAAAAAAGAACAGAAACATTTTGATAAATCCACGTTTGATAGGACTTCTAGACTCTGATGGTTTCATTACACGCTCAGTAATCTTCAATCCGTAAAGAAATCCCACAATGAATGTTGGTATGAACATGATTGGCACTATTATTGGAGCTTCCGTAGTGACACCTTCAATCATCGGCTGGAATATGACGAACAGAGTTAGGGCAGATATAGCAGCTATAGAGAAAATAATAAAAGTGGAATAACGAACGAATATCGAATCAGACTCGTCTGTTGCTAACCAATTTGACATGCGAAATACTAGGAAAATATGGATTAAACACGAAGCAAAAAAATCATTTAGTTAATTGATCAATTCTGTTTACCTAAAGATCAGAATCCTGAAGTTAGTGGATTTTCAGGCTTGATTATCTCACGAAGGACGATTGTTGCAAATGACCCCCTAGAAAGTGAAAATGAAACAATGTTGTCTTTTACTTCATAGTCGTCACACTTTATGGAAGAATTTCTAAACCCGCCCTCATTGCTTATTTCTTGTATTTCCTTAGAAAAAAAATCCTTATGCGTGATACCTTCATCACGTAAAATTTTTTCAATGTAATAATGGAAACGCGTTTTTTTGTAATACGAGTATCCTACAAAAGGAATAGATAACCTCTGTGAAGGATCATTTTCAAATTTTCCTAACTCATTATTTTTATTGTAACAGACATCATCAGATTGCGGAGAAAATAATTCTTCACCAGCATCAAAAGACATACTCAGTGTTTGATTAAAAATATACGATTGGTATGCCTGAACAAAAAATCGTCTAATTGATAATGGTAAAGCACGCAAGGCCTTAACTGGATCACCATGTTCTATCATTTCCTTTAGTGCAATTTTTTCAAGATCCATGCCTTTTGGAATTATTTTTAGAGCTTCAGGATATTTTGAAACATCAGACATTAACTCTCGTAGATTGGTATTTTCAGTACTGTCATATTCAGAAGTAAAAGACAGTAAAAGATCTACCGCACCTGCAAAGTCTTTTTGTATCAACGATCTTCCAATGCGGTGAGTTACAGGTCTGCGCGAACCAAATCGCTGATAACCATAAAAATTTAAAATTTTATCAAATTCATTGAACTTGACTAATTCGTTTGATGCCCCATCAATTTTTATCTGAAAATGATTACCAATCATCTCTTTTTTTGATAATATCTTATCCGTAAATCCAACTTTTTTTAAATTATATTTTGACTCATTAATTTCAATATGCTTATCAGTTTTGTATGTTGTAAACACAAATTGTTCTGTTATCGCAGAAGCATCCTTGAGACCAAGAGATTTTAGTCGAATACCACGCTTTCTAAAAATTTCAGCTAAAGCATGATAAGTATCGATTCCATTTTTTTGTAATTTGTATATAGCGAAACCAGATTCTGAACAAATCCTAGAACTAGACTTCTCTGTTATTAATTCTGAAACGTTGAAATCGGCTTTTTGGTTTCGTATTGTTCCCCCACAGCCAGAAAAATCTGTTGTGTATGCTAATATTCCAATCTCAGAATCAATTTTTGGGATCACATTACTGTCACTGTGATAAACTGAGAAACAGCAATGTCATCAGTGTATGCACCAAGAAGAATTTTATGCGTGCCTGATAATGCATGCTCACTTACCATGATTTCTACTGAGATAGTTGTTTTGTCAGAAAGTGAAAAATTATTTTCATGTGTGATGACTATGTCTGAAAATGTAGATGTTGATGAAGAGTTTACACTGGCATCATACGTGTGAGCACTTCCGGTTTTGGTGACTTCAAGTGTGATCTGAATAGTTTGCCCTTTCTCCAAAGTAATCTCATCCTTATCAATGACGATGGAAAAAGGAAGTGGGATTGATGTATCCACAACGCCAATGTTGTTCTCAACCCACTCAGTAAACCAAATTTTTTCGCCGGCAACCGCAAAGTCAAAAACCTGAGCAACTCCACAATACTCAATTCCTTCACAGTCAGCCCAGTTTGGGTTTCTTGAAGGAACCGTGTATTCTACCAATGTTTCAGAGGATGGGTTAAACACACCAATTCTGTTTGCATTATGTTCATTCATAATGAGATTACCATCATAATGTTCAATCCAGTATGGTCTTGACACCGGATTTTTTATGAAACCTGATGCATCGCCGTAGGAATCAATTGTTGGTATAGATGTAACATATTTTGTAAATTCTTCGGTTTTAGGATCAAAGCTGAAAAAGTAATTACTTGATGTATCAGCTAACCAAATCTTCTGATCTGGTCCAACTGCAACGCCATTTGGAGTAGTAAGCCCTACTGGAAAATTATACCACTCAATAAAATCTTGAAGAAGAAGACCTTGAGTTACTTCACCCTGCGTTGATTGAAACTCATATCCAGGATTATCAAACTTTACCAGAATACCCTGCCCACTTGGAACCCAGTTTGTATACCAAACATTTTTGTCTGAATCAATTGCAAAGTCGCTAGTTACAGCATCCTCCATAACAGAAGGAATTGCATAGTGCAGTAATCCTTGCTCATCTTGTGCATAATCTAAAAATGAAAGCCTGCCACCAGTAAAATCATTAATTATAATTTTTGAACCTTCAATAACTAATTTTTGTGGAAGTGACGATTTATCTTCGCCAGTTTGTGAGTAAGAAATTCTATTATATGATTCGTCATTTATCGAGAATTTCCATATTGCATCTGTTGCTTCATCAGTAAACCATACGCTGCCATCAGGAAAATAATCTATTCCCCACATCATAGAACGCAATTTTGTTGGTTCTACGTTATTTTCAATAGCGCTTGTAATGAATATTTTTTCTACATTTTCCCATACTGAGTTATCATATTCAGTAAATGTTTCCGTTAGCGGCTCAAATTTTGCAACCTTACCAGTGTTTGTTTGTGCAAACCACACTATACCATTATGATCTACCGTAATTGCAAGAGGTTGTGTGCATGCAGTGGGTATTTTGTATTCTTTCACATGTTCGTTTGACCCTGCTAGTTCATTTGTAGAACAAAACTGTGATAATTCATCACCACTATATCCAAGTTCTAGACCAAGGGCATCCAGATCAAAAGCATCCAATTCTTCTGCAGTTATCTCATCAAAATCGCTAGAATCCCCAAGCCATTGTGCAGGGTTTACCGCTAGTGTAATTGCAGAACTTAACATAATACCCGCTACAACTGCAAAGAAGAGAATTCCTTTTTTTCTTGTTTTCACAGTGAAAATTCTAAACTGCCATGTTATATCTGATTGCCATCGATATGAAAATATTATAAAAGTTTTAAATCTCCAGTGATCTTATCGATTTTTTCTTCAGGTGCAGGACCGATGGATATGCACGTTGTTGTTCCGGAAGCAATCTGTGTGTGACCTGCATCAGTCACCTCAGACCAAGGTACATCAAATTCAATTGCACCTTGTTTTACCTGCTCAAGTTCTTTTAGATTTGCAACTTTTAGTACAATTTTTTCTTGTCCTGTCCACCACACTGAGAACCATTCAGGATTAGACTTTCTAACATGCTCCGCTCCCAATACGCATGCATGACCAACTTGGGCAGCAATCTTTCCTTTTCCCATATCGAGATCAGTTCTTACTACAATAACCTGTTTTATTGCCATATACATACAAAAACTCTGCATTATGAAAAACTTTGCAATTTATTCGAAACATAATTGTATTAATGTGCATTTTGAGTCTTTATGGAAGAATATGACGTAGTAGTTGCAGGGGGCAGTATTTCTGGGCTAATGTCAGCCAGGGAGATAGCAAAAAAAGGATATTCTGTTTTGGTTCTAGAGGAAGGATTTGAGGTTGGAACTCCTGACCACTGTGGTGGTTTGGTAAGCAAATCAGCGTTAAATGACATGGGAATAGAACCAACACAAAAAACGTTTGATTCTATGATTAATTCTGCTCTAATTTATTCACCAAGTGGAAAACACATCGAAATAAATTCGAAAAAACAGGAAGTTGTTGTAGTTAACAGGAGAGAACTTGACAAACAAGTAGCACTGCAGGCTCAACAATCTGGCGCTGAGATTAGGGTTAAGACAAGCTTTAAAGAAAAAACTAAGCATGGTGTTAGAACATCGATTGATGAGATTGGTTGTAAGATTCTAGTTGACTGTAGAGGAGTTGGTGCTTTGGTTAATGATCAAAGAGATGGAATTTTACTATCTGCACAATACGAAGTTTATGCAGATTGGATAACAGATGGCAAAGTTGAAGTATATTTTGATCAAATAAAATACCCAGGTTTTTTTGCTTGGATAATTCCATCTGGAAAGGGGGTAGGTAAAGTGGGCGTTGCTGGAAGAGAGATTAATGTATCCAATATGATGGAGGAATTCCTAAGAAACAAAGGAAAATATTCAACTATAAGAAAAATTTTTGCGCCAATATGGATTAAAGGACCAATCAAGAATTTTGTTTCCGGAGATGCAGTAATAGCGGGTGATGCAGCGGGGCAATCAAAACCAACTACTGCAGGAGGAATTTATTCTTGTGGAATGGGTGGAATTTTGGCGGGAAATGCGATTACAAAATATTTAGAAACAAATGAGTATTCTCAGCTTCAGCAATATCAAAAATTTTGGCATGATAAATTTGGTAAAGAATTTGAAAAACAACGTCTAGCTAGAAAAATTCTTGAGAAAGTTGATAACAAAACAGTTGACATGATTTTTGATACGATAACACCGGAGATTACATCTGAAATTTCAAACAAGGATGATTTTGACTTTCATGCAACATCCATTGTAAAATTGCTTGGTATGCGCAAGTCTCTAAGTGCTGCTCAAAATATCATGAGCACAGAAATCAAACGTCTGCTAACGAATTATTCACATACAAAGCCGAGCAAGGTATAAATTCAATTAATAGACAGCGATTTGTGTATGTCAACAAATCTTGAATTACCTGTATGTAGTTGTTGCCACCGACATATTATGCCTAATGATAAATGTGTAAAATTTGATTGCCCAAACTGTGATAATGGTGATCTTATTTGGCGATGTGAAAGTTGTAGAATAGCAGTAAGAAATTATACATGCTCATCCTGTAACTTTCAAGGACCTTAGAAATTGGCGCAATTATTATTGATCACAAAAATTCTTCCAACTGGGATAGAGGTTGATTTGAACGAATTAGCACAGACTATCAAAGGATCATTAAAAGACGGAATTCAACTTAAAAATCACCAATTGGAACCGCTTGCTTTTGGTTTACATTTTATCAAAGCAGAATTTGTTTTGGATGATAAGGAAGGTCAGATGGATTCACTAGAGAATGCAGTAAAGGATGTAAAAGGAGTTAGTGAATTTGAAGTTCTGAACATGAGTAGAATGTCAGTTGATATGAAATAGGTGATTTCTTGGCGAATGAAAAAAACCTATTGCAAATGAGAGTGGAAGAATCTAAGCAAAGAGATGTTGGAAAAAGAAGAGCTAGAATAGGTCATAATGCTATGGATTACCTGCATGTTGCACCTGGTGACATTGTTGAACTAAAGGGAAGCAAAACAAGCTGTGCCATAGTATGGCCATCTGATGAGGATGAAAAAAACCCAGATTCTATTCGACTTGATGGACAAACTAGAAAAAACATTGGAACAGCACTTGGTGATGTAGTTTATGTGAAAAAGGTTAAGGTAAAAACTGCAAAGACAGTGAAACTTATGCCAATTAATGAAGTAGTTACTATAGACAAAGAGTTTACTGACTTTGTTAAAAATAGATTGAAAGGACTACCGTTGAGCATAGGCGATGAGATTTCAGTAATGATCTTGGGAAACTCGATGGAGTTCAAGGTTAGCAATACAACACCAAAAGGAATTGTTAAGATTGAGCGTTCTTCCATTCTAAAAATACTTTCTGAAACGGCAACTGACAAGAGAACTCGTATCACATATGAGGAAATAGGTGGATTGGGAGATACGGTTAAGGCTATGCGAGAAATTGTTGAGTTGCCATTAAGACATCCAGAACTTTTCAGTAGGTTAGGAGTTGAGCCTCATAGCGGTGTATTACTTTATGGTTCACCTGGTTGTGGAAAGACACTTCTTGCTAGAGTTATTGCAAGTGAATCAGATGCTAACATGTATTTAATTAATGGACCGGAGATTATGAACAAATACTATGGGGAAACAGAAGCCAAGCTTAGAGATATATTCAAAGAAGCAAAAGATAACTCACCTAGTATTATATTCATTGATGAGATTGATGCGATTGCACCAAAACGAGAAGAGGTTTATGGCGATGTTGAAAAACGAGTAGTTGCGCAACTTTTAGCACTGATGGATGGATTAACTGAAAGGGGTAATGTCATTGTACTTGGTGCATCAAACCGTCCTGATAGTTTAGACCCTGCATTACGAAGACCTGGAAGATTTGATAGAGAGTTAGAAATTTCTGTTCCTAATGCAGATGGAAGATTAGAAATTTTACAAATACATACACGTGGAATGCCTCTTGCGGCAGATATTGATTTGAAAAACTTTGCAAGTGATCTTCATGGATATACTGGCGCAGATATCAAATCGTTATGTAGAGAAAGTGCCATCAAGGCGATACGACGTTATCTACCAGAAATTGATCTTGAAAACGAGCGTATACCATCAAAGATATTACAATCAATGGAAATAAAATTGCGTGACTTTTACGATGCAACACTAGAAGTAATTCCAACAGCTATGCGACAGTTTTATGTTGAACGGGCAAAAGTTTGGTGGAATGATGTAGGTGGATTAAACGACGAGAAAAAGATATTGGAAGATAATATGGTTGCAGCTATCAACACACCTAATAAATTTAGAAAGATGGGTGTCAAACCACCTAAAGGTGTATTACTTTATGGACCACCAGGTTGTGGAAAGACACTTCTTGCTAGAGCATTAGCGGCTGAATGTGGTGCAAATATGATTCTTGTTAGAGGACCGGAGATATTGTCAAAATGGGTTGGTGAATCTGAAAAGGCAATTAGAGAAATTTTCCGTAAAGCAAAAGCGGCTGCACCATGTGTTGTTATTTTTGATGAGCTTGATTCACTTGCAAAATCTAAAATTAAAGATGAAAACAATCGTGGGGAAACAGTGCTAAGCCAAATGTTGACTGAAATGGAAGATAGTGGAACATCTAACATAGTAGTAGTTGGGATTACAAACAGACCTGACTTAATTGACAATTCAATGCTACGTAATGGTAGACTTGACGTTGTTTTGTTTGTTCAGCCACCGGACGAAAAAAGCAGATTAGATATAATTAAAATATTAACAGATGGTATGCCGCTTGCAAACAATATTAACTTGAATGAGATTGCAGTGTCTACACAAAACTATACTGGAGCTGATTTGGCATCACTATGTAGAGAGGCAGCTGTTAATGCAATGCAAAGAGATTCTCTAAATATAAGCAGTAATGATTTCGCATTGGGATTAAAGAGGGTTAGACCATCAATCACTAAAGAAATTGACAAGTGGTACAATGACATCAAGTCCGAAGTTTCAAATATAATTCCAAAGTCTTCTGGTGATACATTTTACAGATAAAATTGACTGTAAAATACAAGAATATAGTAATTGACAAAATTAAGGAATTAGGTTCTATTACTGATAAAACGCTTGCTAAGAAGCTAATAAAAGATGGTTACAATCTATCAGACGGTCTTTTTAATAAAATATTACTTGATATGGAAATAATGGGATTGATAAATGTAAACTGGCTTACTAAGGACACACGTAGAATAGCGATTGTTTCCAAGCAAGAAGAAGAGGATGACGTTGAAATGCAGAACAAAAAAACATTAGAAAAAGACTATGAAAATAGTTTTCCTGAATCTAATATTGATGTTTAACTAGAATCTAAAATGAAAAGCTGCGTCTAATGCAATTCCTACAAAGATGATAGTGAGATAAGGGGCAGTTACTTTGTATGCCTTCCATGCAAAATCTGATGTTGGTGTCTTTGTTAGCTTGTAATGATATATCAACATAAGACCACCTGCGATAGATGCGATTATGGTATAAACAATACCCATACCAAATGCATACAACAACAACGAATATGGTAAAAGTATAATCGTATTAGCAAGGATGTATTTTGATGTTCTTTCCATACCAATCAATACAGGTAGCATTGGAACGTTTACTTCTGCATAGTCATCACGTAATTTCATTGCAAGACACCAAAAATGTGATGGTGTCCATACAAAAACCAAAAATCCTATTAAAAATCCTAAAATGTCAATTGAGCCAGTAGCGGCAGACCATCCAGCCATGGATGCAGCGCTACCAGCAAAGCCACCTATTACAATATTTGAGGAATTTAGACGCTTAAGCCACATTGTATAAATTATAACATAAAAGAAAATTCCCAAGGCTACAAAGAAGGCACAGATAGGATTGATTATGAACGCTGCATAAATAACAGAAACTATGCTAACCCCAAGTCCATAAACGAGAACTGTTGTATCCTTACTTCTGCCAGATGGTATTGGTCTGTTACTTGTCCGCTTCATTTTTGAATCTATATCTCTGTCATAATAGTGGTTGAGGGCACTTGAACCAGCTGAGGCAAGGGAACCAGCAATTATAATATGTAAAATTTCTAAATAGCCTATCTCAGGGCCTACAAATTTACTTCCAGCATACATGGATGTAACAGCTGTTATAACAAGCAAAATTATTATTCTGGGCTTTGAAACCTCGAATATCTCTTTTAATCCCAACTATTGTTGGCATTAGGATATATGATTTAATTTATTCGAATCGATCAATTCTTGTGCAAAACGATTAATTATCTAGCACTTCTCATCAAGCTTAAATGAGTAATTGGGAACTAGTTATGCCCGGTGGTGGGCTTACTGCAATCGGAATGGCTGGTCTTGTTACATCATATTCAGGATTAGCACACACATTCATAGATGGAATGCATGCACTTACTGGCCTCTTATTTTTCTTCGGGTTAATCTTCTTGGGTGCTGGAATTCTAGATGGTGGGGTATCAACATCAAACAGAACAAAAGCTACGGTTTTAGTTACTATATCCATAATTTTATCATTTGGCGCTATGGGATTCGTAGGAAGTGAAAGTACTACGCTGCCAACAATTGCAGGACTCTTAATGATGATTACCGTGCCAGGTATTGTCATAGCATACATGGCTACGAAGATGCCACAGTATGTCAAGCCTGTTGGTTTAATCTTCATATTTGCTATCGGTTTAGGTATTACAGTCTTTTTCGGCTTTGGTATACTTGGTCCCACTGGATACTTGCTTCCAGAAGCTGTTGAGGAGGCTGTTGAAGAGATTGTTCAAGAAATTCCTGAGGGTAAAATTTTTGCTATCTCAATCTTAGCAGGCTCTGATGAACAAGGAAACCCAGATTATGACCCAGATGTTGCTACGATTTCAAAAGGTTCTGTAATTCAATGGACAAATAATGATGAAGTAATGCATACTGTTACTAGTTCGCTAGACTTTGGGGAAACTTTCGATTCTAGCATACTTAACGCTGGTGAAAGATTCCTACTTGATTCAAATAAACTAGATATTGGTTCTTATGAATACATGTGTGTAGTTCATCCTTGGATGGTTGCAAGCATTGTAATAGAAGAACCTGTTGAATAAACAGGTTGGAATGTATAGTTTTAACGCAAGAAGAAAAGAATGAATTAGTTACTCATGCGATAGGACAGCAACCTAGTGAGTCATGTGCTATGCTACTTGGAGAAAAAATTGATGGTGCTTGGAATGTTAAAGAGATTTTCCTCACAGAAAACATGGACAACTCTAAAACAAATTTTACAATTTCACCGGAAGAACTATTGAAAGGATACCAACTTGCCGAAAAAATGCATTTAGAGTTAGTTGGCGTATTTCATTCTCATCCTAATTCAGACGCAATTCCTTCAAGTACTGATAAAAAATTCATGCAAAATAATCCTGTGCCGTGGATAATATTTTCAGGTGTAAATAATGATCTTAAGGCATACTTACTAGATTCTGATCTGGTAGAAATTTCAATAAAAATAGATTAATTGTTTAGATTAAATACTCCCTGATTTTATGCAATATTATGGCAATGGATATACATGTCTACGACACTTATGTTAAAGCCAAAGATGGTCATACAATGCACTTTGATGTTATAACAGAAGTAAAGGAACTTGAAAAAGCACTTGAATATGCAAAACAGTGGCTAGCAACAGTTGGTGAAGGTGATGCACAGGTGACAGGAGCGGAATGCCAATTTTGTCACACACAAGGAGCGCCAGAACCAGTTGAGAACGAAATCAAGGAAAAGGGATTCTTCATTCAAAAAATGGAAGGATGCCCATAAATTATTTTTTAATTTATTTTAAAAATTCTAAAGTATAATTACCGCAAAGAAAACAGGAACAAAGACTATTGCAATTGTGTTAAGTAGTTTGATTACAGTGTTTAATGCTGGACCTGCAGTATCTTTGTAAGGGTCACCGATAATATCTCCTACAACTGAAACTTTGTGTTCTTCAGTACCTTTTTCACCCTTCATCTCAATGAGTTTTTTGGCATTATCCCATGCACCGCCAGTATTTGCCAAATGATATGCAAGGCATATTCCAGTAACTACAGCACCCATAAGTAGACCTGCAACTGCAGCTGGTCCTAATAATACCCCAACAACAATTGGTGCAGCCACAGCGATTGATGCTGATTTCCAAAGTTCACCTAACGAAGCAACAGTGGCTACGTCAACACATTTTGCATAATCAGGTTTTGATGTTCCAGCAAGTATTCCAGAATCATTCTTGAATTGTCTTCGTACTTCATCCACCATTCTCTTTGCAGCCCTTTCAACACCGCTAATTAATTGACCAGTTATAATGAATGGAATTAATCCTCCAACAAGCAAGCCCACAATTACTGCAGGGTTTGAGAGACCATAATCAATAACCATTTCACTGAAATAATGTGTGGCTTCAAATTGAAATGCCTGAATCATTGCTAATGCTGCCAATGCAGCACTTGCAATTGCAAAGCCCTTAGTCACTGCCTTTGTAGTATTTCCAACAGCATCAATTTCATCTGTGATTTTACGATTCTCTTCACCCATTTTAGTCATTTCTACAATTCCACCTGCATTATCTGCAATTGGACCAAACGCATCAATAGCAAGAACAATTCCTGCAAGACTTAACATTGCCATCGCAGTGAGTGATGTTCCAAATATTCCATAAAGTAATGGGTCAGAGCCTTCAGGCGCTGCTGAAGAACATATAGCAAATGATATGATGATTGCTGCAACTAGTGCAATCATAAATGGTCCAGTTGATTGTAATCCCTTTATGATTCCCATTAATGTGAGTGATGCATAGCCCCACTTTGCAGATTCTGAGATTTCTCTAACTGGTTTGAACTTATAATTTGTATAATAATCTGTGATCTTTTGAATGACAGGAACGAGAATCACACCTATCACAGTAGCGCCAAATAATGCATATGCAATTGGGCTTGTACCTAGAATTATGTATGTGAATACAAAGTTTAACGTAATTGCAATTGCTGCTGTGACATAAAATGAGATGTTGAGAGGTTTCATTACATCCGTAATCTTTCTTGTTCCAATTGTAGCAGTACCAATAATTGAAGCAATTAATCCAGATGCACCAATCAATATAGGATATGCAAAGTTTTCTGGTGAACCTATTAGTGCAGCAATTAGTAATGATGCCAAAATAGTTACAATGTAAGACTCGTAAACATCGGAACCCATTCCTGCTGCATCACCAACATTATCACCTACATTATCTGCAATTGTGGCAGGGTTGCGGGGATCGTCTTCTGGAATATTGGCTTCAACTTTACCCACCAAATCTGCACCCATATCTGCAGCTTTTGTAAATATTCCACCACCAATTCTAATGAATAATGCTATTAGGCTTGCACCAATTCCAACACCTGCAATAGTAATTGGATTTGGGTATATCATGTACAATATAGCAGTAGCAACCAATGCCATAGCTGGAACCGCAAGACCAACAGTTGCACCACCTCTAAAAGCGATTGCAAATGTTTTACCTAATCCAGAACTTGTTGCGTTGGCTGCTCTAACAGCTGCTTTCACAGTAACTTTTAGAGAGATAAATCCAGCAACTGCAGATAATGTTGCGCCGACCGCAAATGCAATTCCATTTGATTCACCGATAAAGAATCCGATAATTACAGCTAACCCAATTGCTACTGGAACAATAATTTTCATTTCACGCCTAAGAAACGCAGCAGCGCCTTGACGTACAGCGTCAGAAATTTCAAGCATTTCTTTTGTCCCTGGTTTCTGTTTTGCAACCCATCCAGTATATATCGCAGCAACTGAGAATGAGGCTATTGCCGCAATAACCGGCAAGAGAACCTCTAATGGTAGAGGTAAAGTATCTTGAAATGCCATCTTATAATTGAAAAACGAAATTATTGTAAATATAAATCATCAAGCAAAAATTTTTAGTCAATTAATTTTCTTTTTTGATATGG
This sequence comes from Thaumarchaeota archaeon SCGC AAA007-O23, assembly GCA_000402075.1. Classification (GTDB taxonomy): domain Archaea; phylum Thermoproteota; class Nitrososphaeria; order Nitrososphaerales; family Nitrosopumilaceae; genus Nitrosopelagicus. Next base: position 27,337 of record ARWO01000017.1, read on the forward strand.
TGGAAAATTCTTCCCTCGTAAGCCTTGCCTAACAAGTTTGCTAAACCTCTTTCCATGGCTTAGGTATGGAAATCTTTGATGGATCAATTCATGCACGATCGTATTCTCTAGATCCTTCTCATCAGAAATTTTCCTAATATTTAGGAATATGAGGTTCTGCCTGTTGTATGAGAGACCTAAATATTTGTAGGCTGAAGTACGTGCACCCTCTGTCATCTCCCTTGGCATATCAAGAACTTCACGTGTAGTAAGAAGTATTTTGGGTTCTGGAATAGAAAAGCGCTTAGCGTATATTCCAACTTTTTCACAAATTCCAAGTCTAAGGTCTGGATCTAATTTCACATAATCTAATGTCAAAATGTTAGTTTATCGTATGATGTCAATTGTTGTTTTGATCTTGGTTTACCTTTACAAAGCAGGGTCAGAGTTTAGTAGTGTAATCATAAATCATACAGCCACCGTCTCATCATACCCCTAGTTCATTACATCAAGTATTTTTTGAACCTTCGCTCGTATTTCAGGCGTGATTGTAACAATAACCAAGCCCTCGTTCGGCTGACCGTACATCACGACAGAATTTTCAGGTGCAAAGATACATGCAGGTATAACAAGAAGATCCTCCTCCCCATCTACTGTGATTCTAACTGGTGGTTCACTAGAAAACGCCTTTTGAATAACTTGTATGCTTTCCTCAGTTATTTCACCAGGCGGATTTCTGCAGGACAGATTCGTGTTTATTGTATCATCAACAGGAACTATACGCTGATTACGTTTTTCGAGACCATCTATGATTTGAATCTGCGGTTTGAGACCCAATTGTAACATGTTTTCAGTTGTCCTATCTCCTACTGTAATTATAACTGATTCAGCAAAAAATTTTTTTATGATATTTTCTTTGTTTGGATCATTATCACTGACTAAATTTCCTAATGGATTTTTTAGTTGATCACGAAGATCATCAGGTAATTGCAAGAAAATCTAACTAGTTGTTGGAGTTGTCTCCGC
>ARWO01000018.1 GCA_000402075.1 Thaumarchaeota archaeon SCGC AAA007-O23
TAATGTCTTTTGGATTTTAAAATTTTGGGTATTTTATCCCGGCTTTTTTTAGTAGATAGTATTGATTTTTTTATTGTTACGCTCCTCAGCCTGAAATAGTGCTCTATTACCAAATATTGGGACTTTCAGTGAATTTTCAATCACATTGTAACCAAGATATGCGGTCAAGGATCGATGTGGAACAATTATTGTATTAGTATCCCTTAACATTTTTTGATTTTTTGTTGATGACATTTCATTAAATTTTTTTAAGATCTTAATTTCGTCGGCAATTCTATCAAATCGTTGATAAGGTGTTTCTCTGCCTTTCTGGCAAAAAACAATCGTGTCTAATCCTTCATCCTTTGCACCATCCATTATTTCTAGTGCAGAATGGCTTCCAAGAACTGCGATTCTAAGATCATCATAACCGTTAACAATTTTTTGAATCTCAGGTCTTCTAATCACATTTTAATTATATTGTAGCCATAATATGAAGTTGAGTATATTTTTAGCCAACACATTTCTAAAATATAACATGAATATTGAAATGATTCTTGTAGGATTGATTTTATTTTCAGGTATGGCTGCTGCCGGAGTAAAAATTTGGCTTAACAAGCGTAAAGAAAAAGAAACAGACATGCTCGATTCTAATATTTAATCGCTTATTACATATTCATTAAAATTATCTGATATTCAAGTGAATGTATGAAATTAGTGGTTGGAATAACTGGCAGTACTGGTGTTATTTATGGAATTAGATTACTTGAGATACTCAAAAATTTAAACATTGAAACCCATCTGATAATGTCGGAATGGGCTCAAAAATGCATTTCAATGGAAACTGATCATGATATTAATTATGTAAAATCTCTTGCCACAGAAAATTCTGATGAGGCTAATATGGCGGCAAATATTTCAAGTGGAACACACAAGATTGACGGAATGATAATAATTCCATGTAGTATGAAAACATTGTCTAGTGTTGCAAATGGGTATGACGAGACGTTGGTTGCACGTGCAGCTGGTGTAACATTAAAGGAGTCACGTAAATTAATTCTTGTAGTACGTGAAACGCCGTTAACTGCTATTAATTTAGAAAACATGTTAAAGTTAGCACGACTGGGTGTTGTAATACTTCCACCGGTTACAGAATTTTATACAAAGCCTAAAGGAATTGATGATATGATAAATCATATTGTAGGTAAATGTTTAGACCAGTTTGATATTGAACATGATCTTTTTACTAGATGGGGTTCAAAAAATTAAAATTATGTAGTTAAGACGTTTCGTTATTCTTTTTTTCCTTGAAATCTTTCAATTCATTATCGCCTTCAATTTCACCCTTTCTGTATTCAGATTTTGCCTTACCAAACGTCTTTGCAAGCTTAGGGATTTTTGCGGCACCAAAGATTAAGACACCAATTACAACCACAAGTATTACCAGTTCCATTCCACCAAGCATTTGATCTCACTTTCTAAATTACAAATTTAAGTCTTCACTGTTTGTTTTTCTTTACGCTCTACTAGAATCATACCTGTTAGATATAATCCAATCATTGGGCCAGCTATAAACCACATTGTTACACCACTACCATCAGGTGTTACTAGTGCACCAAAAATTACAATGACAATAATTGCATATCGTATGTTTTTTCGCCAAAATTTTGCATCAGTCATACCAGTCTGGCTAATAGCATACATAATCACTGGTAATTGAAATGATAATCCAAATGCTAATAGAAATTGTAATACAAATGTGACAAAATCCATTATATTCAAAAATGTAACAAGACCTGATGAGGCACCGTATTTGTATAAAAATTCTAACATGAATGGTATTACAACAAAATACGCGAATAGACAGCCAGAAACAAAAAGACCCATGATAGGGGCAGTAATTGTTCTTCCAACGTTTATCTCATTTTCTTTTAATGCAGGTTTTAGAAAGCTTACAATTTCTCTAATAATTACTGGTGTGCCAGCAACAAGACCAACTAGTCCAGCAATATAGATTTGCGCAAAAAATGCTTGGCCTGGTGCAGTTTGTATTAATTGTACACCTTCTGGTACCAAATTAATCTCGAAATAGTTAGTAAGTTGTGCAGCAATGTTGTCAAGTGGTTCTGGAGTGGGATAATAGAATGTAATATCGTTGTATGTCATAGTTTCAAGGTGGAATGTCATTAAAAATATAGCAATTATACCAACTACAATTACTATTCGTAAGACTCGTGTTCTAAGTTCGTTTAAATGCACATAAATTTCATCTAGCTCTGACATCTTAACTCTCTACATGTTTTTCATTATTAATTATTTACCAGGAATAGGAAGAAGCTTAGAACTAGGATAACCCCACTCTGTTAGATTATCTTGTGTAACATCACTCAATTCAATTGATATGGCAGATTCAGTATTGAATTTTGCATCACACTCCTCTGCTAATTCCCCAATCTCTTTACCAGTATAGATCTCTTTTGAATTTTTGAGGAATATTCTGTCATCCTTTTCTACTACTTCACCTCCAAATCGGTTTTTAAGAAATTTTGTTATATCTGGTAATTCATTTCTATCAATATTGTTATGATAGTAAACAATTCCATTTATCGTTTCATAATTGTATGGTGTTCCATTACGGTACAAAAATATGCCAATGAACTTTGCATCACTTTCAGGTTTTCTCACACCCTTAATTTCCCAATTAAGAATTTTTTCCACATCATGTGTTAATTTTTTAGCATCATCACTGGTTAGTTTCCAATATCTAAACCGAGTCATGTAACCAATTTCATATCAACCATTACTAATACATTTTTGTTGATGTATAGGTTCAAAAACTAGTTATCTGGAATTTTAGTATGGCATCTAAGAAACAAAGGAAGGCTAGACAGTATAAAAGAAAAAAAGGTAGGTCTAGAAGCCGTTCGGCATGATATTTTATTACGGCAGTACACATATTATGTTTTGACTTGAAGTTTCATCATGTCAACGTATGTTGTACATGTGATAATCGAAAATAAACCTAATATCAGTGATCCAGAGGGTGACACAATTTTGAATGATTTAGTATTAAAAAGTAAAAATTCTTCAATAAAAAAAATCCGTGTTGGAAAAATACTAAAATTTATGATAGAAGCAAGTGACAAAAAAAAGGCAGAAAAAACTGTTGAGAATATTTGCCAAGAATTAAGGATATTTAATCCGCTTGTAAGTAATATCGTAATCGAAACTAAAACAAACTAGTTTTTCTGAATATTCTGTATTGTTTTATCTACTAATAATTTGTCTCTAAGAAATCCAGTTAAATCGGTTTGTGTGATAACACCAACTAGCTTGTTATCATCTAGGATAACCAACCTTCGTATATTACTATTAAGCATCTTTTGAATAGCATCCTCAAGTTCTGTTTCTGGTTCCACCCATCTGAAGTTACTTGACATTATTTCAGAAATATTAACAGCTGATGCCTTTTTGTCATTTGCCGCTAATCTTTTAACAAAATCACTTTCAGATAAAACACCAACTGGAGAGTTGTCTTTCATTATCACTAGAAAACTAACATCTTTCTCAGAAATCAGGCGTGCAGCATCTAATGCAGTTTTATTATGTTCAATAGTTATAACATTTTTTTCCATTATATCTCTAATTTGTGCCATGTTGGGCTTGATGTTTTCCAAAATAAAAACATGGTTATGTGTATCAATTTTATAGGTGAAATAATTAACATAATTGTGAAAGTCGGGGTAATAGTTTTTCCTGGCAGTAATTGTGACCGTGACATGTTTCATGTTTTATCTGACGTTTTTGATTTGAATACACAGTATTATTGGCATGAGAAAGGTTTACCGAATAACATTGATGCAGTTGTTTTACCTGGTGGATTTTCATATGGTGATAGATTGCGTGCAGGTGTGATAGCAGCACATAGTCCAGTAATTAATGATGTTAAAAAACTGGCCAATAAAGGAATTCCAATTTTAGGAGTTTGTAATGGATTTCAAATATTGGTTGAATCTAATTTATTACCAGGAGTTTTGCTAAAAAATGAGTCACTAAATTTTATGTGTCAATGGACAAATTTAATTGTAAAAAATAACAAAACCCCGTTTACAAATAAGTTACAATTGAATCAGAAAATACCAATACCAATTGCAAATGGTGAGGGACGATATTATGCTGATTCCCAATTAATGAATGATCTAAAAAAACACAATCAAATTGTTTTTGCATATGAAGATCATGTTAACGGTTCTATAGAACAAATTGCTGGTATATGTAATGAGGATGGTAATGTTGTTGGGATGATGCCGCATCCTGAGCGTGCGGCTGAAAAATTGATTAATCCACTAGATAACAAACCTTCATCATTAATTTTTGAATCGTTGATACATACATTGGGTGTTAAAAATTGAGTCTACAAAAACACGAAATTAAGCATATTCAAGATACAATTAAAAGAAAATTAACAAAAATGGAATTACAAATTATTGCAGCAGAATGGTCAGAGCATTGTTCATACAAGTCATCAAAAAAACATCTGAAGATGCTTCCAACTACAGGTAGAAGTGTAATACTTGAAAAGGGATATGATTCAGGTGTTTTAGACGTTGGTGATGGTTATGTTGTTACTGTACATATTGAAAGTCATAATCATCCGTCAGCTGTTGAACCATTTGGTGGGGCAGCAACAGGCGTAGGCGGTGTTATTCGTGATATTTTGTCAGCTGGAACTCGACCTATTGCAATACTTGATGGATTACGTTTTGGCGATATTGAAAATGACATGCATGCACGTTGGCTTTTTAAAAACGCAGTTTCGGGAATTGCTGATTATGGAAATTGTTTAGGTATTCCAACTATTGGCGGTGAAGTTGAATTTGATAACTGTTACAAAGGATATGCGTTGGTTGATGTTGCTGCTATAGGGTTTGGGAAAAAAAATATGCTGATAAAAAATCATGCAAGTAAAGGAGACTTGGTTGTTCTTATAGGCGGTTCTACAGGTCGTGATGGAATAGGTGGTTCACAATTTGCATCTGATTCTTTGGAAGGTGAGGATAGATCAGCAGTACAAATTCCTGATCCTTTCATTGAAAAATTAATCATAGAAACAATTCTTGAAGCAAGAAATGAAAAATGTATTAACGCAATGAAAGATTTGGGAGGTGGTGGATTATCATGTGCAGTTTCGGAAATTGCTGAAAGTTTAGAAATTGGAATTGAATTGGATGTTAATAATGTGCATACTAGAGAATCTGGATTGTTACCTGATGAAATAATGATTTCCGAATCGCAGGAAAGAATGTTAATAATTACAAGCAAGCAAAAATTATCAAAACTAAGGCAAATTTGTAACAAATTCAGAGTAACATGCTCAATAATTGGACATGTTAAGAATGATAAAATGATGCATGTAAAAAAGGCTAAGAAGACATTAGCTTTACTACCAGCGGAATTTGTTGCACGGGCACCATTACTTGATAGGAAAAAAACTAAACCAAAATATCTGTTACAAATTAAAAAAGAAAATATAGTAAAAAAACTTTGGATTATTCAAAAATAATTCTAAAATTATTATCTAGTCCAAACATCGCAAGTAAACACTGGGTTTTTCAGCAGTATGATCATGAGGTTGGGATTAGAACTGTTGTAAAACCGGGTTTTGATGCATCTGTTTTAAGATTAGATAATGGAAAATTTCTTTCAGCAAAGATTGATGGTAATCCTAAACATTGTTATCTTGATCCTAGACAGGGTGCAATTGGTTGTTTTGAGGAAGCATGTAGAAATGTTGTTTGTACTGGCGCTAATCCAATTGGAATGGTTGATCATCTTCAATTTGGTAATCCTGAGAATCCAGAAATATTTTGGACATTTATGGAATCACTTGAGGGATTGACTGAATATGCAAAATTTCTTAGGATACCATGTGTTGGCGGCAAAGTAAGTTTTTACAATGAAACTCCATCAGGTCCAATTAAACCAACTCCACTTATTGGTGTTTTAGGGATTAAAGACAAAACTCCATTTTTGTCCGTCTCTCCAAATAATGATGATTGCTTGGTAGTTATTGGCGATACAAAGGACGAACTTGGCGGTTCTGAATATTTTGAGTATATTCACAGATTTATTGGTGGAGTTTGTCCAAGAGTTGATTTTACGGATTCCAAAATTAACATGCTTGCAGTATTATCATTAATAAAAAATAAACTTGTTAAATCAGTGCATGATTGTTCAAAAGGCGGACTTTCTATAGCATTATCAGAACTTTCAATTTTTGGGAATATTGGATGTACTATTGATATTGAAAAAATACCATGTGAAAAAAATCTTAGTTTCGAGAAAATATTATTTTCGGAAAGTCATTCTCGTTATTTGTTAGTAATTGATAAAAAAAACATTGAGGAAATAAATCATATTCTTTCTAAGAAAAAAATCACATTTGCTGTTTTAGGAAAATTTTCTGGCGATCAAATAAATATTAAGCATGAATCAAAAAATCTAGTTAAATTTAGAATTGATCTAGCACAAAAAAGGTATTTCAATGGGTTGGAGGGTTTATTGAAACATGGTTAAGGAAAATTGTGGCGTTGTTGGAATTTTCAGCCAAGATGGAATTAACGTAATTCCTATGCTTATTGATTCATTGCGTGCTTTGCAGCATAGGGGACAAGAAGCATGGGGAATTGCAGTACCCAATAAAATACCCTTAAAAAAAATGGGCTTAGTTTCCGCATCTGCGTCTGAATTTAAGAAAATCTCTGAAGAATATTCATCGTTTGCTGCAATCGGTCATGTTAGATATTCTACTATTGGTAAAAGCAATTTACATAATGCCCAACCACTAAAAGTAAAGGATCTATGTATTGCACATAACGGAACAATTTCCAATGTAGAGGAACTTTCTAATATGGTCGGTGGATGCTCGTTTACACCACAACATGCAAGCGATACTTTAGTTGTGGCACAGCGTTTAGTTTCTCTGATTTCGGAAAAAGGTAATCTTGGTAAAGCACTGTCAATTTTAAAAAATGATATGGTGGGATCATACTGTTTCACTTTTCTTTCTGATGATTCTTCTGTTTTTGCAGCGCGTGACCCAAAAGGATTCAGACCAATGGTTATGGGAAAAAAAGTAGACGGCAAAACACATATCGTTGCATCCGAATCTTCAGCATTGTCTGCTATTGGTGCTAAGTTAGAACGTGATATTGTACCTGGTGAGCTTATCAAATTAAGTAAAAATGGTATTGAAACTGAAATGTTTTCAACTAAAACATCTAGAGCTCATTGTTCTTTCGAGTTTACATATTTTGCACATCCATCAAGTAAAATGGAAGGTTCTAACATATACGTGGCCAGAAAAAATATTGGTCGATATCTTGCAAAAAAATTTCCGTTCAAAGACGCTGATTTAGTTATTCCTGTTCCAGATTCAGCTAGACCAGCTGCGTTAGGTTATGCGCAAGAACTTGGTCTTCCTTTTGATGAGGGATTACTAAAAGATCGGTATAGTAAAAAAGGTCCACTTAGAAGTTTTATTGAACCACATCAAGCTGATAGAATAGAAATCAATAGATGGATTATTCCCATCCAAGAAATTATTGAGAATAAACATGTTGTTGTTGTTGATGATAGTTTAGTTCGTGGTACTAGCTCTCGTGCAATTATTAACGCATTACGAAAGGGTGGTGCTCGTAAGATTAGTCTTGTTATAACATACCCACCGATTAAATTTCCATGTTTTGCTGGTATAGATTTTCCGTCACAAGAGGAACTTGCAACATACACTGACGGTAAGGATTATTCAGATGTACAGCTTATAGAAAAAGTACGAAATGATATAGGTGCTGACTTTCTTGGTTATAATGATCCTGAAAATCTTGCACGTGCAATTGATATTCCGATAGATTCTATGTGTTTTACATGTGCAACGGGAGATTATTCTTCGTTAGGGATAAAACCAGTTTTTAAAACTAAGATAGAGGCGGAGAATAGTAAATGAATATTGCGTATGTACTGGTTCAAAGTACTATTGGTCATGAAATGGAAGTATTGCGTGATTTGCTAAAATTTGACATAGTTAAAGAGGCCAAAGGCACTTTTGGTTATTATGACATTCTTGTAAAAATTGAAGCGGCATCAGAAAATGAAATTGGAAAAATTATTACAAAAAAAATAAGAAAAGTTAAAAATGTTAATACAACTACAACTCTTTCTGTAATTTCAGAGCAAGAGAATCTATAATTTTTAGTTGATTAGTTACTTATTCATCAAGAATTTTGTTAGGGTTTCTGGTTGATATTCAATTCCATGTTCTTTGGTACAATGTTTCCCAAAATCATCTATAACCGAATCAAGATCACCTTCACAAACAAAATCACAATCGAATCCATAATCTTTGCAGACAGCCTTTACCATCGGACTTTGTAAATAACCATCAAATATCTATCTTTATTTTGTATTATGTGATATTATTATTAGTCAAAATTGATGAATACACCACCAAAGTCTGGGAGTCCACAGGATCCATTATGCAAAATTTGTCATAAACCACTTAGAGAGCATTCCTTTACTGAACAACAAGAATGCGCAAAAAAAATTCGGGAAAACGAATAATAAGTTTAATGTGTTTTCAAGTTAGGTTTTTTTAGCATCATTTCTAATAAATTAGTTGTAATATGGTTGAAGAACGAAAGGATAAACGAGAGGAAGACAAAAAAATTAAAAAAGAATCTGATCTTAAAAAATTTCTAAATAAGAGGTCTTTCATTTATCTTTCGGCTGCAGTTTTTTTCGTTGTTTTTATTGTACCTGATATGATTGCACCAAGCGACTTGGAAAAGAAACTTGTTGAAAATTTGGAAAGTGATGAACAAAATATTGCATGGAGTATTGTAAAATCGTATAGAGGATCTGATGATTCTGGTAATAATTTATTTGATGCAATAATAACACAAAGGGAAAATGCGTATCCTACCGAAAAAATACTTAAGCATAATGATACAATGTTAGAAGTTTCTGTACTAGATATGCAAGAGCAAAAAGGCGTTTCGTTTTATGATGTTCATTTTACATTCCAGACATACAATGCTGTGCAGGAGTATATTTGGAATGTAAATATTGAAACAGAAGAAATCATTCCTCTTAATGATGGAGCCAAAAAGATGATGGATATTGTAGAATTTTATGATTAATTTTAACCTTATAGGATAGCATTGTATTCTGAAACACGATGACACTTCCCGCAAAATCAAAAACAAGTATTCCATCACAAAAAAATATTTTGATAGGATGTGGTATTGGTGGTGCTGCAGCTGTTATAATTTTAGTAATCACTATGGCATTTCCTGGTTCTACTGTAACTTCTGATAACTCAATTTTGGTTGATCCTACAAAAGAAAAGCAAAGTCTTTTTGTTATAGCTCGTGTTATGATACAAAATACAGGTAATAACCCTTTAACAAACATTACAATTGATTATGGTGATAGCGACAAAGATTTTATTTCAATATTAAAACCTGGTAAAACTATGATACTGTCACCACCGGATGGGAATAGCTTACAATTTGTACGAGTAACTGCAGATGGCAATATTGATGTGTATAAAGCGTATAGAGAACCAATAGCAATGCCTGGAATGATGGGCTCTTAATTTACATATAACGAATAATATCAATATACACTGATCACAGTTGAAATTTTTAGCCTCTGGTAAAGTTAAAGACGTCTACGAACTTGAAGATGGTAAATTACTTTTCAAATTCAGTAACCGTGTTTCAGCATATGATGTAAAATTTAAAGATGAGATACCAAAAAAAGGGGAAGTTCTTTGCAAATTTGCCCAATATTGGTTTAAGAAACTTGATGTGCCTAATCATTTTGTAGAAAGAAAATCAGATACAGAAATTGTAGTAAGAAAACTTAACATGCTTCCAATTGAGTGTGTTGTGCGCGGTTATTTTTATGGCAGTCTGGTTTCACGATGGAAGGATGGAAAAATTTCATTGGAAGATGATACACAAACAGATCTTGCCGCTAAATTACCAAACCCAATTTTTGATCCTACCACTAAATCAGCGCATGACATGCCGGTAAATAGGGAAGAAGTAATTTCGCAGAAACTTGTTACTAACGATGAATATGATTGGCTATCAGAAGAGTCAATCAAAATCTATGAAAAAATGGCTCGGATTGCTAATGATGCTGGATTCATTCTAGCAGATCTAAAATTAGAATTTGGAAAAGAAAATGATGCAATAATTTTGGCTGATTCAATCGGTCCAGATGAATTTCGTTTATGGCCCAAAGATGAATACAAAATCGGTGAAACACAACAGGCATACGATAAACAGCTTTTACGTGATTGGTTGACTGAGAACGGTTATCAGAAAAAATTTGATGATGCACGTTCAAGCGGTGAAGAACCTGTGGCTCCTTCTATTCCATCCGACTTGGTTTCTAAAATGACTCACCGATATGTCACTGCATATGAGAGCATGACTGGCAATACACTTTAACTCTAATCTTGTTTTCAAAGAAGTAACATAAACGTGATATTTACCGTGCTGCTTTTCATTTCTTGAAATTTTGATCTATTACTAATATTATAGTAGCATTATTATAATAATAGTAGCATTAGGAAATTATTGCTAATAGTTAATAAACTTAAACATGATTTTATTTTAAAGAGCATATTTGTATGTAAAATATGCCATTGTTAATGGAGAAAGAAATAACAACAAATAGGATTATTTTAACAAATTATGAGATATTCAGAGCGCTTGATGATCCAATACGAGGAAAAATTGTGCAGTTGTTGCATAAAAAACAATTGAATGTTGAACAAATCACTCGTCGTCTTAAAAAATTTGGTTACAAAAAAGCGGTTACAACAATACGTCATCATATTGAAATTCTTAAAAATTCTGGCTTAATTGAAATATCCAAAATAGAAGAAGCACGAGGCGGAATTACCAAATATTATGGTACTTCTACTAAACTTTTGGATTTTACATTACCAGCAGATTTTGATAAAAACTATTCAAAGCTAATATCAAAAACATCATTGAAGCTTGGTAAAATAGTTGGCCCAATCTCAAAAAATTTTTCAAAAACACGTAAAATACAGCAAATTAATTACAACAACTTCATCATTATGGAAATTATCAATAGAGCTATGACTAATTTGTTAGAAAAAAAGTAATTATTTTATTTCTATAATTAATTTTCCACTAGTTTTTGGGTTTTGAAGTTTTTTTATCATTTCTCTTGGTATATCGTCTGAAGCTTTGTCGCATTTTATAGCAATTGTTCTAGAACATGTGAACGCACTTTTACGTAATACTATGTCATTTGGGTGCTTTAGTGTTAATTTTTCTGATCCTTTTCCGTGTATTGAAAAAGAATAGTCATCAGCTATAATAGTAAGCACAATCGTTGTGTCCGGGTTTTGTATCTTTTTTTTGAATTTTTCTGGTAGATCTACACATGCTAGGCTAGAATTTGTGCCGACAATACAATCACCATTAATGGTTAATTCATCATCCTTTGTGATTTCTATAGTCTTTTTGTGTAATGAGAGTATATTTTTATGGCCACTGAATGAAATCTCGATTTTCATATTGACCTAAAAAAATACTCGAATAAATACTAGATTTTTTTAACTAATTTATGGACCAAAAAGTCGAGAGGTTATTTCAGGAAAAAAATCTTATTTTTATTGCAACAATCAATTTAGATGGTTCTCCTCAACTTACCCCTGTTTGGGGTGATTACCAGGATGGTCATATTTTGGTAAATACTGCTGAAGGCAGAATAAAACATAGAAACGTGTTACATGATTCACGTGTAGCAGTATGTGTAGTGGCACATGATAATCCTCTTGATATGACCACTATTAGGGGTACAGTCATAGAAATTATTCCAGATTATGATTATATTCATGCTGATCAATTGGCTAAGAAATACATGAATTTGGAAAAATATCCATTTAAAAGAATTAATGAAAAACGTATAATCTTCAAAATTAAGCCTGAACATGTATACATTATGCCTTCAATTAGTATGAATCAAGGGTAAGATTTACAATATTTCTAAATTCGAATTTAGAAATATCACATGTTAATGCAGTAAGTCCTCTTAGGTTTAATTAAAAAAATAAAAAAGGGGCTTTCAACGTTAAAGATTGCTTATCTTTTTCGTTTCTTAGCA
>ARWO01000019.1 GCA_000402075.1 Thaumarchaeota archaeon SCGC AAA007-O23
CTACTTGAAAAAATGTCAGAGTATGAAAAAGAAATCTATCTCTCATTATTCCTTAACAGAAGTAAGAGATGCTATACAATAATTTCCTCGGCAGAAGGCGGAGTTGAAATTGAATCAGTAAAGGATCAGGTGATTCGAGAAGTTGGTTCAGGTGATGTTACAAAAAAAGTTGCTGAAGAAGTGGCAAAGGAAATTGGCATTGGTGAAAATTCAATCCCTCACTTTGTAGACATTTTACAAAAACTATCAAAATTAACTGTAGAAAAGGAAGCGGAATTGACAGAGATTAATCCACTGGTAATCCTTAAGGACGGCTCAATGATGGCACTTGATGGCAAGATTATGACTGATGATAATTCTAACTTCAGACATAAGGAACTTGCAGAATATCATGAACAGACAGAGCTTGAAAAGAAGGCAGAAGAAAGTGGATTTTCACTTGTAGAATTGGATGGCAACATAGCTGTTATTGGAAACGGTGCGGGTCTTGTAATGTCAACACTTGACATGCTAACCGATAATGGTGGAAAGGCTGCTTGCTTCCTAGATGTTGGCGGTACTGCAACAGAGGAATCTGTCTACGAAGCTTTAACACTAATCAGCAAAATGAAAAATGTCAAGGCAGTTTTAGTAAATTTGTATGGTGGAATAGTAAAAACAACTATTGTAGCATCAGCATTTCTCAAAGCCTATGATGACAAGATAATAATTTTACCTGTTTTTGCCAGATTAATGGGTTCAGAATCAGAAAAATCAAAAGAAATGCTGAAGGATAGTGAAACAAAGTTATCACCGTCCATTGAGGAGGCAATCAACAAAGCTGTTATGGAGGTCAATAAATGACGGACATCTTTGAACTTTTAAAAGGAAAACAAAACTCAGGGGGTGATTTTCAAAAACAACCAGTAATCGTGCAAGGAATTACGGGAAAATTTGGCACGCGGCATACAAAACTGATGATGGAATATGGAACCAACATAGTTGCAGGTGTCACTCCCGGCAAAGGTGGTCAAAAATTTGAAGATACAGTTCCAATTTATGAGACAGTCAAGGAGGCAGTTGACAAAACAGGTGCAAAAATTTCCATCATGTTTGTTCCGGCTAAATTCTTTTTAGGTGCAGCAAAAGATGCGCTAGAGGCTGGAATAAAACTGCTTGTTGCTATTCCAGAACATGTACCAGTACAAGATACAATGAAAATAGTTGAGATGGCAAAACAAAAAAGCGCGATAGTTATTGGTCCTAATACACCTGGAGTTATGATACCAGGATTAATCAAGATTGGAATCATGCCTGCATCACCATTCAAGTTTGGAAACACAGCAGTTCTATCAAAAAGCGGGACGTTACTTTATGAGATTGGTAACAATCTTTCAAGCTCTGGATTTGGGCAATGCATAACAATTGGTATTGGAGGAGATCCAATTAACGGTACTAGACTTGTAGATGCGTTTGATATGGTAAAAGACTACCCTAATCTTGATGGCATTGTTGTTGTAGGCGAAATTGGCGGTGACGCGGAAGAAGTTTTAGCCCAAAAAATAATTGATGAGAACTTCGAAAAGCCTGTTGTTGCGTATATAGCTGGTAGAAAAGCCCCAAAAGAAAAGAGAATGGGACATGCAGGCGCAATTGTCATGGGAACTTATGGATCAGCTGAATCTAAAATAACAATGTTTTCAAAAGCCAATATTCCAGTTGCCAAAAAGCCAGTAGAAGTGCCTATATTATTAGCTGGAAAAATGGAAAAAAAATAGTTTATACGGAGTAATTTTAAGGTGAAATCAGTATGCCAGTAACAGATCCTGAAAAAAAACAGATTGCACAAAAGGCACGACTCCACATGAAAATTTGCTTTACGTGCGGAGCACGAAACCCAATGAGTGCAACAAGATGTAGAAAGTGTCATAACAGCTATCTGCGACTGAAAAATAAAACCCTAGGAATCAAAAAAACATAAACTATAGTTTGATGGTTACTTCCTCGCCGTTATCGATTGGCACAGTAACTGACTGGACATTTGGATTGCTCCTGACATGGGATAAATAATCCGCCATCATTTCATTGAACCTTTCCGGAAGCAGAATGTTATCAGCCCCAATTATCCCGCCCTTCCTTACTAGGGGCAAGCACAGATCAAAATATTCGATATAACTTTCCTTATCGGCGTCGATGAAAATAAAATCAAAATAATTTTCGCCAAACTCCTCCTTTATCTCATCCAAAATTTTTCGAGCCTCCCCCTTCCTGATTTTAATTAGAGAACTCACCCCAGCCTCATCAAAGTTCCGTGTTGCGTTATCAATCTTGAACTGCTCCCTGTCAATTGTTATAATTTGGCCATCAGATTTGGTGTTTAACATTACCGCGTCGGCAAACCAGAGCCCAGAATAACCTACGGACATGCCTATCTCAAGAATTTTTTTGGCGTTTATGGACATTAACAGAGTGTTGTAAAACATTCCAATGTTTTTTGATATGCAGTTCAGTCTCTTCTCACCGGGAATTTCATTCCGGTGGCTGTTCTCATAGTCAATGTCCTTTTCTAATCTCGATAATACGTTCTGGATTTTTTCATTTACCATTATTCTTTAAATTACTTGGTACGCGATATATAATGTTGGCAGAATCGGCAAAAAATCTCGTACCTAAATTTTTTGATGAGACAGGGACAACATATGATGGCGTTGTTTCGTATGGCACACTAGGGAAGGACAAGTACTGGAAGAGAAAGATACTGGAGCAAATTTCTGACGGAAGTTATTTCCTGGATCTAGCATGTGGTACTGGTATCCTTACCAGGGAAATTGCGGAAAAATTTCCCAGCGGAAAGATTGTTGGCATTGACATTACCCAAAGTTATCTTGATGTGGCAAAGCAGAATTCAAATTCGTTTGACAACATCTCGTTCATCCTTGACGATGCAGAAGAATTCAAACTGGATTCAAAGTTTGACTGCATCACCGGATCCTATCTGCCAAAATACTGTGACCCGGAAATACTTGTAAAAAATTGTATAGCACATCTCAAGCCTGGTGGCAAGATCATCTTCCATGATTTCACATATCCAAAAAATCCAGCTGTCAGGGGGCTGTGGAACTTCTTTCTCACCTTCCTGCGGCTGATTGGATGTTTCATTCCAAGTTGGAAGGACGCGCTAATTGGGCTGCCAAAATTAATTCGAAGAACCAAGTGGCTGGACAGTTATTCTGATGTAATGAAGAAAAGTGGGTTGAAGGTGAGCCACCAATATCTTACGTACGGTGCAGCCGCAATCCTAACTGGTACAAAATAAGTATGGTATATTTTTAAAAATCTCAGAGATGAAAGCACTAGTCTATGAAAATTACGCACAGAATGACGATTTTGAATCTATTTTACAGATAAAGGACATTCCGGAGCCCACACCAAAACCAAACGATGTAATTTTTCGCGTAAAGGCTGCGGCATTAAACTATGATGACATATGGGGCATGAGAGGAAAGCCACTCGCCGTTCCATTGCCACATGTTTCCGGAACTGATGCCGCGGGTGAAGTAATCGCAATCGGTGACAGTGTAAAGAACATCAAAGTTGGAGACAGAATAGTTTCCCATGGAAACATGTCATGTCGCGTATGTGCACTATGTACCGATGGCAGGGAATATGATTGTAGGCAGCGAAAAATTTGGGGATTTGAAACCGGACCGCTTTGGGGTGGCTACTGTGAAGTTGCACACCTTCCAGAAATTAACGTCCTAAAAATTCCAGACAATGTAAGCTATGAGGAAGCTGCGGCCGCATCGATGACACTTCTAACATCCTGGCACATGTTGGTTGGACGAGCCAAGATTAAACCGGGTCAAACTGTTCTCGTCATGGGTGGCAGTTCCGGTGTTGGAATATTTGGAATTCAAATTGCAAAACTGTATGGGTGTGTAGTTATTGCCACAGCAAGTCCTGACAAACTGGAAAGGCTCAAAGAACTTGGAGCAGATTATGCCGTGGATCATAGAAAGGAAGACTGGCACAAAGAAGTCAGAGGAATAACCAAAGAAATTGCAAAGAGAGACGGTGTCTCGCCGGGAGTTGATGTAATCTTTGAACACATTGGTGGCTCCCACTGGAACAAGGAACTGACCCTGCTGAAATATGGCTCAACAATCGTAACCACAGGGGCTACGACCGGATATGATGTGCCAACCGACCTGCGCCACATATTTTTCAAGGGCATCAACATTTTAGGCTCCACACAGGGAACTCGCGCCGAGTTAGAGGCTGGATTTCACTGGATGGGTCAGGGAAAGATAAAGGCGATTATCGATTCTGTCTTTACACTTGAGAATGCGGTGGAGGCTCACAATAAGATGCTCAATGGAAAAGGTCTGGTCGGCAAGATAATCCTCAAGCCAAACTAAAACCCATAACAAGTAATATCGCAGTACCAACCAAAACTCCAATCGTAAGAAGTTTTAGAATGGTCTCGCACTTTTTAATCTCTGAATGACTTCCGTTATCGCGCCTCAGGTGCTTGTACTTTCTTGAGGTCGTTATCAAAATGTAAGTTATGACCGAAGCGATTCCGCAAAGCATGATTGCCTCCAGCGATATTGAGTTTGTCTGGATTGCCGAGCCGGCAAAAATCGGCAGTATGGCCCATGCAACTATGGTTGTCGAGTTGTTGTGGAACCTTCCCCCGAACAATTCCAAATTATATGCAAACAGGAAGAACCCTTCCGCAATTCCTATCGCGAACAGCAGGGGCGAATCCAAGAAGGCATAATACATTCCAATTGTAAATACAATTCCCAAAACAATCATTGATACAGTCCAGAGTTTTCTCTTTGGCAAATCTCCCCATGGCTTTGTCTTTCCGCCAACCGCGTCCAGCAGATGGGCTGAAACCCCAAGTGCCAGAAAATAAATCACACAAACTGCAATGAGCCGCTCCGTTTCAAAAGAGCCGGTGAGCGAACCCCATGCCGCAAAGCAGGTGACGATGCTGGTGTATGGCAAAAACAGCAAGCCAATTGTTACTCGAAAATTTCTAGAGCCAAATTTTGGAACAAACCATTCTGACGTCCTGTCCCGAAGCATAGAGACTATACAGCAAAGTATGTTTTTAACTTAGATTTCTGCACAAGATATGAAATTTGCCCTAAAATTTAAGAAACGTCTAGCGATCCGACAATAATGAAATTACATTTTTTCATCTTATTGTTTGTAACATGCTCGCTTCTTTTTCATGCACCTCTACCAGAGGCATCAGCTGCTGTTGGGGACATCACTCCGATAAGAATAAAAAATCATGCAGCCTTTGAGTCAGCTTCTGATAACTTAGAGTTTGACGCTGTTAAAGGAATATACAACCATTTCCTCCAAGTCGATTCAGACACATATGTGTTGGCGTATACAGGTTCAGACACTCCTGCCACTGGACGTAGCCACGGTTTCATCTCCACATTTACCATTTCATCAGATGGCACTACCATTACGGAAGTAGATACTGTAGAGCATGATAGTAGTCTACATATTTTGTATAGCTCTCTAGTTCAAGTCGATTCGGACACCTATGCATTGGCATATGATGTTGGAGAAACAGGCAACTCTGGAGGTTTAATCTCAACATTTACAGTTGACGGTGACGGCACTATCACTCCGATAAGAATAGCAAATCATGCAGCCTTTGAGTCAGCTTCTGATAACTTTAAGCATGACCCAGATGGTGCCAGATACAATTCTTTCATCCAGGTGGATTCAGATACCTATGCATTGGCGTATGCAAGCGCTAAAGCAGCCACTAATAACCATGGGTTCATCGCCACGTTTACAATTTCATCTGATGGCGAAACCATTACGGAAGTAGCTAGTTTACGCCATGACACAAGTGGGGGTGTATACAACTCCCTAGTACAAGTCGATTCAGATACGTATGCATTGGCGTATGGAGGGGAAAACACTGATGGTTACATCTCTACATTTACAATTGATAGCGACGGTACTATCACTGCTGTAAAAACACAGTCAGAAGGTAACAATTTAGAGCATGATGAACAGGCTGCTAAGTGGAATTCTCTGATCCAAGTAGATTCAGACACATATGCACTGGCATATGAAGATGATGTAGAAACTGAAGGTAGCATCTCCACATTTACAATTGATAGCGACGGTGTGATCACTGGTGTAAAAACAGATGTGGCAGGTACTAATGTAGTGCATGACACAGCTTTTGCCCTTTACAACTCTTTCATCCATATGGATTCAGACCTCTATGTATTAGCATATCAAGGAACAGGTGGAGATGGTTTCATCTCCACATTTACAATTGATAGTGACGGTGTGATCACTGCTGTAAAGACACATGCAGCAGGTAATAATGTAGAGCATACCTTAGATAACGCACGCCATAACTCTCTAGTCAAAGTTGATTCAGAGACCTTGGCATTGGCGTATAATCAAGTGGGGTCTGGTGGAACATATAACGAAGGATTCATCTCAACATTTGATTTTAGCATTCGCAGCCCTTCCCAAGTTGGCACCGTTAGCACGACATCTTCAGGAGAATTGTCGTGGACTGCGCCTACAGCTGGAGAGAGTGACATTACAGATTACACCATTCAATATTCAACTGATGATTCCAACTGGACTACATTTGATGATGGAGTTACTACTGGTACGACAGCTACTGTAACTGGTCTAACAAGCGGCACAACTTATTATTTCAGAGTTGCTGCAGTCAATTCGGCATGGACTGGAGACTTTTCTTCATCTTCAAGTGTTGTTATGGGTCCAACTGTAACCATAACATCATCCAGCGGAGATTCTGGAAGTTCAATTTCTGTTGGCATCATTACCTATACGGTAACTTTTAGCGAGTCTGTTACTGATTTTACAGTTGATGATATTACAGTGTCAGGCAGCGCAAACGCCAGAGTCAATAACTTTGCGGGATCCGGGACAACCTATACCTTTGATATGCTAAGAGGTTCTGATGGAACAGTATTAGTGAGTATTAGAGCAGGTATAGCAACAGATGCGAGCGGAAACAGTAATGTTGTATCAAACGAATACATCTTTTCTGTTAGTTGGAATAGAGAAAAGGCTACAGGTACATGTACAAGGCATGTCATCCTTGGAAACTGTGGAACCATAGCAATCAACAATGATGAATATCGAATTATAGACACCTGGACCAACGTTCCGACCACCGAGGTTCTGGTCGGACAGCCAGTAACAGTCACACTTAGCACTCCACACAATCCAACATATACAAAAATCCACTTTGCCTCAGTCCACACAGAAGTTTTCAGCATACCAGCAAACTTTGATCAGAGCGTGCATATCGACTATTCTGTTTTGAGTGGTAACCATCATGTTTCAGACCATGTCTCACAATCCCAGCTCTTTCAGGCTGCTGGAGCCACACACAGGATAGTCCAAGACCCAAACGTAAAGAACCTGGAGATGTTTGAGGTGGTCTTCACTATGATATTTGCAAAGCCGATGGACACGTCGCACGTTGTGGTTGAGACAGAGAACAAATATGGAATTCCAGAGACACTGTACCTGATAGACGCACTGAAGGTGAGTAACAGCATTGTAGAAACACTAACGCTTGAAC
>ARWO01000020.1 GCA_000402075.1 Thaumarchaeota archaeon SCGC AAA007-O23
ATCAGATATTATGCCGGGACGAATCGCTGCGCTAACAGCATTGATTCCTCTTTTTTGACCAGAGCGTTCAAGTTGATATTTCATATCTCGTACCAGATTCCTAAACGCAGTTCTGAATAAATCAGCCAACATCTGTCCTGCAAACTTGACAACTTTGTTGCCATAATGATCTTTGTCGTCTGGTTGAATCCATCCAAGTTTTAACTCTAATAATTTGCAGGCAGCCTCACCCAAAAACTGTGTTTTCTCTTTTCTGTTATCAGGTTGTTTACCTAAGTGTGGAAGTAAACCCCAATCCAATAATGTTTCCGCACGCTTAATTTGAAATTCTTCCAACATGCCAGGTGCTATTCTTTTACTGATGTATACAATAGCATCTTTTGATGTTGTAGTATCTGTTTTTTCAAAAGAACTCTCAAGTTCATTTTGTATATTATCATTCAGAGATATTACCGATGCAATTTCTTTATCTGATTCTAATCCAAGAGCACGCATTAAAGTAATTATTGGAATATCAACAGGTGAACCCGGTATCCTTGCAACAATAAGTCCATCCTCTTTCAATACTAACTCTAGTTTTGCGCGATAGCCAACAATTGAGGAATAGACTTTTGCTTTGAATACTTTTTTACCGCCAACTTTTTCAGCGTCCACAATAATTTTGTTGTATGACAAATCTTCTAATCCAACTATCACTCGTTCAGAACCATTAATGATGAAGTAGCCCCCAGGATCCTCTGGATCTTCTGCATAATCAATTAGTTTTTGTTGTGTAAAACTTCGTAAAATACAAGATTCTGATTTTACCATTACAGGTATATCACCAATGTGAATGAATCTACTTTCTAGGGTTTTTCCATCTTCAATAACATTTGCTTCCAGCATCAATGGTGCAACATATGAAACATTGCGTAGACGTGCTTCTACAGGAGTAATGTGTGTAACAGAACCATCAAGCTCCATCATTCTTGGTTGCTTAAATTGAATTCTGCCTAGTTGAATTTTGTATGGATATTCAGCATTTTCAATATCTATGTGACCGATTTCGTCAATAATGTCCTGCAGTCCTTTTTTTAAAAATTCATCAAACGAGTTAAGATGTTGTTTAGCAACTCCCTGTTTAGATAAAATATCCTGAATTATAGGCCAACGCTTGTTTGCAGAATCAGTCATACTTCAACCACATATCTATAATAGAAACTTTCTCCGGCAGTTGCACTTTTTCTGGTAATCTTTATCATATCACCAGGTTTTATGCCAAGTCCAAGAATAGCTGGATCAGTGCCAAAAATTAACGGTAATTCAGTTGCCTTACAATGATACTTTTCTAACACCTCTTCAGCTTCCTTTTTTGTCATTACCTCATGTTTTGGGACATAGATATGATCAGGTGCTAGAGTTAGACGCTTTTTAGTTACCATCATAAAAACCTCCGAGTACAATATCAATTGAGGATAAGAATAAGCAACACAAACAGCAAAAACCGGCTTTGGGTTAATATATATTTACTCAGAATTTTTTGGAAAAATTATCGATTTTTTTGATTCATCCGATCCATTTTTCAATATAATAAGAAAATGTTTGGAAAATGAAGGTAGATGTAATCAAACAAAATTAAGACTTTGATGGTTTCATCATTTAGAATAAACTCGTATGCACAAAGAATGAAGAAACATAAATAGGACACATTCTAAGGCTAGAATAATGAATTCTCGTAGATATACGATGACATCACTTTCGATAGTGTTTCTTGCACTAACTATTATGTCTGTTTCTGCCATAGGTCAAAATGCCTATGCGGCAGGAGGCGGCATGTCATTGTCTGCAGATTGTTCTGGTTCAAGTTGTGACGTAAGTGGAACAACTGACAGAAACGATCAAGACGTGACTGTGGTAGTATCAAGTAGCAATGGAATACATATTGTTGATCAATTATCTGTTTCAGGTGATAGTTTCTCTACAACAATTAATGTAAGCAATCTAGATGATGGTGCTTATAAAATTGCAGCAAACCAAGGAGCATCTTCAAAGTACAGCCTAAATGTTTCCGTTGATGTTTCAGGTGGAAGTTCAGATTCATCTGCAACAGTAAGCAATCAGATTGGTGCAGCAGCAGAAGAAGCAACAGCGGCAGCAGCAAGTGGATTAACACTAAGTGCTGGTGGCGTAGAAGGTTCTACTACAATTGACGTAAGTGGAACAACTGACAGAAATGGAGACATTACTCTTAAGGTAACAGCACCAAATGGAAATGTTGTTTCAGTATCTCAGATATCTCCTTCAGGTGGTAGCTTTATGACAACAATTGAAACTGGCGGAGCACTATGGAGTCAAGATGGAATGTATACAATTTCTGCATATCAAGGAGCAGCATCAACACATCAGACATCTGCCGATGTTGAAATTATAGACGGACATGTTATTCCAGAATTTGGTGTAATCGCCGCAATGATACTCGCAGTAGCAATTGTATCAATAATCGTGGTCACCGCAAAGACAAGACTAAGTATAGTACCAAGGTACTAAAATTCATCTTTTTATTTTGTTTCTTAGACTTACTAGATAAATAGCCGATATTATCTTTCAAGTCATATGAATAAACACGTATTATTTGTGGCAGTTGCCATTTCAATTCTAGCTGGAACTGGCATTGTGTCACAAGCATATGCTGCATTTACTATTACAATGGAAACTGACAAGGATGTTTATGATCACTCTTCAGTGATTACTGTAACGGGACAAGTTGATCCTATAGCAGAAGGCTCTGAAGTAACCTTTATTGTTCAAAGATTAAATCCAGCAGGGATTACACACATTGATCAGATTAGTGTCAACAGTGATGGTGTCTTTTCTACAACGATTAGTACTGCAACTCCTACAATGAAATATGACGGGACATACCTGATTAATGCCAAGTATGTTGATGCAGAGACAACCGTATCAGTAGAACTGACAAATGCTATAGAAGCATCTGAAACTGGAACAACTGGAACAACTGTAACTGGAACAACTGTAACTGGAACAACTGTAACTGGACCATCTGGTGAATCATTTTACAAATTAGGTGCGGGGCAAATAGTATATGATATGACTTGTAATGCTATTCCCGCTTTCTTTGCTAATGCAGATGATGATAGTATTGTGATATATCTTGATCCAACTGATGATGGAATAATAACAGTCACTTTACACGAAGAGTTAATCAAACCTTTTGAAGATGGAACATTTGTAGTTATAGTAGATAATCAAGCGATGCAAGATTTCACACAGATTGGAAATACACTAACAATTCCCTGTGTGGCAGGAACTGAAAAAATTGAAATTCATGGTAGTTGGGCAATTCCAGAATTTGGTGTAATCGCCGCAATGATACTTGCAGTAGCAATTGTATCAATAATCGTGGTCACCGCAAAGACAAGACTAAGTTTGGTACCAAGGTACTAAAATTCATTTTTTTATTTCTATAATGAAATCAGTAAAGGAAATATAGAATTCGAATTTAAGTTGATCATGTATAATAGTAGAGTTTTTTGTATTATGCTTACTCTCACGCTTGCTATTGGTATGGTCTTTAATGCTGCAGAGGCAGTGGACCAGATATCACTATCAACTTCCAGTGACATATACTATGGTGGAGACTACGTAGTGGTTTTTGGCAGTGTTAATACAATTTTTGAAAATATGCCTATAACTATACAAATCTATCATGAATCAAATTTGGTGGATGTTGCACAAGTTCCAGTTGCCCAAGATGGAACGTTTGTCAAAAGTTTCAATGCTGTGGGACAGCAATGGGACGAAGAGGGCACATACATGGTTAGGGTACAATATACTTCAACTCAAATTGGAGAAACAACATTTGAATTTTTTAGTCAGATGATTGATAAAAGTTCTGCAGTTTTTCCTGTTAATATTCCAAATTCGGGAACTTTTGATGTAGGATATACGATAAGGGGTGGTGATGTTACAGGGATAAACATGGACCTGGATCGTTACTCACTTCTCATAGAAACTACAGTGAATACAAATGGCAACTTGGTTCTAAAATTACCTAGAGAAAGTTTTGACGCTCAAAAAAGTAATGGTAAAGATAATACTTTCATAATTTTGATCAGCAAAGAAAATAACGAGCCGAAAGATTTTGTGCAGGTTGAATATGAAGAAATTGCTACTAGCTCTGATTATAGAACTATACGTATCCCATTAGAAGATGGTGACAAGTGGATTGAAGTAGTAGGCACATATGTAATTCCTGAATTTGGAAGTATGGTGATTATAATTTTAGTTGTGGCAGTATCATCAGCAATTATAATTTCTAAAAGCAGGTTTTCTGTTAGATATAATTAGATTCAGAAATTGTATTTTGTTTTATAGGGAGAAACACTTCGTAGTTCGCTTACAACTCTTTTTAAAACATCTATTGTCTGCTCTACTTCGTCTAACGTATTCAAATATCCAAATGACATTCGTAACGAACCGGTTATCTGCTCATGATTGAAACCCATTGCTTTCAATACATGTGATGCTTTTTGAGTGTGTATTGAACATGCAGAACCAGTTGATGCAGCAATACAATGTTCATCCAACTTTATGATCAAGTCTTCACCGTTTACTCCCATAAATGTAAGATGGATGTTATTGAAAATTCTTTTTTCAGGATGACCATTAAGTTTTACATGAGATATTTCTTTGACTACTCTTGAGAGCATTGTAGAGTGAAGTGTTTCAAAGTGAGAAATGTTTTCGTTTAATCTTTCTTTTGCAATCTCACATGCCTTACCAAATCCCACAATGCTAGCAACATTTTCAGTACCTGAACGCATTCCATTCTCCTGACCTCCCCCTAAAATTTGAGGAGATACTCTCAAACCTTTTTTTATAAATAACGCTCCTATGCCCTTTGGGCCATTAATTTTATGTGAAGAAACTGATAACGCATCAACACCTAGTTCCTTTACATTGATTGGAATCTTGCCTACTGCTTGTACTGCATCCGTATGTAATGGTATTTGATATTTTTTACAAATTTCTGATATCTCTTTAATCGGTTGTATTGTACCTACTTCGTTGTTTGCAAGCATGATACTAACAAGAACTGTATGCGAGTTTATTGAATTAGCAATATCATTAGGATCTACAATCCCATGTTCGTCAACCGGAAGATATGTAATCTTGATTCCTATGTTTTCAAATTCTTTACATGGTTGTAAAATTGCCTCATGCTCTATTGATGATGTTATGATATGATTCTGATCAAGGTGTGACCCTTGGAGTTTTGGAATACCACACAAAATTGTATTATTTGATTCAGTTCCACCTGAGGTAAATAGAATTTCGTCTGGTTCGGCACCAATAAGTACAGCAACTTGTTTTCGTGCTTTTTGTATTGCATTCTTTGCCTTCCTGCCAAATTGATGAATTGATGATGGATTGCCATATTGTGAATCAAAATATGGCATCATCTCCTTAACCACTTCTGGATGCACTGCAGTTGAAGCAGCATTATCAAGATAAATCAATTAGTTATCACGTTAATTTTTCCAGGTCTGTAACCCTCTGGATCTATAGAAACATCTTCAAAGCTTATCAGTTTTAATTGATTCTTGATTTTTTGTAATATCAAATTATCTTCAAGTAAAGATAATTCATCTACGCCAACCTCAATTTTTGCTGTACCATCTATGTCTCTGACACGTACCTGCTTAGCTCCTGTTAGTTGCTTGACAATTTTTTCACCAATTTCAATTCTTGCCAATCTTTCAGCAGTAACACTTTGTCCCCAAGGAATACGTGATGCAAGACATGAGTTAGAGGGTTTATCATAAACTGACAGACCAACCATTTTAGCTGCTTCTCTTACCATTTTTTTGGAGAATTCAGCTTCTGCTAATGGACTTCTAATTCCATTTTCACGTAGTGCTAATACTCCCGGACGGTAATCTCCCAAGTCATCAATATTTGTACCGTCTACAATCATATCAGATTCAAATTCTTTTGCAACTTGCAAGAGATGCTGTGAAAGTTCGCTTCTGCAATAGAAACATCTGTTGTTATCATTTTTAACAAAACTTGCATTAGCAAGCTCGTTGTATTCTATTACTATATGCTTGATTCCAATCTCTGAAGATATTTTTTTTGCATATTCTAATTCTTCCTGGGCGAGCGTCTTATAATCAGCAGTTACCGCAATGGCCAATTTGCCTAATTTTGCATAAGCGGAATAAGCAACTAAAGCACTATCAACGCCGCCTGAAAGTGCTACAAGTACACTATTTTTGTCATCAAACCAATTTAGCAGTTTAGTAAGTTGTGCTTTCATAGTTTTTTCCTAATTTCTTGATTGAGTAATTCTTCTGTCTCTTTAAACGAAATACTAAGAACGCTGGAAATTTCTTTGATGTCATCAGATTCAATCTTAAAGTGAGATCCGTTATTTAGGTCTCTGATTTTATATCTGACATCAAAACTTTGTCCCTGAATATTCACAGATAGTGTTTTAACAGCTCTAGGAACAATGTATCGTTCAGAAGTTCTTACTCTGATACCAAGTGTTCCAGTTTCAGTAACCAACAAGTCCATAATAGAATTCATAGTATCAGAATCACAAATAACAGATACTAAATTTGTAGGGCGACCTTTTTTTGTGATTGCGGAAGATATTGTTACATCCTTTGCACCCTGCGCCATTATTTTTTCAATCATGTTTCCAAGAACTTCACCAGATACATCATCAACATTTGTTTCAAGTATTTTCACTGTGTCAAGTTGAAGTTTAGTGGATATTACTCCTCTAACTATTTTCAATACATTTGAAAATCCTTCAAAATCTTTCTGACCTGCACCGTAACCAATAGATTGAATTTTCATAGGTGGATAAAATTCGGAGCATTCCTTAACCAAATTAACTAACATGCTAGCTCCTGTAGGAGTTGTGAGTTCATCCTTTACATTTCCACCTACTGTAATAATTCCTGATTCTCTAAATATTTCTAAAATCGCATAGGCGGGATTAGAACTAGTACCGTGAGAAAAAGTTACTGTACCACCTCCTATAGCTACAGGTGTGACAACTATATCATCGTCAAAACAACCCAAATCATCT
>ARWO01000021.1 GCA_000402075.1 Thaumarchaeota archaeon SCGC AAA007-O23
TGATAAAGATATCTGGAAGGTAGCAGCATTTGATCGAACATTTGGAACACGAAAACACGCAGTTGGGTTCTTGAAGAATTTTGCAGCCAAAATAGGTGCATTTGCTTCAACATGGAACTTCCATGAAAATAATATGCTGGTAATTGGTTCTAATGAAAAAGATATGGCAAAGGCAGCAAACAGCCTTGTCAATACACAGGGCGGCATAGTGGTAGTCAGTGAAGGAAAAATCCTGGCGTCTTTACCTCTTCAAATGGCTGGTATTGTATCTACAAATAGCTTTGAAACAGTTTCAGAAAACTTTGAAAACTTAAATGCAGTATTAGCGGATACTGGCTGCAAATTCAAAAAACCACATCTCATTCCACTCTTTTTGCCGTTTCTAGCATTACCAGACATACGAATACTGAGTACGGGCTTGGTTGATGTGAAAAATCGTTCATTCTTAAGCGTATTTGCGTGAATAGAATATTAAGGGGAAACTAACCATTTTTGAATACATGGCATCAATACAACAAACACCTCAAGGTCCAGTTTTAGTCCTAAAAGAAAGTGCACTACAGCAAAAAGGACGTGATGCACAGAAAAACAATATTGCTGCCGCAAAATTGGTAGCAGAACTGGTTAAAACAAGTCTGGGTCCGCGCGGTTTAGACAAAATGCTAGTGGATTCACTAGGAGATGTCACAATTACAAATGATGGTGCTACAATTCTAAAGGAGATTGATACACAGCATCCTGCTGCAAAAATGATGGTTGAGATATCCAAGACCATTGATACTGAAGTGGGTGATGGAACAACCTCTTCTGTTGTTTTTGCCGGAGCACTATTAGAAAAAGCAGAAAAGCTTCTTGAAAAAAATGTACACTCTACAGTGATTATCGATGGATATCAGGCTGCCTCAGAAAAGGCTCTTGAATTATTAGCAAAACTAGCAAAGACAGTCAAACCTGATGATCGAGAATCATTAATCAAAATTGCAAAAACTAGCATGCAATCTAAACTAGTTTCTGAGGACAGTGCACCTCTATCAAAATTAGTTGTTGATTCAATTCTGAAAATTGCGGAAAAAGACGGCGATAAATATTCTGTTGACCTTGATAATCTCAAAGTAGAAAAAAAGGCAGGCGGTTCTATTGATGATACTAGTTTAATCAATGGTATAGTTCTTGATAAAGAAATTGTTCATAGTGGCATGCCAACAAAGGCTGAGAACGCCAAAATAGCACTTGTTAACGCTGCACTTGAAGTAGAGAAGACTGAGATGAGCGCTGAAATTCGAATTTCTGATCCAACTCAAATGCAGCAGTTCTTAGAAGAAGAAAATAAGATGTTAAAATCAATGGTCGATAAAATACATAATATTGGTGCTAATGTGCTGATTTGCCAAAAAGGAATTGATGACATCGCACAACATTATCTTTCTAAACATGGAGTTTTGGCTGTACGAAGAGTAAAAGAAAGTGATATGACTAAACTAGCTAAAGCCACTGGTGGAAGGATTTCTACAAATCTTGATGATATTTCAGCAAGTGATTTGGGTTCTGCAGAAATTGTACAACAGAAAAAAGTGGAATCAGATAAGTGGGTATTCATAGAAGGATGCAAAAATCCTCGTTCAGTAACAGTTCTCATCCGAGGTGGTTCACAAAGAGTAGTTGATGAGGTTGACCGTTCCCTACATGATGCATTGATGGTAGTCAAAGATGTTGTTGAAAAACCATCAATTGTGGCTGGTGGTGGTTCACCGGAAGCATATCTAGCTGCGGAATTAAATGAGTGGTCAAGTAGTTCTGAAGGTAGGGAACAGCTTGCTATCAAACAATATGCGGAAGCATTTGAATCAATTCCATTAACAATAGCAGAAAACGCTGGAATGGATCCAATTGATACTATTATCACGCTGCGTGCAAACCAAAGCAATGGTAAACAAACGGTTGGAATCAATGCAAAGGAAAGTAAGATTGGGGATATGTTCCGTTTAGATATAGTAGAACCACTAGTGGTAAAAGAACAAATTATAAAATCAGCCACGGAGGCAGCATGCATGATTCTAAGAATTGATGATGTGATTGCAGTTTCTGGCGGTCCAAGTGCTGGTGGTATGCCACCAATGGGATGAATCGTTATTAGATCATACTAAAACTTCAAAACTTACTCAACTAACTATATTCGTGCATAAAATTGGAATCGATCTTGGTGGAACCAAGATAGAAGGTATTTTACTAGATGAAAAATATAATACAATTCAACGCAAACGTATCGAAACGCATCAAGAAAATGGTTATGATTCTATTGTAAAATCTATCATATCTTTGATCAATGAATTAAAAGCAAAAACAGGAGAAGAGATATCAGTTGGAATATGTACACCTGGTATTATTGATGCTAATTCAGGATTAGTCAAAAATAGTAATACCCAATGTCTCATAGGAATGCCATTAAAAAACGACATTGAGAAAGCATTGGGGTCTCAAACTGTAATGGAGAATGATGCCAACTGTTTTGCCCTTGCGGAATCATTACTAGGGTCTGCTAAAGGGTATGATGTTGTTTTTGGCGTAATAATGGGAACAGGTGTTGGAGGAGGTATTGTCATCAACGGAACACTACACAAAGGAAAAACAAACATTGCTGGAGAATGGGGACATCACACACTAAGGCCAGATGGAAATGAGTGTTATTGTGGAAAGCGGGGATGTGTTGAGACGTACATCAGTGGACCTGCTCTCGAAAAGCGCTGGCTAGAACTTACTGGGAAGAAAGAACCGTTGCAATCAATAGTACAAGATCTTTTTGATGAAAAAGCAAAACAATGGAAAGAGGAATTTCTTGAAAATTTTGGTACTAGTCTTGCAAATGTAATTGATATTTTAGATCCTAATGTTATTGTTTTAGGAGGAGGTGCTTCAAACATACAATTCTTGTATGATCAGGGCAAAAAAGCAGTTTATGATAAAGTTTTTAGTGATTCTATTGAAACTCCAATAATCAAAAACAGTCTTGGTGATTCTGCTGGTGTGTTTGGTGCATGTTTATTGAATAGATAGTTATTGTGGTTCTATTGTAGCAGGTGGCTTGCTTGACACCACATAAGATACCCAAGTAACGTCATCAATTTCATTTGTGATCCGATTACTTATCTTCTCTAAGAGTTCATTTGGTAATCGAGTCCAGTCTGCAGTCATCGCATCTATAGAATCAACAATTCTAATCATTACAATATTACCATATTTTCTTTCATCTCCAACAACACCAACCGCCTTATCATCTCCTATTGCGGCATATGCTTGCCAAACTTTATCGTACAAATCTGCATTTTGTAATTCTTCTTCCACTATCTTACTTGCAAGTCTTGTGATATTCAATTTATTTTTCGTGACTTCGCCGATAATTCGTACAGCCAAACCTGGTCCTGGAAATGGATGCCGCATAATCAGATCTTGAGGAATTTCAATAATCTTTGCAACCTTTCTTACTTCATCTTTATACAAATCACGAAGTGGCTCCAAAACTTTCAGATGTAACTCCGGTAAGCCGCCAACATTGTGGTGTGTCTTGATTACTGATGCAGGTCCTTTTGATACTCCACTTTCAATCACATCAGGGTAAAGAGTTCCTTGAGCAAGCCAAGTAAACTGTCCATTTTCCTTGGAAAATTTTGTAAATATATTACCAAACTCTTTGCCAACAATCTTCCTTTTTTCTTCCGGATCAATTACCCCATTTAATTTTGAAAGAAATTGTTCTTGCCCATCTATTTTTGTGAAATCAACCTCAAAATTATTCTTAAACATATTCTCTATTTCTTCTGCCTCATTTAGTCTCAGAAGACCATTGTCAACGAAAACACATTTTAGCCTATTTCCAATTGCCTTGTGAATTAATAATGCAGTTACAGTAGAGTCAATACCACCACTAACTCCACACAGAACGTTTCCATCTACTTTGGAAATGTTTTCAACAGCATTTTCAACAAATTTTTCCATAGTCCAGTCTGGATTTGCATAACAAACATCTAGAACAAAATTTTTCAGAATTTCAGTTCCTTTTTCTGTGTGTACTACTTCAGGGTGAAATTGAATTCCGAATACTGTCTTCTGCTTGTTTGCAATAGCTGCAGAACGTGAGCTTTCAGTATGTCCAATTATTTCAAAACCTTCTGGCACATCCTCTGCTTCGTCTCCATGACTCATCCATGCTCTAACAGAATCTCCAACTCCATTTAGGATATCCGAATTACTGTCAATCGTAAGTACAGATGACCCATACTCTTTGTTTGCACGTTTTATCTTACCACCAAAATTATTCACAATGATTTGATGCCCATAGCATATTCCTAATATTGGTACATTCAGTTGGAAGATTTTCTTATCAGGTATGGGTGCATCGGAGTCGTATACACTTGATGGTCCACCAGAAAAGATAATTCCTTTCGGATTTAGCTTGGTTAGATTCTCTAAAGAAATGTCAAATGGAACAAGTTCGGCGTATACAGAGAAATCTCTAATCCGTCTGCATATCAAGTGGCTGTATTGTGAGCCAAAATCCAAAACAACAATTTTATCCATAACATCACGCTGAATTTTCAGTCATTCGTGTGAGAGACCATGTTGCGGTATTAATGATCTCATCTACTCTTTCTTCCTGACGATAATTTTTGATTATGATTTCTCTTATTCTACCCCCATTATCATTTATTACACAATTAATAATATCATCTTTCTTTATTACACCACTTTCAACTTGCTCGATATCCTTTTTTTTCATCTCACCAATAATACGATCAACGAAAAAAGTTTTCAGAGGAGGAGTATCAGGATCAAGTGTAACATTATCCTCTAAAATAATTGAAACCTCATCATTTGTAACAAACGCATTAGCAATGGTTGTACCATCTGAGCTTTTTGTAATTGCTATTTTTCTTTCTTGTTTTATTGTTTTTGGGGCATTGCGAGTAAGATCTGACGCTTTTGTAAAACTTGATTGTTTAAGGATTGTATCCAACACAGAAATATTTTTTTCCAGTTTTTCAATCTGTTCCCTATATTTGATTATTTTTTCAGTG
>ARWO01000022.1 GCA_000402075.1 Thaumarchaeota archaeon SCGC AAA007-O23
AAAAAAACTTTAGCAAAAAATAATGAAGTGCTTGTTTCTAGAATCAAACAAAAAGATTACACTAAAATTTTAGAATTCGCGAAAAACAAATACAAAATCAAAAAAGGGAAAAATACCACTGCAGTTTTGGTTTATAAAAAAAATATTAAAAAAACTGGAGGGAAAGTTGGAATAATTGCTGCTGGTACATCGGATATTGGTGTAGGAGAAGAGGCTAGACTTGTGTGTGAATCTATGAACTGTGATTGTTTATGCAGTTATGATGTTGGAATCGCAGGACTGCATAGAATTTTCCCCGTTATTAAACAATTCATTGAATCAGAAGTTGACGTCATAATTGTAGTTGCTGGTATGGAAGGTGCATTAGCATCAATTGTAACATCTGTTGCTGATGTTCCTGTAATAGGAGTACCAACTTCAATTGGATATGGATATGGTGAAAAAGGAGTTGCTGCGCTTGCTTCTATGTTACAAAGCTGTTCCCTTGGTCTTACTGTAGTCAATATAGACAATGGTGTTGGTGCAGGTGCTGCGGCTGCAAATATAGCAAACAGAATAAAAACTAAATCTACACGTTAATTATTCCCAAGTTTGCAAGTTCGCTACCAATACCAAATCCAATTAATGCAACACCAGTTCCA
This sequence comes from Thaumarchaeota archaeon SCGC AAA007-O23, assembly GCA_000402075.1. GTDB lineage: Archaea > Thermoproteota > Nitrososphaeria > Nitrososphaerales > Nitrosopumilaceae > Nitrosopelagicus. The sequence continues at coordinate 642 of ARWO01000022.1, forward strand.
AGACCAGCCATTTCCAAACCACCCTTCACTATACCAGTTTCGGCCATTCGTGATTTTATGGCACCAACAATGAATGAAGCGGTTACACTGATTCCTACTGCTATTGCAAGTGCACTATAACCACTGCCAAAAAAGAACGGAATTATAGGAAGCATACCGCCAACCAAAAAAGAAACAAACATTATCAATGCGCTTTTTAGTGGACTTCCAACAACATCTACATTCAATCTTAGTTCTTCATTAAGCATTGTATCTAACCAGACTTTTTTATCAGAAGTAATTTTGTTTACAATCATTTCAAGTTCTTTGCCTGAAAACCCTTTTGCTTTGTAAATATCCTCAATCTCTTGACGTTCAACATCAGCTTTATTTTCTATCTCCCACTTCTCCCTGGCTATTTCGGATTCTAATAATTGTCTATGAGATTTTACAGCAAGATAATTTTGTACAGCCATAGCCTTTGCGCCAGTAAACATTCCCACTAATGCCGCCAAAATTATAATATCAGAGGAAACGTTTGCACCACCAACTCCAGCTGCAATTCCAAGTGAAGTGTTTATTCCATCTCCAAACCCGAAAACAAAATCCCTCATTACGCTGGATTCACCAATATGTGGTTCAGCGTGTCTAGGCTCACTAACTTCTTTCATTCTATTCTCCCTTTTTCATGATTGAATTTTTGGTAAATATTAGGTGTCTTGTCGCAAAAATTTTATACTATCGACAAGGTCAAGCTTACATTGTCTGGTAAAAGAATAGTACTTACTGCGGATCGTAGTTTAATGACTAATTATAGAGGTAATTTTCTTTATGGTTTCATAGCATGTGGTCCTTATGAGGTTCTTCCAGAATGGGTTTTTGACAAAGTCTTTTGCCCTCCGGTTGAAACTGACCCTAATACTGGAGAAGCAAAAGTTGCACAAGTTGGATTAAGAAGGGTAGAAGGTGCACTGTTACAAGGTTACAAGAAAGATGAAATTCTAACTGTAAATCCTGATTATATTGAAAAATCAATAGGCACTGATACCAAAATAGTTGGAATCAATGTGATGGATCCGCTTGGAATGGCACCAGTTACAACTACAATGTCACCTGAAAAACTCTCTTACGTTGCGATGAAATTCAAAAAGATGTGTGCAGATATTATTCAATTAAAGAAAAAATATGATTTCAAAGTTGTAGTTGGCGGAAATGGTGCATGGGAACTTGCAAAGTCAGATAGAATGAGAATTCATGGTATTGACACCGTAGTTGTTGGTGAAGCAGATGAACTTGCTTTGGATTTGTTCCAGGACTTGGAAAAAGGAGATGCGCCGGAATTAATGCATTGTTTTGTAAGGAACATACAAAATATTCCAGAGATTACTTCTCCTACTGTAAATTCCTTGATAGAAGCAATGAGGGGATGCGGAAGAGGTTGTGACTTTTGTGATGTTAACAAAAGATCCAAAAAGGATCTACCTATTGACAGACTACAGCGTGAAGCTAAGGTAAACCTTGATTATGGCTTTGATTCAGTTTGGTTGCACTCTGATGAGATGCTACTATATGGCTGTGACAATAAAGACTTCTATCCAAACTATGATGCCATCACTTCGCTATGGCAAGGACTAAAGGATCAAGGTGCAAATTTTGTTGGCACCACACACATGACATTCTCAGCTGTTGTTGCTGATCCAAAGCTACTGCAAGACATTTCTGAAATTAATGACATGCATAAGAGTGGAAGATGGATATCAACAAATCTAGGAATTGAAACGGTTGCTCCTAACTTGGTAAAAAAACACTTGGGAATAAAGGCAAAACCATTTTCACCAGAAGAGTGGGGATGGGTAGTGAGAGAAGGCGCAAAAATACTTAACAAAAATCATTGGTTTCCAGCAGCTACTCTAATCATTGGCTGGCCGGATGAAACTCCTGATGATGTTCAACATACAATTGATATGATGGGTGACTTTAGGGCGTTTGATTTTAGGGGATTAGTAGCTCCGTTACTCTACCAAGACTTTAGTGAGAAAAATTCTATGCACTTTGGCAACCTTAATGAGGCACAATTCACATTGTTTTGGAAATGTTGGGAAAATAATCTTCGTGTTATTAATGATATCATACCAATCATTCTTAGAAACAAAACGTATGGACCCCCAATGAAAATTTTCATGTATGGTTTGATTAAAGCTGGAACATGGGCAATAATGAGATATTTGCGTGGATTATGTAAGGACCTGTTTAATGGAAGAATGCCTGATGAAATTATGGACAAATACGCAAGAAGTAGATCCGTTAATGCTCCTGCTTACACAAAATAATAGATTATAATTTTTCTATTGCTGCGTCAGCTATAGTGTTTCTTTTTGGAGACATGATTACAAAATAGGTTTTATCAGATCTTTCTATGGATTCAACCTTTTTGTAAGATTTAGTGTTCACGTCAAATTCCAAAATTCCATTTTCTAACGTACCCTTTGTGTAAACCATTAGATAGGTATCAGTGTCTGAATGGCTCAGTGGTATAATAGAGCAAATATATCCTTTGTAAGAATTAATTGGCAAAATATTTTTCATTGGTGATGCAACACAAGCCATATACAGAAATATTTCTTCTACAGTATCAAATTCCTCAAATTCTACTTCCATTAAATTTTATGGATTTGATAAACTATAAGAACGTAGAGATTATTTCCTTTTTCTTATTTTAAATATAATGGCTGCAGGTGCAATGAAATACATTCCTATGTTAAGAAGTATAATTCCAATTCCATATCCTAGCATTTCCTCTTCTGAATCTATATCAACATGGTTTAGAATTGCCAGCGAGGTAAGCATTGGTGTTATTGCAATCTTTACAGTTTCCTTAAATGCCGAATTCTCTCGTTCATAATCCGCTATAGCAGGTGAAAAAGAGTAATAGAATTGGTTGAATCCGGTCATGAATGTTGATCCTGATTGTGTTTGCAACACAGTGTTATCACGAATTTCTCTAAGGAATTGAACTTGTGGTGCCATTTCAGAACCGAATGCAGCAGTAGCAATTAAACATCCACCGCCTTTCTGTTGTTCAGCTATACAAACATTATTTTTTAATACAGTACCAGGTCCGCAAACAGGCTGTGATGATTCCATATCTGGTTCTTCATCTGCTTCTGGTTCTTCGTCTACTACTTCTGTTTGTGTTGATTCGGGCACCTCTTCTTCTACAACAGGTGCACCAGAACTGCCACCATACTTAAACACAATTTGGTTTGATTGTGCACCCCACTTTGCTTTAACAGTATAATCACCTTCAGCACTAATCATACCACCAGCAGTAAATGAGTCAGAATAATTTCCATCCGAGCTCGGTGATATTTGAAGAACTGTTACAAGATTCCCATTTGGTGCAGTGATGACAATTGTAACATCCATTCTTTTCTGTGGATCTGACGCGTCAAAATTCTTTACAAATCCTGAAATAGTAATTGTATTACCCTCTCCATAAAATTCCTTATTTGTTGTAACAGAAAGGGGTTCTACTGCCGCATATGCCGCGCCTGATATTCCATATGATAAAAGTGAAAGAGCTAATACTGCCAAGAAAAATTTTCCCCAAAGTTTCATGTTGACATGGCTACGGCATTTTTAGAGTATTTATGTATTAAACAGAAAAAAAAGTAGTTTTGTTTGTTAATTTTCAGTTTAATTTGATTGGCATACTATCAGTTTAGGAAGCTATCAAGCTTCGCTAGACCATCATCAATGTTTTTAAAATTATCATCATTCTCTAGAACTTTTGACAGTTTTTCAGTATCTAACAAGTAAGAAATATCATCGTTTTTTTCGTTTTTGCTTACAAAGCCTTTTTCTATTAAATATGATAGCTTCTCATCAAGTTCTTCTTTCGAAATAGCAATTTTTTTCGTAAGAAACGATAATAGTCTTGGACCGTCTTTTAATTCTACTAGAATTTCAGCATTATCAGGTTCAAATAGTGATTCTAGAATTTTTTCGCTTTCATTTGTAGCGTCATTTGACATGATAATCGTCTTAGTGTACAAAATTATAATTCTATCCATAAATCATTCAAAACAATTCATAATCTCAGTATGGTTTTTATCGGGGTCACTGAAAATCTTGATGCTTGACCGCTGAATATCAATATATGATAAGGATCGTCGGAAAT
>ARWO01000023.1 GCA_000402075.1 Thaumarchaeota archaeon SCGC AAA007-O23
CTTTAAATCCTGAATCAACAAATATTTCATAAATATTTGATGTTAGAAAAATTTTCTCATAATTATTGTTTTGTAGAATCTGTTCAACAACTTTAATTTTTGGGATTATATTCATTAAAAACCCACGTAATTCATTTCTATCAATTAAATTTACCAAGTTAATGTCATGAAATCTTAATACCGATTCATTAAATTCTTCAATTTTTTTTAAACATCTATTACTAAAATCGAATATTTCTCTTCTATCTAAATCCGTAATGTAATCATCAATTAATTTATGATGAATATTTCTATCTGATAATTTTTTATGAGACTCGTAATCAAAAGTAATAAATTCTGAAAAATTTTTTTTAACAAGATTGGTTAATTCTTCTTCTTTAATCCCTTCTAAAATATATAATTCAGTCATAAAAAATCAGTATAATTTGGTTTAGAAGTTATGTTTTCAATCTTTTCCAATCATAGTCATCAAAAGTAATATTCTTCATTTCATTATCATTAGGTTTCCAAGATACATCTGCAAGTGTCAAAACATGTGCTATTTCATTTCCTGAATTTAAATGAGCAGAAGCAATGTTTTTTGGAATATGAATTAATGTTGGCTCATCAGAATTTGTTTCTATTTCGTGATATTTGCCATTTTTATCTTTTACAATAAATGTAACACTACCATAAATACATGAAAAATAGCTATTACGTTTTGTGTGTATGTGAGGCCCTTTTACCTGACCAGGAAAAACAGAACTTACGTACACCATTTTAGGTTCATGCGAAATTATTTTATCCCAATCACGCCAAATTACCGTTAATTCTCCATTAACATGATCATCCAGAATATCCTTGGTAGGATGTTTTTCTAGTTTTATTACCAAAAAATCTTTGTCTGCCATGAATTTTTTTTCAATTATATTAAGCAATAAAAGTTTGGCATAAAAAATACTAGATAATAGCATCAATCAAGTATCAATCGTAACAATATTTTATTAATAAAGAAAAAAAGTGGTTTTGATATGAAACTTTTGGTTACTGGAGGACTTGGTTTTATTGGTAGTAATTTTATCACAAAAATATTAGACGAAAAAAGTGATTTTGAAGTAATTAACGTTGATGCACAATTACATGGTGCAGATAAAAGGAATTTGTCAGGAATTGAAAATAATGAAAATTATGAATTTGTAAACGGCAACATTACAAATAAAAGATTAATGGAAGAATTAATATCAAAATGTGATGCAGTGGTAAATTTTGCTGCAGAATCTTTTGTTGATAGAAGTATAAATGATGCAAATCCATTCTTGGTGTCTAACATAAGAGGCACATTTACAATTCTTGATATTATTACAAAACAAAAAAAACGAATGATCCAGATATCAACTGATGAGGTTTTTGGGAGTTTACCTAAAGGTAGTGCTGATGAACAAACAAAATTTAATCCTTCAAGTCCCTATGCTGCAACAAAAGCTGCTGCTGAACTACTGATAAACTCTTTTTCTATTACACACAATTCTGACGTTGTGATTACTAGATGTACAAATAACTATGGACCAAGACAATTCCCAGAGAAATTAATTCCAAAAACAATCATACTAGCAAAGCAAGAAAGAAGTATTCCGATTTATGGAAACGGCAAAAATTTGCGTGATTGGATATTTGTTGATGAACATTGCGATGCAGTTTATGAAATATTGATCAATGGAAAAGCAGGTCAAGCATACAATATTTCTGCTAATAATGAGATTAGCAATGTGCAAATTGTGCATAAAATTTTAGAAATAATGGGTAAATCTAATGATTTAATTGAATTCGTGGAGGATAGACCTGGACATGATCAAAGATATAGTCTAGATTCATCAAAAATTAAAAATGAATTTGGATGGTCAACTAAAATTAATTTTGGAGAAGGTATAAGAAAAACAATCGAATGGTATGAAAAAAACTTTAGCTATTATGAATCAATTTCAAATGAAATTCTAAAATCCACTCCATGGAAAAATTAGACTTAATTTAATGGAGGAAGATTTTGCTTATGAAAGGAATTATTCTACATGGAGGACATGGAACTAGATTACGACCGTTAACCCATACTGGTCCAAAACAACTACTTCCCATTGCAAATAAGCCAATGTCACAATATTGTATCGAGTCAATACGTGAAGCTGGAATTACAGATATTGCTATTATCATAGGAGGATTAGGCTCAAACAAAGTCAAAGAATATTATGGAAACGGAGAAAATTTTGGTGTAAATCTTACGTATATTGAACAGGACTATCCTAGAGGAATTGCACATGCAATTAGATTATGCAAGAAATTTGTCAATAATGAAAAATTTCTTGTTTTTCTAGGAGATAATATTATACAAAAGCCCATTACAGATTTTGTAGAGAATTTTAACAAATCAGATTATGATGCTACGGTTTTGTTATGTGAAGTAAATAACCCGAGCAGATTTGGAATTGCAGATGTTGAAAATGAAAAGATTGTAAAAATCACAGAAAAACCAAAAAAATATACATCAAATCTAGCAGTGACTGGCATTTACTTGTTAACACCATTAATTTTTGAAGTCATAGATAATCTGAAACCATCTTGGCGGAATGAATTAGAGATAACAGATGCGTTAGATAATTTATTAAAACAAAATGACAATATTGGTTACGAAACAATAACGGACTACTGGAAAGATACTGGTACTCCAGAGGATATTTTAAATGCAAATAGACAGGTGCTAGAGCATATTTGTGGGACAGCAGACAGTATTGTTGATGAATCAAGTGTGATTTTTGATGACATGCACTTGAGACGTTTCTGCATAATTGGCAAAAATTGTAAGATTGACGAATCTGCTTCGATTGGTCCTAATGTAAGCATAGGTGATAATACAATAATATCAGCTGATGTTGTTATAGAAAATTCCATAATAATGTCTGATTGTAAAATAGATGGTGGTTTAAACATCAAGGATAGCATCGTTTCAGCAAACTGCCATCTACATGGTAATAATAAAGATAAAACTAAGAAAATTTTCTTGCTTGGAGAAGGGACGAAAATTACTTTGTAAGAAGAATTTTTGATTAGTAAGAGTAAATATCCAAGTGAAAAATATTTGAAACATGAATGAAAATCCGTTAGTTAGCGTAATAGTATTGAACTATAATGCAGGAGAGTTATTACTAAATTGTATAGAGTCTGTCAAAAAATCAGCATACAAAAACTTGGAGATTATTGTGGTTGATAATATTTCAACTGATAAAAGTCAAAAAATATGCAAAGAAAAACATCCAGACATAAAATTGATTCAAAATGATGAAAATTTTGGATACTGCGAAGGAAATAATATTGGAATTAGAGAAGCGGAAGGAGATTATATTATAATTCTTAATCCTGATACAATTGTAGAATCTAATTGGATTGAAGAGTTAATTTCTGCATATAATAAATTTGGAGAGGGATTATACCAACCAAAAATTCTTTCATTAGACAAAACAGAGATTTTGCAAAGTACTGGTAATATGTTACATATTTTTGGCTTTGGATTTGCAAGGGATAAGGGCAAAAATGATAATCTTGTAAAAACAGATATTGAAAAGATAGGTTATGCTTCTGGTACATGTCTTTTTACTTCAAAAGAAGTTTTAGATAAAATAGGATTGTTAGACTCTTTTCTATTTTTGTATCATGATGATTTGGATTTGGGATGGAGAGCTGCTCAGATGGGTATTGGTTCATTCTATGTTCCTAATTCTGTAATTTATCATGCAGAAAGTTATGCACTAAAATGGAGTGCTAAAAAATTCTATTGGTTAGAAAGAAATAGAAAATACTGTCTTCTAACTCACTATTCTAAAAAAACATATGCAAAAATGTTACCGCCGTTATTGCTAATTGATTTTTTTGTTTGGTTTTTTTATTTATCAAAGGGATTTGTTGGTTCAAAAATAAAAGCAGATCTTGACATATTACGAAACAAAAAATCAATAGAAAAAAAATACCAAGAACTTGAAAGTAAGAAGATCGTACCTGACAAGGAATTGATTAAACAATTTCCTGATGAGATATTTGTTCCTGTAGACGTTACAGAAGGTTCTGTAAATTTACGCTTTAATTCTATTTTATCATGGTTAAGTAAGAGGGCTAAAAAATCTATCTTATCTTAAAGTAATTTTCTTATCATATTTTTTCTGCAATAATAATTCCAATTGCAAATTCTTTTTCATGCGAAACTGACACTAAAAAATTATATTTTTTTTCCAATGAATTTTTGAGCCTAATTCTTGGTTTTCTATTTACATATACAATTTCTATGTCACGAGGCCCAATTTTTTCTGGAATTGATTTTATTACTGATTCTTTAATTGCAAATTTGGCAGCAAAATGCTCATATGGCGACTTAAATTTTGTACAATATTTTATTTCAGACTCGGATAGAATTTTTCTATAAAAATTTAAATTTTTCTGGAATTTTTTTTTTCTGAATCTGTTAATGTTTACAATATCAACACCAATTCCAATTTTTTTAGCCAATGTTTTTCACTATTTAGTTTCTACAAGTTCAATTAAATTACAATTAGTATTTTTCATATTTAGTAACAGAAAAGCAATCAACCTATCATCAAAACCTTTTACTGGCTCAACTATTATACGAGCACCGTTTTTTACCATTTTTTCTACTTCCTTCTGAATGTCATCTACTTCAAAACAAATATGATGAAATCCGCCACCACCAGCTGTGAATGCTGAAATAGGAGAATTTTCTTCTGCTGGTTCAATCAATTCAATAAATACATTATTTGTTTTTAGAAAACATACATTAACTTTTTGTGAACCCACTAAAGTTGGAACAGTAGTTGATTCAAAATTTAAAAATTTGGTTAGTTCTCCAAGTGATTCTTGGATGTTTTTCACTACTATGCCTATATGATGTAGTTTCAATCTAAACAACACCATGATTTTTTAGATGTCTTTTAATGTCTTTCACGTTTTTAACATCAATTATTTCTGATACTGAGAATTTAATATTGAAATTACTTTCAAGTTCATCAACCAAAATTAATACATTAAATGAATCCCAAGATTCAATTGTTTCTGGACTAGATTCATCATTTATTTCTGATATCGGAACGGAAAATACTTTCGAAATAATATTATAAAGTTTTTCAGACATTATTCTACCTCTAATAATAAATGGTTAGGAGATTTTATTGGATTATTCAGATCATATACCCAATATTCATTTTCTTTCTTGAATCCACAATTGGGTAAAAATGCTTCAGCAGGGCTATTTTTTTTGGTTGGAATAAAATCAGCCCTGATCTTTTTTATTCCTTGATTCTTTGCCTCTTTTAAAATATGAGAAATTATGGCATCTTCAATACCTCTGCCAATTATTCTACAGCTGAGCAGAAACGTATCAATTTTCCATTCCTTATCATTTTTTTCAATTATGAAGGCATTTGTAATTCCATTATCTCCAAATTTATCTTCGATTTGCGCACATCCTACTATCATATTATTATCACTTGAAAATTTGAGAATGTCCTCTTCCTGATATCGCTTTGTTGTCAGGTTAAACTGATTAGTTTTTAGGGTTAGTTGCGAAATTCTTGGTATAGTAAATTTGTCTGCTTTTTTTATTGTGACTTTGATATTTAGCTGTTTTAAGAAATCGTCAATACTCTTTGTAGACTGTTCTAGTTCTGTTCTTTGCCTTTGTTGAGAATACATTTTACCTCTTTTTAGATCCTCATCAGTTTTCTGTAAGACGTTAAAATCATTTAAACTCATTAGGATATCTGTATATTGAGATGGATCCTCTGGTAATTTTACAGTTAAAACTTCTGGTATTTCCTGTTTAATTCTTTCTTGATTAACTGGATCATCGTCAAAATATACAATACTGCCAAGTCCAATGTTTAGTTCTTCAGAAATCACTTTAAGATTTTGTGCTTTATCATTCCAATTAATTTGCAAGCTTGCAAAATGTTCTTCTTTTAAAATCATGCCTGGATGTTCCCTGATAACCTTGATTGCGTCTTCGAAGTTATTTTTGCTGTTTATTGCCAGAATAATTCCTTGCTGCCAAAGAGACAAAAGATGTTTCTGAAATTCAACAAATGCCTTGCCGTTTGATGATTGTCCAAGTTCTATCCTATCAAATTCATCCTCACCAACAATGCCGCCCCATAACGTATTATCCAAATCAAGAACTATGCATTTTTTATTAAGACCCAACATAGGCTTGACATAACCCATCAAGTCATTAGCTAAATATGGAATATAATCAAAGGCAATTTTGATATCTCCTATGAAAAACTGTCTGTAATCAAAAATATTCTTTTCACCAAATTTAGAAATAAATTGATTAAAATTGTAAACATAGACAGAAGATTCATCCTTTGCAATTCCAGAAAGTTCTTGATTTATTTCACTAATCATATCATGAAATCCAAATTCAGATTTTGTTTCAATCAGACCACTTGGAGAATATGAAGGCAAAGAAAAATTAGAGATAATGAGTTTAGAGTTACAATTTTTTTTAAATTGTAGAATCAAGTTTCGTAATTCACTAATTTTTTCTTTTACGATTTTTTTACGCTCTGATGAAGAAATAGAATATGGGTGGTGAAATATTTTGTTCAATAATGTACGAATGTCAATAATTAGAAATGTGATATCTGGTGCAAATGAGTAAAGTTTGGATTTCGGATCTAAAATCTCTTGATTGTATTGATTATACCCAGCAACATATGATTTGCATTCAATATCTGATTCTGAACATTTTACAGTTAAAGTTTCGCCTAATCCATTAATTGTAAAACTAGATAATATTCCAACTTTGATTTTTTTACTAGATTTAGTTACATCAATAGTTTGTGAAAGTGAGATATATTCTGATAATTTTCTTTCCAAGTCTCTATTTGGTGAAGTATTGAGTTCAACAATAAATATTGTGTAGTATTTCTACTATTTTTTATCAGAAAGCTTTACAAGCAAAAAGTATTCCGTAGTCATGATTACACTATGACTGAAGATGATAATCCCTTCCCGATAAATGAGAAAGAGGTGATGGAATACTATGGATATTCAGGAAGAACTGGCAGCTTAAAATTTAAGACAAAATTTTTGCGAAGTTGGATTTTACATTCTCTTGCATATTCTACTCCCAGTTCAGGATTTGCTGTAAAAATGCAAAAAATGAGAGGCGTAAAAATTGGACGTAATTGTCACTTTAATCCCTATGTTCTAATTGATCTAATATATCCAGAACTAGTAAACATTGGTGATAATGTTACTTTAGGTTCTCATTCGATGATCTTTGCTCATAGCAATCCGTCTGCAAACTTATTTTTGAAAAATGGAGAATATCCAAGAAAAGTAGAAAAAGTAAACATAAAATCTGGTGCGGTGATTAATCCTGGTGCTATAGTTATTGCAGGAGTTACAATAGGTGAAAATTCTATAATTTCGCCAAGAAGTGTTGTAGTTCAAGACATCCCTGACTATTGTATTGCTGTAGGAAATCCAGCAAGAGTAGTAAAAAAAATTAATCATTAAAAGGATAAATTGAATATTTTAGGAATTGATTTTGAAGAGTGGTATCATCCAGAACTTGTTAAACCACACATCAAAAATATAAAACGTAATCCTTCCGTCATTAACGGCATTGACAAAATATTAGATTTATTAAGAAAGCATGAAACACTTGCAACATTTTTTGTAGTAGGCGAATTGTTAGAAATTAAACCAGATATTTTTGATAAGATTATTGAAAATGGCCACGAAATTGGATTTCATACTATGCATCATGATAGGTTGGATTTACCTGGATTTGAAAAGAAATTTTCCTTTGAAGTTAAAGAATTTGCAAAATTAACTAACCATAAATCACAAGGATTCAGGGCACCTACGTTTTCACTTAACAATACTAGCTCATGGGCAATCGATGTTTTGGAAGAAAATAATTACATGTATGATAGCAGTGTTGTTCCCGCTAAAACCAGTTTGTATGGATTACCAAATGCAGAACACAAACCATATAAAATTACAAGTAATTCTATTGAAAAAAATGATTCTTCAGGGAAGTTAATTGAATTTCCATTACTGGTAACAACATTTCTAGGTAAAAAAATTCCTGCAGGAGGAGGATTCTATTTGAGAACGCTGCCTATGAAAGTTATTAAAAATGCATTCAAAAATTATCAAAATAAAAACATGCCAGGATGTTTTTACATTCATTCCTGGGAACTGACGCCTGAATTCATGCCGAAATTGGATTTATCATTTAAAGACAAGTTTGCAACCTATCATAATTTAGGTAAGGCTTATTCTAGAATGTCGGAACTGCTGAAAAGTTTTAAGTTTACATCATTTAGTCGTTATATTACAGAAAATAATATGATTAAGTGATTTTTTGTGATTTAAAATATTCTAAAGTTTTTTTTATTCCTTCACCCAAATTCACTTTTGGTTTCCATCCAAGTGATCTTAATTTAGAATTATCAGCAACAAAATTTCCAACATCAACTTTTTTTGTATAAGTAGGTGTTTTTATGAATTTTAGTTTTGTTTTGGTTAGATTTTCTAGGATTTTTCCAAAATTATAAAACCAAGTTTTTGTATTTGATGAAATCCAATATAGATTTCCCGGTTTGCCATTAGTAATGATTTTTTGTATAGCTGAGATTACATCAGAGATGTAGATAAAGTCACGAAAGAGTTTTCCGTTTTCAAAAATAGTAATTTCTTCTCCCTTGAATGCTTTGTATATTAAATGATTAACTGCATTTTTTTTACTGGTATATTGTTCCCTTGGTCCATATGTGTTTGTAAGTCTAAAAATTTTGGTATTTAGTCCATAAACATGATGATATATTTTGCAAAAATATTCACTGGAAAGTCTATTTGTTCCATATATTGTTGTAGGTACACAGGGAGTATTTTCATTTACAGGTAATTTTTTTGGACGGCCAATTACAATGAATGTACTACCAAGAATTAGACCACATTTTGGGTTATGTTGACGAATGTATTCTAAAAGAAATAATGTTGATTTTGAATTTGAGTCAATATCTAGTAAAGGTGACTCAAATGATTGAGAATGAGAAGTTATTCCTGCTAGATGAATTATGATGTCAGCCTTGTGTTTTTTTAATACTTTTTCCGTTTTTGAGAAATTATTTAGATTAACTTTTTCAATTATTAAATTATTTTTGAATCCTTGCACATTATTTATTTTAGATAGAGATTTAGTAAGAATTACAACATGATTTTTTTTCAATAGTTTTTCGGCTAGATGACTTCCTACAAAACCTAAACCACCAGTAATAATAATTTTCATATATCTGTGAAAGGAATGAACTACAAATTCCTTATGGTCAATTTACTAGTAAAATTCCAAGAGTATCTTTTCAACGTATCAAATATTATTTACCCTTTAAATGACAAGAGTGTATGAAATCCATATCAGTTATTTTTATAGTTGCAAAGTATCCAGCTACGTATGGCCATACCTCAGTAATTAATAATTTATGTCATGGGTTAAATGAATTAGGACACAAAACTGCCATTGGTGCATTTTCTTTTGATAGTGATCCCCCAAAAGGAGTAGAGAAGGTAATATTGAAAAAAAATGAGCTTCTTAGATCTGGAGTTGCATCTCTAGAATATGATATAATACATCCACATCAAGCACAAGTTCTGTATTATTTATTATTTAAAAAACCAGAAAAGCCAATAGTGTTTCATTATCATGCAGCATCAAACATAATTCAGGAATTAAATCTAAAATCATCTATGAAATTATTTAAAAAACGCATTTCAAAGTTTATTTCAGTATCAAAAAAGGCATCACATCATCTAGAAGAGTGGGCAGGAAAATGTGATGATGTGGTTATTTACAATGGCGTTGATACAAAATTTTTCCATCCAGGTTTAGAACAACCATATAGAAAAGGAAGTCCACAACTTTTGTTTGTAAGTGTTTTAAGGAAATATAAAAAAACAGTTGATTTAATCAACGCCATGCCAGAATTATTAAAAACGTATCCAAAAGCACATTTACAAATTGTTGGAAATGGTGAGGATTTTTCTAGACTGCAAAACATTATCAAGAAAAAAAATCTGGAGAAAAATATTGAAATGACTGGAAGGATAGATGATGAAGAGTTAAGACTGAGATACGCATCTTGTGACATGTATGTGTCTGCAAGTACAAATGAACACTGTCCAGTTCCAACTTTTGAAGCTATGGCGTGTGGAAGACCTCTAGTATTATCCGAACTCGAGTCCCACATGGAAATAATCAATGTGTCAAAAGCGGGCTTAACATTTTCATTTTCGAATAATCATGATTTATGTCAAAAGATCATCAATGTATACGAAAATAAAGAAGTTTTTGGAAAAGATGCCCTTAAGTTTGTTCAGAATCATAGCTTACAGGAATTTTCCAAAAGAGTAGAGGAAATCTATAATAAAATACTTAACTAATAAGCTTGGATTTTCAGATAATTGAATCATAGAATAAAGAAAGAGATTTCACAAAATAATTGGAGTAGCGCAAATGAGTGATATTGAATTTAATTCGGCACTCATTACTGGAGGAGCAGGATTCATTGGAAGCCATTTAGCTGACAAACTAGTCAATGAAGGAATAGAAACTAAAGTTTTAGATAATTTTGCAACAGGTCGAAAAGATAATCTTTTAGGGTGCATGGATAAACAAAATTTCTCGTTATTCGATTTAGATTTAGGAAAATTGGGTAACCAGGAGGATTATTTAGAAAACGTTGAAGTTGTTTTTCACATGGCAGCGGATCCAGAAGTTCGAACTGGGTATGATAATCCGAAAAGTTCATTTGAGCAAAATATTGTTAATACTTTTAATTTATTACAAAGAATTAAGCATAGTAAAGTAAAGAAAATTGTTTTTGCATCATCATCATCGGTGTATGGAGATGCAAAGATTTTACCTACTAACGAGGAATATGGTCCACTATGCCCCATATCACATTACGGTGCATCCAAATTAGCGTGTGAGGCAATAGTATCTTCGTTTTGTTACAACTACGACATAGATGGAATTATTTTACGTCCCGCTAATGTAATTGGGTCACGTGGACGTCATGGATTAATCTGGGATTTGGTTCATAAATTAAAAAATGATAAAAACAGGCTCGAAGTTTTAGGAGATGGAAAGCAAACGAAATCGTTTATTCACATAAGTGATATGATAAAAGGAATCCTTCAATCTATGAAAAAAGGAGAAGATGGTGTAGAGATTTTCAATGTAGGAAGTGAAGACGGCGTAGAGATAATCAATGTAGCAAAAATAGTTTGTAAGAATATGAAATTACCCAACATAGAAATTTTTACCACGGGTGGTATTGAAAATGGTAGGGGATGGAAGGGAGATATTAAAATTGCACATTTAGATATTTCTAAATTGAAGAACTTGGGTTGGCAACCAAAACTTTCAAGTTTAGAAGCAGCTGATGTAACTTCACAAGAGATTATAGCTGAAGTGATTTAGGAGATAGTTGTTATACAGCCAAAACGAATTAAAATGAATAAGAGAGCAAATGATATTTCTTTATGTGAAAAAATATTTTCACATTTCAGATATTGGCGAGATTTCACAGTTATGTTATTTTATTTAAAAAAAACATTCAAAAATTCTGGGCATGTTCTGTCTCGAACATTTAAAAATGATTTTCCAATAGATGCAATCCTAAGAAATGGAAAAAAAGTAAAGATAAGAACATTTAATGCAATATATTTTATTTCACAGGCTCAAAAAATACAAAATATTGATTTTGATTTCAATAATGATATAGTTACAATACAGCCTGATGAAAAAACTAATCAAAAAATTATTTTTTATGGTGGATTAGATAACGGAGACATTGCGAATATCTTTTTAAAAAAAGACTATGATACGTTTAAGATTAAAGATAACACAGTTGTGGACATTGGTGCAAATATAGGTGATACAGCAATATTTTTTGCATGTAACGGTGCAAAAAGGATAATAGGAGTAGAACCGTTTCATAAAAATTTTGAAATTGCAGAAAAAAACATCAATGCTAATAAATTAACTGATACAATTCAGCTGATTAAAG
>ARWO01000024.1 GCA_000402075.1 Thaumarchaeota archaeon SCGC AAA007-O23
TCCACAGCAGCTGGTTCCGGTGTTACCTCGGTCTCCACAGCAGCTGGTTCCGGTTCCTCTTCAACTTGTTCAGAGAAGAATGCAGAACTGAGTTCAGATAATGGCTTTGTTTCAACAGCTGGTTTTGGTTTTGTTTCAGCCAATACAGGTTGTTCTTCTTGTTGGGATTCAACAAGACGAGGTAATTCGCCTAAATTATCTGTCATAACTTTATTGTCATCAATTCTAATGTAATGATCCTCATATGCCCTAAAGTATCTAACATTTTTCCCCATCCTAATCTTGCCAAGGTCACCATAAACTGTCATGTATTTGACACCATGTCCTAAATTGTTAGCAATGGCATCACGGTCTACAATTTCTCCAACGCTTATTTTATTTCCAATATCACGATGTTGTTTTACTTTAGTGATGATGTGATTTTGATCATATAATACTTGAGAAATTAGATAATCAGCCCACTTTGCCATTTCAAAAAATATTGTAATTATCCCCTAAATAAGCAATGAGTTTTGCAATATTTAGAATTGGTGTTAATCCTTAAAGGGTTCAAAAAGTTTATTTTTTTATTGAAAATAAAATTCGACACAATTGAATATTTGAATAAATTAAAAAAAAATAACTCGTATTTTCATACTTTCATCAATAAGAAATCCTTGGCAGTTGGTGTCATATTTTTAAAGCCTGGTGAAAATGACACACAAGAACCGCATGATTCTGATGAAATTTACTACATTCTAGACGGAAACGGATTTTTACAGATTAATGACAAATCTCATCGTATCAAAAAGGAAGAGATCTATTTTGTAGCAAAAGATGTTCCCCACCACTTTTATGGTAACACAAAAAATCTTTCTGTTTTGTATTTTTTTGGCAGTTCTGCTTCTTAGGAAAGAATTTTTACCTTTCTTCCAACCACACTGATTTTCTTTTCTGCTATGAGTCTTACAGCTTCGGGGTAAGCTTTGTGTTCTTTTGCTAATATTCTCTTTGACAAGGCTTCCTCAGTATCGTCATTTTTGATTTTTACCGTTTCCTGAACAAGAATTGGTCCCGTATCTACACCCTCATCCACAAAATGAACAGTGCAACCTGAATGACTTGCACCTGACTCAATAGCTTGTCTTTGTGCATCTAGTCCTGGAAATGCAGGCAAAATGGAAGGATGAATATTTAGTATTCGGTTTTTAAATTTTTTAATAAATTCTGGGCTTAGTATTCTCATGAACCCCGCAAGACAAATCAGAGAATTTTTTGGTGTAATATCGTATTTACTCAGTACATCTATTATTTTTTGGTCATATTCCCATCTTGTTCCTTGAAACCCCTTACTTTCGATAATTTCAGTTTGTACGCTAAGTTTCCTTGCAATCTTTAATCCTTTTGCCGATGGTTTGTTCGAAATAACTATTGCAGGTTTAATTGGAATGTTTTGTTTTTGTATAGCATTAAGTATAGACTTCATGTTGCTCCCTCTTCCGGAGATTAAAATTGCGAGTTTAAGCAACGCTTTGTTTAATTCTGTTCATAAAATAAAGCTATACTTTTGATATATTGATATTTCGTTATCATCTTGGTAAGACTTATTCACAAATGGTGTAACTTGTCATTAGATGAAGTATCTGCTTCTTTTTGTTCTTATGACATCATTGGTTGGAGTTTTTATGATTCCAAATGCATTTGCAGAGAATGTTCCTGATTGGATTAAGAATAACGCAGGCTGGTGGGCAACCGACCAAATTGATGACTCAACATTTCTTCAAGGGATCCAATTCCTAATCAAAGAAGGGATAATGGTTATACCACCTACTGAAACGTCTGAATCCTCACAGTCACAAGAAGTTCCTGCTTGGGTAAAAAACAATGCAGGATGGTGGGCTACTGATGCTATTTCAGAAACAGAATTTCTCAACGCCATACAATTTCTGATAGAATCTGGGCTAATTAGTATCTCAAATTATAATTGTAATCAAAACGATGATCTAGATAGAAATGGTATACCAGACATCATTGAAGAAACACCTGTTTTATCAGGAATGCTTACACATCCAATGGGTTACATTGATGACGAAGGGAACATTTACCACATAACAAGTATAGTATTTGAAAATAAAAATTGGAGTAATTGTTATTTTCCAAAAGATTTGTCATTTTACAAGTTTTACAATACTGATTTATCATATTCTGATTTTTCAGACGCAAAGTTGTTTAATACTATGTTTGATGAATCAAATCTTCTAGGCGCTGACTTTTCAAATACCAACCTTCAAGGTTCAGTGTTTTATATGTCAGATCTATCATACGCAAATTTTGAAAACGTTGATTTTTCTCCAGATAATTGGGAAGAACCATTTGTAACTTTTACTTATAGAGAAGAGATTATTTCGGCTTCTGGGCAAGATTTTCTAGTATCTAATACATGCTATTACAATCCATGTATTTTTAGGGTGATTACAGTTCCAGTTGATACTAATATTTTTTACACTAATACTTTTGGAAATAATAAACTTCCGCTTAACATAGAACCTGTTGATATGATTTCAGATGAAAGTGATCGAAGATCAATCTGGAGGCATCATACTGCATTTATAGGTTCTAGTATTACCGAAACTATTTTTACGGGATCTGATCTGTCATATGCAAAATTTCGTGAATTAGATATTAACAATGTTGATTTTACAGATGCGAATTTGTCTAATGCACAATTTTGGTATGTTAATTTGAATAATGTAAAACCCGCAGATAACTTACCTAATGGTTTTATCGATGCAGGAGGTTTGATTTATTCTCCAAACACAGAATTAAACACAACAGACCAAGACATTTCCAATAAAAAATTTACAACTTTGCATGACCTTGACGGTGACAATTTCAACATAATGTTTGATCATGCATTAGATTATCCACCAATTAACTGGAGTATGGGAATGACAATTTACGACGAAAAATTGTATGTAGCAGACACAGATAATCATAGAATAATTGTATATGATTTGGAAAACTATGAAAAATTATTAACATTTACTTCACCCATACAAGAGTACTGTGTGAGGAATGAAGAATGCGCATTGGAGAATAGAAACCTTCCAACTTCGATCGAAATTGTGGACGAAAAAATTTTTGTTGCATATGGCTTTCAAGACGAAATACAGGTTTTTGATCTAGATGGCAATTACTTGTGGAAATTTGGCAGTTCAGGTACGCAGGCAGGTGAATTTAACACACCTCATAGACTTTCTGCGGCAAATAATGAATTATTTGTAGCTGACTCTGAAAACCATCGAATTCAAGTTTTTGATATTGATGGAAACTTCTTAAGGCAATTTGGAACTTATGGCGATTCCATTGGACATCTAAGTAGCCCAATTGATGTCAATGCTTACGATAGCCAAATTTTTGTTGCTGATTCAATAAA
>ARWO01000025.1 GCA_000402075.1 Thaumarchaeota archaeon SCGC AAA007-O23
AGAAGAAATCAGCTAAGAAACCTACCAAGAAGAAGAGAGCCTGATAGTATCATTCATACTAATAATTTCTCCGTGCGGCTTTTATTATAAAATAATGTTGATTCTCTATCATGTTATTATGATGGGACTCGTCATCCCACCATTTTTTTATTTCAACTGAACTACAAATGATTTTAAAAATTATTCAGGCTGATTTTTTGTCCAGGTTTTACTATGACACTTACACTTACAATTATACTCACAAAAATTTGTGGCACAATACGAACATCTAAGCTTCATCATGGGTAAATCATACAAAATTTCTATTTAAACCGCAAATCACATACAGTCTCATAGATTCAAAAACTACTTTCATTTCTGCTTAAATTAAATAGTTATACAATAAGATATCATTATGGCAGGACAAAAGATAGATGGAATTGAAGTATCAAATGCGGTCAAAGAGATTTTAAAAAGTGCAGTCGAAAAACTAAATTCGGAAAATGTGATACCATGTCTGGCTACAGTATTGGTAGGGGATGATCCAGCATCTGCAACATATGTAAAAAATAAACATAATGCATGTGAAAAAGTTGGGATTAAAACAAAGGATCATAAGTTATCTGCCGATACGGCACAAAAAGAACTTGACAAAATTATTTATAATCTAAATAATGATAAGGAAGTCCATGGAATTCTAGTTCAATTACCGCTACCAAAACAACTTAACGAATTTGCAACTATCTCAAGAATATCCCCCATAAAGGATGTTGACAGCTTAACACCACAAAATGTTGGATTGTTATCAATGGGAAAATCTATCTTAAAGCCATGCACGCCATCTGGAATAATGGAGATGTTTTATTATTACAAGATTAATCTACAGGGAAAAAATGTGGTTATGATTAATAGAAGCAATTTGATAGGAAAACCACTATATCATTTACTATTACAAAATAATGCTACTGTGGTTACATGCCATTCAAAAACTGAAAATCTCCATGAACATTGCAAAAATGCAGACGTAATTATAACTGCTGTTGGTGATAGAACAAAATTCAAGTTAACTTCTGATATGATAAAACAAGATGCCATAGTGATTGATGTTGCAATTTCAAGATATGAGGGCAAACTGGTTGGCGATGCGGATTATGATGATATAATTCAAAAAGCGTCATGGGTTACACCTGTTCCTGGTGGTGTTGGACCTATGACAGTTGCCATGTTACTAAAAAATACTGTAACAGCGGCATCATTGAGTAAAGAAATTGTCGGTTAATACTCAAAAGGCTGCACTAAGAAAACATCTCCTCGAAAAACGAGATGCAACTTCAGCTGAACTAAGAGAAATTTCAAGCGAAGAAATCCATCAAAATCTAAAAAAGATCCCTGCATACACTAATTCACAAAATATTGCTTGTTATTTTCCAATTGGCAGTGAAATCAATACTCATGATATAATGCTAGACATATTAGGACAGAACAAGAATCTACTACTTCCTAGGATTGTAAATGATAATCTTCAGTTTTACATTGTTTCAAATCTTGAAAAATTAGAAAAAGGAAATTTTGAAATTATGGAGCCAAAAGATAGTTGTAAAAAGGCGGAAAAAATTGATTGTGTACTAATACCTACAGTAGGAGTTTCAAAATCAGGTGTCAGATTGGGGTATGGAAAAGGCTACTATGATAGATTTCTCTCGTTGATTGACGCAGTAAAAATATCGTTGACTTATTCGAAACAAATTGTAAAATCCATACCAAATGATTCACATGATGTCAAAATGGATTTGATAGTAACAGAAGATGGGAATGTACAAATCTCATAGGTGAGATAAGCCTTTTTTTCCGATATCTGTCCTCGAGTATTTATTTTCCCAGGAGATTTTCTCAGTAACGTCATATGCACGCTTGATGGCTGCTTCTAAGGTATCACCTAATGCAGTAACGCCTAAAACACGACCACCATTTGTTATGATTTTTTTATCGAGTTCTTTTGTTCCAGCATGAAATATGTATGCATCATCAAATGCATTTCCTAGACCAAAAATTTCCTCGCCTTTTGGATATGATTCCGGATAACCCTTTGATGCTAGAACAATGCAAACTGCAGATTTATTTTTCCATGAAATTAGTGGCATGCTTTCCAACGTACCTTCCACACTTCCCACCAAGTATTCAAAAAGATCTGAATCCATTCGCATTAAGATTGGTTGGCATTCAGGATCACCCATTCTAACATTATATTCAAGAACATACGGTTCACCATCCTTTAGCATTATACCTGCGTAAAGAAATCCCTTGAATGTAATTCCCTCATTTCTTAGGGATGAAATTGTTTTATCAATAATTTTTTCTTGGATTTTTTGAGAAAGATCCTTATCTATTATTGGTGTTGGGGAATAAGCACCCATGCCGCCAGTGTTTGGTCCTTTATCATTGTCGAATATTCTTTTATGATCTTGGCTTGTGGCCATTGGTATTGCAGTTTTCCCATCAGACAATGCAATGTATGATGCCTCTATACCGTCAATTCTTTCTTCGATTATGATATTGTTTCCTGCATCTCCAAATTTTTTATCCACTAACATCATGTCTATAGATTTTTCTGCTTCGGCTTTACTATCGCAAACAATCACACCCTTACCAGCTGCAAGACCGTCAGCTTTTATGACAACATTATATTCAATTTGCCTAACGTATTCTTTTGCCTTTGCTGCATCATCAAACACCTCAAATGCAGCAGTAGGAATATTGTTACGCTTCAAAAATTGTTTGGCCCAAATT
>ARWO01000026.1 GCA_000402075.1 Thaumarchaeota archaeon SCGC AAA007-O23
CAATGGCGGTAACTATTGCTCGTGAAGGTGGCATAGGAATCATACATAGATTTTTGTCAATTAAAGAAGAAGTAAATGAAGTTCTAAAAGTCAAACGTTCTGGAAGTGTGATGATAGAAAATCCATATTTAATTAATCCTGAACAAACGATTCAGAATGCTTTCAGCATAATGAATGAAAAGCAGGTGTCTGGACTTTTAGTTGTTGACTCCAACTCTAAATTAGTAGGAATTTTGACTGAGCGGGATGTCTTATTTGAACCACCTAATTGCTCCAAATTAGTTCAGGATCTAATGACAAAAGATGTTGTTTCTGCAAAACAAGGTACTGATTTAGAAGAGGCGAAAGAGATTCTCAAAAAGAACAGAATTGAAAAATTACCTATAGTTGATGATAATAATCTAGTCAAAGGTCTGATAACTTGTCAGGATATTTCAAATTTGGAAAAATATCCGAACGCATCAAAGGATAGCAAGGGGAGACCAATTGTTGGAGCAGCTGTTGGTGTCAAAGGTGATTTTATGGAAAGAACAGAAGCCTTGATTGGTGCAGGAACGGATGTCATAGTTGTAGACATTGCACATGGTCATAGCGAAAATGCTATAAACACAGTGAAAAATATCAAAAAGGCATTTTCTGATTGTGAACTCATTGCAGGAAATGTAGCAACAGCAAATGGAGCTGAAGATCTGATTAAGGCTGGTGTTGATGCAGTAAAAGTTGGGGTTGGCTCTGGCTCAATTTGTATAACTAGGGTTATCACGGGTTCTGGAGTTCCGCAACTCACGGCAGTTTTGGACTGTGCTAAAGTTGGAAAAGAACATGGCATACCAATCATCTCAGATGGCGGGACAAGGAATTCGGGCGATGCAACAAAGGCTTTGGCTGCTGGTGCATCTTCCATTATGGTGGGCGGTATTTTAGGTGGGACAGATGAAACACCAGGCACTACAATTACAAAAAATAACAAGCGCTTCAAGATTTATCGTGGAATGGCTTCCTTGGGTGCCTCTGTGGGAAGGAAAACCAAAGAAACTGGAACCTTTGAGCTAACTGATGACATAAATGATTATGTCGCTGAGGGAGTAGAAGCCATGGTTCCATACAAAGGAAGTGTTACTGATATCATAACACAAATCACAGGAGGAATTCGTTCAGGACTAAGTTACTGTGGAGCCCACAACATAGAACAAATGCACAAAAATGCAGAATTTATCAAAATATCTAGAGCTGGATTTGCTGAAAGCCAGCCTCATGATGTAGACGTAATGTAGTTAGTTTTTTATTCATCATCTCTGGGTTTTTTTTGTGTTAAACAAGTATACCATAATAGGTCTAATTGTAGGATGTATCATCTCAGGACTTGGTACTGTTTCCATGATCGATTCGCTTGTAAATCCAATCGAAACTATACAAACTAATGATACTTTTGGAATTGGCGATTCTGATAAAATTAGATTTAATGCGCCTGCAAACTCTTTTCAAACGTTGACAATTACCGGTGACACATTTGATGTGAAAATCTTAACTACTGACGAAAAAAATAATATCGATAATAGCTATAGGAACAAAGAAACTTTTTCATGGACAAATATGGTCTCTGGTGAAAATGTAATACAAATCCAAAATACTGGAAAATCTGAATTTAATATATCTGGAATATTTGAGGTGTCTCAAGATCCATTATTCCTTACATATCACATTTTAGTTATCATAGCAGGTATTGTTGTAATTGGATTCAGTGCAGCTTTTACTGTAAGAAAACCACGAGGATTCTAGTCTAGCTTTGTAATAGGATACGAACCTAAAATTTTCAGGAAAGTAGAGTGATTTCTTAACTTTTCTAATATATCTTCAACTGAAGAGTCATCTTGATGACCCTCAAAATCAACATAAAAATTGTATTCCCAGGCTGTATTTTTATTTGGTCTAGATTCAATCTTTGTTAGGTTTATTTTGTGCTGGTAAAACTCGTTGATGATTTGGTATAGAGCGCCAGC
>ARWO01000027.1 GCA_000402075.1 Thaumarchaeota archaeon SCGC AAA007-O23
CACAGTTGTGGACATTGGTGCAAATATAGGTGATACAGCAATATTTTTTGCATGTAACGGTGCAAAAAGGATAATAGGAGTAGAACCGTTTCATAAAAATTTTGAAATTGCAGAAAAAACATCAATGCTAATAAATTAACTGATACAATTCAGCTGATTAAAGCTGGCTGTGGATCGAAAACTGGCAGTGTGAAAATCGATCCTGATTATAATAGCAGTATTGAAAGCGTGTTAAATGATTTTAATGAAGGTGAAGACGTACAGATAGTAACTCTTCAAGATATAATTGAAAAATATTCGATACCTATGAACTCAGTTCTAAAGATTGATTGCGAGGGCTGTGAATACGATATTATAGAAAATACACCGTCTGACATTATTTCACATTTTAATCACATACAAATAGAATATCATGCAGGATATAGAAGCCTAAAAAGAAAATTAGAATCGATTGGATATAATGTTACAATAACAGAACCTCATGCGACCGATGTAGTTAATTCATTTTTCAGTAAATTTAGGCAAACAGATTCCAATTCAGTAAAAGGTAAATTTGGACATAAAGTAGGGTATACGGGTTTTATTTTTGCTACAAAAAATAATTAACCCATAAAAGTACAGATAATTTGTCAATCAGATTTTTATGCATTATAAAATCCAGTTTTTGTGATCACGATGGATTATGATATAATTAAGCAAGATAGTTTTAGCAAAAAAGGAATTTTTTTGTGTTTGCTGCCAATTGGAATTATTGGTTTGTTAGTTAGGATGTATTTTGAGCCAGCAACTGCATTAACTGGGGATGCAACAAATTATTTTGTATATGCTGTAGATACCGGTTTGAAAGGAAAACTTTCTGATGTTTATTTTTTAGGTAACAGCGGATGGTCAGTATTATTATCAGCATTTTTTTCGATAACTAAATATGATGATCCACTATTCTTGATGGAGTTACAACGCTCACTTTCTATTTTTATTTCAGTGGTTACAATAATTCCAGTATATTTCCTTTGTAGACGATTTTTTAATCAATCTTATTCTTTGATAGGTGCCTCACTATTTCTATTTCAGCCTCACATAATTATAAACTCAACATTAGGAATAACTGAACCGATTTTTTTATTTTTAGGGATTTCATCATTAACTTTATTCCTCAGCAATAATCACAAAATCGTATATGCTTCCTTCGCAGTAGCAGGTTTATTTACGCTGATACGATATGAAGGCTTGCTTTTTTTTGCAATGCTATCAATAATGTTCTTTGTAAAATATAGAAATGAAAAAAAATATTTTTTGAGATATCCTCTAGTTTTGGCAATCTTTGTATTAGTTCTTTTACCCGTTGCATATTCGAATTTTGAGACATATGAAAGAGATGGATTTGTTAGTGAATTAGTTGGTAATAGTCAAACATCCTACAAACATTTTATTGAAGGGAAACCAGAAGTTGGAGATCCAATATATGGAGATGCCAGTTCAGCCAATATGCAAAATTTTCTTACAGTGGGAATAACAAATACAATTTTCTTTTTTGGGGTAGCAGTAATCCCAATATTTATTTTCTTTGTACCAATCGGAATTATACTAGTTATTAAAAACAAAAATAATCTAAAGATTGATTTTAAGATTGTAACAGTTATTCTAATATCAATAACCATGTTGATTCCTGCATTTTACGCATATGCAAAAGGTGTGGATGATGTAAGGTTTCTATTCATGGTTTTCCCATTACTAGTATTGATTTCATTATATGGTATAAACAAATTGAAGATGAAAAACCACCATTTCATAATGGTCGGTATTACAACAGCAATTGTTTTGACCTCATTTCTTTATCTGGATTTCAAGAATGAAATAGATGTAGATTATGAAAATGAAGTTTTTTTAATTACAAAATTTATTGCGTCCAAAACTAGTCTTATCAATGATAATTCTGCTGATATAGATTATAGAACAGCTGCGACAATCGTAACATCTTGGCCAAATCTGCCAACACCTGTAAGGGAATCACACGTAGAACGTAGCTTAAAACTGATATCACCTATAGGACATAATTCATTGATTGAATTTGTTGATCTATCCAAAGATAAAGGATTAACACATTTAGCAGTTGATGGAAGAGATCATCAGCCTGAATTCCTTAGAGATGTTTTTTATCATGATGAAAAATATCCCTATCTGAAAATAATTTATGACTCTTCTGAATTAGGAATGAAATACCATGTTAAGATCTATGAAATTGATTTTGTGAGAATGTATGAAAACTAAGCAAAAAATAGCTATAATATCTATTATTATTTCGATAATAGTAATATCAAGTATAACTATTTTAAATCCACAATTAGTCGATAGGGCTTTTTACAGAATGGGATTGCAAGAGCAGATATGTTTTCCTGTTATTAATGAAGAGTTTCAATCTGATAACGTAACCAACATCGTAGCTGCAAGCGATTTTGGTATTAATGAAAATTCCATCAAAACTCTGAAAAATATACAATCAAGTAATCCTGAAGTAATTCTTATGCTTGGTGATCTAGGTCAATCAACCTCAAAAGACTGGATTGAACTTTCAGAACTATTGGATAGAAACAAAATGTACATCGCATTAGGTGATGGTGATTTGTTAGAAAGAAATGAATATCTAAGATATTCTGCCATAACTGACGATTATTATTCATTTGACTATCAAAATATACACTTTCTGGCAATATCCACAAATGAAGAAAAAAATAATGAACTTGGAATCCTATCAGATGTTATTCAAATAGATTTCATAAAAGATGACTTGAGTAATGCTGCAGATGATCCTAAAACGGATTGGATAGTTGTTTTTTTACATCATCCTATGTATTCCAGTATACCTAATCTATATTCTATGGACTTGAGAAGTCTCCTTCAACCCACTTTTGATTTGTATGGAGTTGATTTGGTGATAAATGGACATAAGCATGTATACGAAAGAACAAATCCTGTAACATTCAACAACACTATAACTGATAATGAGAATTGTTCATACGATGATCCCAATGGCCAAATTTATCTAACAGTTGGTACTGGTGGTCACAGCCACCACCAATTCAAGCAGAAACAATCATGGTCTGTTGTTCAAAATCATAATGATTTTGGCTTTTTAAATTTGAAGATATTAGAGGATAGGACAATTGTAGGAGAATTCATTGCAAACAGTGGAAAAATTGTCGATACATTTGAAATAAAAAAGAACGTGTGAATTATTTAAAGTAAAATTATAGTAATGAGATTTATGATTAGATCTTAATTGATATAAGGATATAATACACCAATTTTTCAAGCACATGTTAATCGTATCTCAAAACTTGTTAAATTATGACGTAAAATTAAAATCAAACACAATATTCAGAGTCAATTTAGCCTGGACCACGCTAAAAGAATTGAAAAAAATCCTTAGACGTCATAGCAAAAAAACTATTTTCTTTGATTTGCCCATAAATAGAATTAAGCCTCCTAACAACAATTATTCTATCGACGATCTTGTTCCTATTTTAAAAAAATATACAAATATCAAATACTTTGCTATTTCAAACGTAGAAAAAAAAGAAGATTTACTTGAGTATAAAAAAATAATCCCAAATCATATAACGATAGTCCCAAAAATTGAAAGCGTAAATGGCATAATGAATATAAAAGAAATTACAAATGAATTAGAAGCGGAAAATAAAATTATTATGCTTGATCATGATGATCTTTTTTCATCTATAATCAAATCAAAAAAACCTGTTTCTATATTTACGAATTATATTAGTAAATTAGTTGTTTTTTGTAAAAAAAACAAAATTACATTACTTCGTACTGTTGGGGTTGTATTTAGTGACGATGAATTCCGAATTACACAATATATACGATAGATTATTGGGAAGACATTTGATTGGAATAGATAAGAAATGAATTTCTCTACCACATTCAGAACACACGCCTTTAACTCTATGACGTTTTCTTAGTTTGTAATACAAAATTAACAATGGATTGATTCTTTTTGTTTAAATTCAATTAAATTATAATGGTGATTATTTTACCAATTTTAATGAAAAAAGAAATTAACTACAAAAATTTTCTTGATGATCAGAATATTGAAATCCCTCCATTAGAAAAATTCCAAAAACTTGGTGATGACCTTGGATCTTTGATGATTAATTCAAAAGGTCAATTACATCGTCATGGATATGAACGTGGAATTTTACTTTATGGATTAATTGCAAAGAATAAACCTGATACTGTTTTAGAAATTGGGACTGGTTTGGGATATTCTACATTATGTATGGCTTGGGCAATGGCTGAAAATAATATTCCTGGAACTATATTTACAGTGGATAGATATTCATTAGATGTTTTACAAAAACGTTTTTATTTTTCTGAAAAAACTAATGTACCAAAAATTGAATTTTCTTCAAATCATGAATGTTGGTCAAAAACAGCTCCTGAAAATTGGTTGAATAAAATAACACCTTTAACTGGACATTCTGGAAAGATATTAAAAAATTCAAAATTACCTAAAATTAAATTTGCGTATATTGATGGTGCACATAATTATGATGGTGTCAAACATGATTTCTATTCCCTGTTAAATATAATGCATGATGAATTCACTGTTTTATTTGATGATTACATTGAAAGACCTCATTATGGTGTAATGAAATTTGTTAATGAAGAGATAATGCCAAATTTTGAAACTTTTGTTATTGCTACCTCTAAAATTTTAATAAATTCGGGTGAAGAAAAACAAAGTAAAATGGTGTGGATTAACAGCGCATCCTCAAAAAAACATTTAGATATTCTGTTTGGTAAAAATAAAGATGATTTTCTAACAAAATACCGACGTTATGAAAAATTCATTATGATTCCTAGACAAAAACTTAATCAAAAAATTCCTTTTTTAGAAAAGATCAAGTTTCGATGGTGGAAAACATGATTTTTTAAATTCTAAGTAATTATCTCATCTAGTCTATCTTCTTCTTGGATTTGTTTTAGCGTAAAACGTATTTTCAAACAGAACTCATACTAATTTCACTGAATTTCTCAAACAATCACAAGCAATATGGGAACTTTTAGTAAAATGCTATGAAAAGACGAATTAAATTTAAATCTTAAAAATAGTTTGTTTTCTTGTTTTGGAACTAGCTTTTTGATTTTCTTAAAATTTAGATTCAAATTAACATCAAAGCACACATCTTTCCTGCATAATGTTTATCAAAGAATTTTCATGGAAAAAAATATGAAAGATTTGAAGATTGCTGTCATAGGCTATGGTTATTGGGGTCCAAACTTAGTTCGTAACTTTACAAACTTAGAAAATTCCACTGTATCTCACGTAGTAGATGAATCACCTGACAGATTAGAAAAAGTAAAAAAATTATATCCTAGCATTAATGTCACTAGCTCCCTAACTGAAATCTTAGAAAATCCTGAAATAGATTGTATTATAATTGCCACGCCTATTTCTACACACTATGATATAGCTAAAAAAGCATTAGAACATAACAAACATGTACTTGTTGAAAAACCGATGACTAATTCTGTTAAACATGCTAAAGAATTAATTGAGTTATCAAAGAAAAAAAAGAAAGTCTTAATGGTTGATCATACTTATCTGTATACCGGAGCCATACAAAAAATTAAGAAAATTATAGACAAGAACATGATTGGTGAAATTCAATACATTGATTCTACACGAATTAATCTCGGACTTTTTCAACCTGATGTTAATGTATTATGGGATCTTGCAGCCCATGATATTTCTATTTGTAGTTATTTGATGAACGAAAATCCTATTTCAGTACAAGCCGTGGGAAAATCACATACAGATAGTGATTTTGAAGACATTGCGTATCTGACTTTACATTTTAAATCCAAGAAGATAATTCATTTTAATTGTTCATGGATATCTCCCGTGAAAATTAGATATATGTTGATAGGTGGTAACAAAAAAATGATTATCTTTAACGATCTAGAAACCACTGAAAAAGTAAAAATTTATGATACAAAATACAAAACTAAAACTAATCCTAAAAATGATAGACAAATCCTAGCCGATTATAGGGTTGGAGACATATTTATTCCAAAACTTACCACACGTGAAGGCCTTAGTTCGATGGTAGAAGATTTTGTTAGTGCAATTATAGATAAGACTAAACCCATTTCAAATTATGACATTGGATTGCAAGTTGTTAAAATTCTTGAAGCAGCGCAAAGATCCATAACGAATCAAGGTAAAGAAGTTAAGATATGAAAAAAATTCTTGTAACCGGAGGCGGAGCTCCTGCGGGTATAAATTTCATAAATTCCCTTAACAATGCTCCTGAAGACTTTGAGATAATATCTTCTG
This sequence comes from Thaumarchaeota archaeon SCGC AAA007-O23, assembly GCA_000402075.1. Classification (GTDB taxonomy): domain Archaea; phylum Thermoproteota; class Nitrososphaeria; order Nitrososphaerales; family Nitrosopumilaceae; genus Nitrosopelagicus. The sequence continues at coordinate 6,359 of ARWO01000027.1, forward strand.
ACATCAATAAATTTCACTTGGAGTTAACCCCTTCAAATACTAGAATAATCCTGCCATCATGTGAAAATTCCAATTATATTGAAAAGCTAAATCATGTAATAGAAGAATTTGAAATTGATTTATTACATTCACAGCCTGATAGTGAGGTGAAGGTTATTTCTGAAAATAGAGAAAAACTAAACACCAAAATTTTTTTTCCCGCAAAAAAAACAATTGAAATTTGCCAAAATAAAGAACTTTCATCTGAAATATGGACAAAAGAAGGTATTCTAGAAAAAAATTCAATAACAATAAATTCGGAAAAAGACCTTGAAATTGCAGCAAACTCTTTTGGATATCCTTATTGGTTACGTGCTTCTGTAGGCGCTAGCAGTAAAGGAAGTTCATTAATACAAAACAAACAAACTGCATTTCATTGGATAGAGTATTGGAAATCTCGTAATATTGACTGGAGGTTTATAGCTCAAGATTATTTCGGTGGTAGAAACATTGCATTCCAGAGTTTATGGAAAGATGGAGAATTGATTGTATCTCAGGCGCGTGAAAGATTAGAGTACTTGTATCCTAATTTAGCTCCATCGGGTGTAACAAATACTCCGGTAGTTGCAGTAACAATAAACGATGAAAATGTAAACGACATTGCATTCAAATCTGTAAAATCTATTGATAAGAATGCTTCAGGTATATTCTGCGTAGATCTAAAAGAAGATAATCAAGGCAAAATACGGCCTACTGAAATTAATGCTGGTAGATTCTTTACTACAAGCTATTTCTTTACCAAAGCTGGAATAAACATGCCATATTATTATATCAAATTAGCGTTTGATGAGGAAATACCCAAGTTGCCAAAGTTTAATGCGTTACCTGAAGGTTTGTACTGGATAAGACACATTGATGGTTCTGCAGTATTAGTGAAGGAAGGAGAATGGCAAAACAAAGATTTCTCTATATGATTACTTGTTTTACAAAATATTTTTGAGTTCAGACAATTTTTTTGATGCGATATCAGTTCCATTTACAAGAATTGAAGTGCATCCGGCTTTGGTTGCACAATTAATATCATTAATTCTATCTCCTATAACAATTACATTACCTGGATCAAAACCTAATAATTCGTTGGTTTTTTTGATTTGGGTTAAACGATCGTGATTCTCGTCTCTTGTAATAATAGATGAAAATTTATCAAATAGATCTAATTTTCTTAAGATAGTTTCTGTTGATTTCCTACATTGTAAGGTTACTAGAGATATAGTACAATTCTTTGCTAAAAGATGCTCAATAAGTTGAGTTGCGCCTTCAATCTCTTCTAATGATTCTGATGCAATTAGTTCTTCTGCACATATTAATTCAAAAGCATTGTTGATCATACTAGAATTACCATTCGATTTTTTAATTATGCTAGGTATTAACGGTGAAAGGTCAGACTCTGTCTTAAACAACTCTTTTAGTTTTTTTTGAACTATATCATATCTTATAGGTAATTTTACTAATGTTCCGTCAAGATCAAAAATTATACATTTTCTCACAGTGCTTACACCCCTAACCTCAGTTGTCCCAAAAATTCAATTTTCATTATTTTAATATTCATTGTTAACCCATCAAGTATGAGATTTATTTTATAATATAATTATCAGTTTCTATTAGCGGTGATGTTAATATAATAGCCAATAGAATGATTAAAAATATCTGGTATGGATGGAAAAAAAAATTAAAGTATGTCTAATTTATCATAAATCAAACTTTTTTTTAACAGGTAAACACTTTGATAATACATATTATCATTTTTTCATAACATCTCTTAAAAGAAATAAAGATCTCGAATTACAACTTATTCCAACAGAGGATGTATTTGATTTCTCTAAATTAAGGGGAAAATATGATATAATTCTGTTATGGGAAAATGGGTTTTCTGGTATGCCAAAAAATATGCAGGACATAAAAGAAATTGAAATACCAATTATTTCACGTGTTACTGATTATGGTTATGCAAAAAAATTACAAAAGCTTAATGAAAAATGTGGAATTGATTATTATTTTGATTTTGTTCCTGAAGATTATTTTCATGAACATTATCCTGATAATTTTAAGTATAAAACAATTATTTTTGGATTAGAACCATCATTATACAACAATCTAAAACCCTTTGATGAAAGAATTAAAAATAAAATTTTACTAACTGGCGCAATTGGAAATAAGAAATTTTTCTCAAAAATCATCAATGACATTAGACAGCCAAAATGGAATGCTTACAGATTTTATAATTTAAGAATAAAATGTTCAAGTTTACCATATGTAGATTATACCCCAACATTACAACAAAATTATGTCAATGATAGATATCCACAGCTACTAGAACAGTATGCATCATCAATTGTTGCGACAACATATGTACCAAACATAAAATATTGGGAAAATGCCGCTGCTGGCTGTTTAACTTTTATGGAGATTTCAAAATTGAACAAGGGTCATTTTCTTGGATACCGTGATAATGAATCATGTATATTTATTGATCAAAAAAACTACAAGGAAAAATTTGAGGAATACTTGTCTGATACTAAAAATCCAAAATGGAAAGAGATTGCAAATGCTGGAAGAGAATTTACACTTCAAAATTATACAAATGATAAAGCGGTAGACTCACTTGTAGAATTAATGAGAACTTTAATTTAGAAGGGAAAAAAATGAATGAGGTTCCAGTTTTAATTGAAAGCATTGCAAGTTTATTAACTTCATATACGACGAATTCTGTTGGAATAAGGACTTCAGAGTACAAATATTTCAGAGATAAAGGCAGCCCAACTAAAAACATTCATCTTTATGATTTAGTTAAAGATTCTTTAGAAGAGAAGAATTTGGCGGATAAATTACCAGATGTTGTACAAAAAATGGAAAATATGTTAAATGAGATACAAAGTAAAGAATCCACTGACTATGAAAAATCAAATGAACTTGATGGTGAGGAAACCCTACGTATTGAGAAAGAGTTAAGAAAGCTTGGGTACATCGATTAAAATTTATTTTATATTTTTACTTCAAAGAACTTCATTAATTTTTTCACAAATTACTTTAACATCATCATCTTTTAGTTGAGGGAAAGATGGCATTGATAAAACTTCATTTGAGAATTTTTCACTTATAGGTAGATTATAACCTAAATTTTCGTATAGTGGTTGTTTGTGTATTGGTTTGGGATAATGTATTGCTACTCCGATATTATTTTTTGATAAATGTGAGAATATCTCATCTCTCTTTTGATGTTTAATGATTATCTGATGATAAACTGATGTTCCTTTTGGATTTTCATCTAGCATACAATCATCCCCCAAAAATTTTTTGTATAGTGACGCTAATTCTCGTCTTCTTTTATTTTTTTCATCAAGTGTTTGCAATTGAATTCTTCCAATTGCCGCGTTTACAGTGTTTAATCTCATTGTAAATCCTAATTTATCATGCTCAGTTCTAGTTCTTCTACCATTATCCCGTAAAGAGTCAATCTGTTTCTTTATCTCTTCATTATTTGTTGTAACCATACCTCCATCTCCCCCAACTGTCATGTTTTTTGTGGGGTAGAAAGAAAAACAACCAACATCACCTATGCTGCCTACTTTTTTATGATCAAAAGTTGCACCATGGGCCTGGCATGCGTCTTCAATTATAGGAGCTTTGTGTGTTTCACTTACACTCTTGATTGAATCAAAATCGCATGGATTTCCATATATATGAACGGGAATTATAGCCTCAGGTTTTTCATTTGTAGTTTTTATGTCAATATTTCCATCATCATAATTAATATCACAAAGTACAGGTTTTGCACCAGTCATTAAAATACAATTTGCAGATGCAACAAAAGAATTTGTACTAGTTATCACTTTTGATTTTTCTGTAATACCCAAGCTAATCAAAGATAGTTGTAGGGCTGCGTTTCCGGAATTCACCGAAATAGCAAATTTAGTTCCTGTATATCTGGCAAATTCTTCTTCAAATTTGAAAACACTTTCGCCCATAACAAATTTTTCATTTCTTAGTGCATCAATAGCCGCATTTTCCATATCTTTTGTGAATTCAGGAACAAAAAAGGGAATCATTTTCAGTGCACCTTGGTGTTATGACATGTCATCTAAAATTAAACTTAAAGCATAATCAGATATTTCATGCTGATTAGTAGAACTATCTAGAAACACACTAAATTTTCCTTGATCGCCTAAAATAGCTAGTTTATCTTGTATAACATTACCGTATGGAAATTTATCATATAATTCTGCTTGGAAACAACACGGATCATTGTATATGAATAATTGAACCAATTTCCTGTTATCACCAAAAGAACTCATAGTATAGAGTTCTAGGTAATTCGATATACGATAAATATTTGGATTGAACGCCTCATAATCACCAATATTTTTTCCTTCATAACGAAGATGCAGAGGATATGAACCCGCAACAGAATAACTTTCAGAGATACGTTCATCAATTGCGGAATAAAGAACTGTTATCCATCCACCACCCGATAAACCCACCATGTAATAAGAATCAAAATCATAATTTTCGTCGATATAATTTAATGAAAGTACTATAGGCTCAACGAAATATTTGATTGGTGAAAATTTGGAAGATTCTAATAATAGAAATTGATTATGTGAAATAAATTTTACCGGTCCAAAATCTGAAGTTTCTATTACAGGCTGATTATTCGTTCCTTTGAGTGGCATGTTAAAACCCACAATGGAATAACCATTATTTAAAAAGAAAGCAAGAGTATTTTTTTCTAACATAAAATCACCAGCATGACCATGATGATAAATGATCAATTTGTTATTTGACTCATGTGGAATAAAAAAATATGCGATGGAGTTTACTCCATATTCCATTTCAATAGTAATTTTATCTAATTGTTTCAGATTTTTGAGATCGCTAAAATTATCATCTATGAAGTTTTCTTCTATACTTGTAGGTAGTTCTGTGGGCATTTGATCTTTCCAAATATATTTAATTAGGGAATCTTTCTTGTAAGTAAGATCCTCTCTAGTCTCAATTCCTATTATTGAACTGACATCAAATTTTTCTAAACTAGTTGAAGTGTTGTTAGGTACATCATCACCTTCATCAAAGATCGTTTTTTTGACCTGATTCAATTCCTCATAGGGAAAATATTCATACAGTCCGACTACAATTCCGTAAGAAAAGGTTACTATTATAATTGGTATCATAATTCCTAGTATTCTTAATCTCATGTTCAATCAACAAAAATTATAATGATTTAAAACCTTCGCGTCAATTTCTTTAGTATAATCATAAATCATTATTTCTAAATTTGAGTAACATGCTTAGAATAAATTATAGTGAAATTGATATAATACGAATAGAGTTATTTTATATGGGAAAAAATTTAGGATTTCGTGGCTGGTATTATTTTAGACAAGGATGGAGTCTATATTTTGCATTCATTTTTGCTGCTATAAACACACTGACTGTTACATATTTCTTGGCAATAGAACGTATACCGTTTTTAACAACTATTTTTCCATCTTTTATTCATTATGTGGTAATAACTTCAAGTGTAGCAATTCCGATTTTAACTTTAGTGGGATATGCACATTGGAAAAAAACTAGTGCAAGAAAAGCAGAGATTGACATAACTTATGAAGTAGACCCCTATAAAGCAAGAACGTTGGTTAATACTGAAATGTTATTGAAAATGAATTTTAATTTAACATTAATGATAACTAAAATATTAAATGATCAAAAACCTTCAAAAGAAGAATTATTAGAGTTACAAAAATCTCAAGATAAAATTTCTAAATTCGTTACTGATAGATCATTTACAAATAAAAAGGATTTAAAATATATTAAAACTGAATCTGAAGAAAAGTAAATTATGCAAAATGCAGGATAATCTAAAATGAATGTCTATGACAAATTCTGAATTATACCTATTCTTAATTTGGGAAAATGCCAGAACAAAAGAAAATTATCTTTTACAAGAAATCCAAAAGGAATTTGAAATTAGAGACGTTTATGAAATCACTTGGGATAAAAAAATATTTTCAACCAATATGATGAGATTTTATGGACCTACATTAGAAAATGTGTCTGAAAAAACTAAACTATGTGGAACAGGGTCTTTTCTACTAATCATTATTTCTGATGAAAATCCAAAATTTGGACGACGAGAAACTACAAAAGGAATGCAATTGGTAAATCTAAATTTATTTGAAAATAAAAGAAAATATAGAAAATTAACTGGTAAAGACTTTGGAATACATAGTACTCTGACAAAGAAGGAAACTAATGACGATCTAACTTTACTTTTAGGTAAAAATACATCTGATGTAGAAAAAACTTTATCTGATAAATGGAACGGAAAAATTACAAAAATTGAATCAAACATTGTAGGGCAATCTGGATGGAAAGATTTGAAGGAACTTCTCTATGTATTAAACTCAACAAGTAATTACGTTATTTTAAGAAATTTTGAAGGGTTACCTGAAAATTTTGATAACTATAGTCACAATGATGTTGATATTTTAACTGATGATTTTCTTCGAATGCCATATCTTGCAAATGGAGGAAAATCTCCAATTAATAATATTTTCTCCCATATAGTTCAAATTGGAAATAAGAAAATACCGTTTGATTATGGATTTCCTGGCGATGGATATTATGATGAAAAATGGTCTAAAGAAATTCTAGAAAGACGTGTATTTTGTAATGGATTTTATGTCCCTGCCGATGAGGATTATTTTTACAGTTTATTTTATCATGTAATTTTTTACCAAAAAAAAGTTTCAGATGAGTATAAAACTAAATTACTTGATTTAGCTAAAAAATTATTTATTGTTGAAATATCTGTTTCTCTCTTTGATGATATTGAAGAATCAACAATTTTCTTAGAAACGTATATGAAAAAAATGGGATATTTACATACAAATTCATTTCGTTATAAAATATTACATAATAAAATATTACATAACAAATTATTCCAATATGCCAAACTATCAATATATTTGTGGAAAAAACATGGAAGCAATCATTTCCTTTCATTAAAAGAAAAATTAAATAGGAATTAGATAGTGTTGATGAATAATGGAGACATTCATTGGAAAAGGAATAGGAAAATATTTTGAAGATGAAATTTTTTCTGCAAAAAATGAATTAAAAATTTCCACTCCAGCTGTAGCTTTAGATTTTTGTAGAAAAATAATAAACATGGCTGAAAATGGAGTAAAAATTAAAGTAATTACTAGTAATTCTGGAGCAGCAGATTCAGAACAAGCTAATGAACTAGCTCAATCGTTTATCAAAGAAGGAAAAAAGAATTTAGATTATAAAATAGTCAGTATGAAAGAATGTGCTTTAATTCATGCAAAAATTTTTGTTATTGATGGAACTTGTGCAATTGTAGGTTCAGCAAATTTTAGTGAAAACAGTTTTAGAAACTTTGCTGAATATATGTTAATTTTTAGAAAATCTGAAAATATCAAACAAATTAATAATGACTTTGAAAAACTTTGGAATTCATTTAATTATTCAGAAATTGAAACGCCTGGGATGAAAAAAGATTTTAGAAATAAAATTAAAAACATAAGACGAAAAATTTAATTTTTACTCCAAAAGTATAACTATGATGATTTACACTTTTATCGAAATAAATTAATTTATAAAAATGAAATATTTTGTTTCAATGTTCACTCAACTAATTTTATAAGTAGGGATTGCAAAAAATATTATTTATCCCAATCAAATTTGGAATTCAAGAATTCATAAAGTTGTTCATTATATGGTTTAAAGAAAGTAACTAGTTTTTTTCGTGTGTTAGAATTCATTTTAGAATATTTTGATACATTAACTTTTTTTGTATTTAGGATTTCATATTTAGGCAGATTTAAAAATTGAAATATATCATTCATAATATTTTTTGTATTTGATGCAAGATCTTCACTTGAGATAATTAATATTTGATTTTTAGAAAAAAGTTCAAACCACACAGGAAGTTGTTCGGCATAAAATCCTCTAGCTAATTTTGAATTTTCAACTTTTGTTGCAAAGTAATTATCATCTTTTGAATCATCATTCCATGTTACAATATCATTCATATCTTCTTCAATAACTTCTTCAAACGTTCTAATTTCTCCAAATTTTGTGCTTAGATCATAATGAGAGTAAGTTCTATCAACTGGATTTCTCAATACTATGATAAGTTTGGAGTCAGGAAATTGTTTTTTAATCCTTCTTGCAATCCAGGGTCTACGAACATAAGATGGGGTGACATCATAAGTCATAAAGAAATGAGTTTGTAATTTTATTCTAAATTTTGTGAAAATTGACGGAAATAACGAACGATACCAATGTAATCCAAGATGAAAATTATCATCAAAGAATCCCAGTTCATCATAAGCAGATTTTGATAATGAAGGGTGTTGATCCAAATAATGGTATAAAGAAGTGGTTCCAGTTCTACCTGCACCAATTACAAAAAAATTAGGCAGGACTCTTAATGGACTAGTAATCCCAAAAAAATGTCGCTTAACAAATAATTGGTAAAATCTTTTGTAAGAAGATTTTTGAGATTTCAGATACATAAAGAAACTTGTTTAATGATAGATTTGAGTCTTATTTCTAAATTTAACTTATTATTTTGGTTCAAGAGAAGAAAATATTTGATTTAAAGTAGAATCTCTAGTTAAATTAATGAGAAGTTTAATTTAATAATTTAACTTATAATGTAATTTCTTGCCTTTTGATATATTAAGTAAATGTCAAAAGTAAAAGTTGGAGTCATAGGAGCAGGTGGTATTTCTTCTGGAGTACATTTACCATTACTATCATGCATAAACAATGTAAGCATAGAATTTATTGCAGATACTGTAAATCCTGAAATTCTAGCAAAAACATACAATACCAAAGCAATCAAAATAAATGATATTTCATCTCTGCCAAACTGTGACGCCGTTTTACTTGCAATTCCTGTGGGTGTCAAAGAAAAATATATCCGTGAATTCTCAAAAAGAAACACCTACATTTTCACTGAAAAACCATTTGCTGTAGATTTAGAAACGCACAAAAACTTTCTAAAACTTTCAAATAAAATATCCTGCAATTATATGAGGATTTATTATAATTCTACTAGACAAATTAAAAATATTATTTCTTCAGGAGTCTTTGGACCTATAAAAAAAGTATCAATTACTGAAGGTGGAATTATAGGAAAAACTGGAAGGAGTAAAAATTCCTACCAAGCTGATCCAAAATTAAGTGGAGGAGGAATGTTGATGGAAACATCATGTCATACATTCAGTCAACTTGCTTTTCTTTTTAATGACATATCCGTTCGTGAGGCCAAAGTTACTTGGGAAGATGGTTTTGATGTAGAATCTAATGCTACATTTGATATTTCTGATAACACACAATTCAGTATTGATTACACGGCAACGATGTTAAAGCCTATAGAAAATAATGCTACATTCTTCTTTGAACATAATAAAATAGAATTTAATCATCTCATACCAAATTCTATTTTTACAATTTCTTCATCTGATTCAGAAAAACAATTTGTCATTGAACAGGAAGAATATTTTGCGTCAACATTTGCTCAAGCATATTATTTAAAATGGAAAGATTTCTTGAATAAAATATCTACAGATTCTGTTTTTGATACAGAACTTGAGACCTCTATTATGACTACAAAAATGATTGCTGATATAATCCAAAAAGGAAGCAAGAAATGAAACTTGGATTAATCGGTGCAAATGGTAATGTTGGAACAGAACTCTGTTTTCTATTAAAGAATGATGTCGATCTAAAACCAATTATTCGCAACAGATTGGGATCCGTTTTTTTAAAACACCATGGGTTCTCTTGTACTATTGCTGATATATCTCAAAATAAAGACTCCAAAGAATGTCTGGCTGATATTGATGCTGTTGTAATTTCGTCATATGCAACTGATCCATTTTCAGGTTCCCAAACTCAATCAAGTCAAAAAATAAATGAACAGATAATAAAAAATTCAGTGAAATTTTCTGCTAAAGATGCAACAATAATTTATTTTAGCACAATACGTGCTTTTTCCCATAAAATAGATCCAAACACATCACGTTTTTGGACTATGCCTGGATATGATAAAGAAAAAAGGCATTTGGAACGTGTGTTTATGTCAGAATGCAGAAAAAACAAGAAAAGAGGTTTTGCATTACGTCTAGGTCATGTTTTTGGAGATAATCAGCCTAGAACTAGAGAATTCAAGAAAATGTTGTCGAAAAAAAGAATTTTAGTGCAAGTATCACCAAACAAAAAATCTAATGTGGTACATGTTGTAGCAATCAAAGACGCAATACTAAGATGCTTGGATCTGAAAGCAAAATCAGGTGTTTATTCAGTTGTTAATAATCCACAATGGACTTGGGAAAATGTCTTCAATTATTATAAGAAATGTGAAACTATCATTGAATACAAATCACTCCAAACCTCTACTTCTAATACAAACAGTTTCTTCTGGGAATTATTAAAAACAAATAAAAAATATCTTAGCCCCATAAGATATTACCTACCTTCTAAGTTTGATGCAGAAATTCAAAAAAAACTTACAATGAAGAAAATGATGCAAGCAATTTCAAGTTTAAAAAATGAAGAGGCATTCTATTCAAGTGATTTTAGTTATGAACCAATTCCGGGTCCTTTCTTACGTGGTTTGAATAATACAAAAGAACTGTTGAAAAATTATAATTTAGAAGTATTTCAGTGAGCCAGAATAATGAGTTCAACAAAATTTAAGAGACTTTATTGGAACATTAGATATCAATTATTGGCTAGACATTTTTATGCAATAACAGGTCCACTGAGAACTTTACCAGATTTTATCATAATTGGTGCAATGAAAAGTGGAACTACCTCATTGTATAACTACATTTGTGAACATCCGTGTGTTTTGCCAGCAGCGTATGACGAAGTTGGATTTTTTGATGATAATTTCCATCTTGGATTAAATTGGTATAGATCACTTTTTCCAACAAAAAAGCAAATTGACAATATTAGAAAGAAAGAAGGAATAGCGATTACTGGCGAAGACACGCCTTTTTATTTTTGGAATAAAGATGCACGTGATAGAATTCAAAAATTATTGCCAAAGATAAAACTCATTTTAAATTTAAGAAATCCAGTTGATAGGGCATTTTCTGAGTACAATAATGTAGTGAGAGAAAAGGAAATCACTTTGAGTTTTGAAGAATACATAAAACTAGATTTAGAAAATATAGAAAATAACTCATTAGATGTAGCTCAATGTGGTCAAGACAGTGCTATTATTTCAAGAGGAATTTATTTTAAACAATTAGAGATGTGGAGAGAATTATTTCCTAAAGAACAGATATTCATTTTTGACTCCAATGAGCTTTCACAGAAACCAGTAGAAATAATGAATAAAATTTTCAAATTCCTTAATCTTCCAGATTATAGGGTTGAAAAAAGATTTCACATTAAAAAATTTATGTATGATAAAATGGATAATAATACTAGGGAAAAGTTAATTGAGTTTTATAAACCAATAAATGAAAAGTTGTTTAATTTAATTGGAGAAAAGTACAATTGGAATAAGTAGTATGTTTTATGAGTAGCCATTTGACTTTATCTAAGTGAAGAATTGAAAGTGTTGATTGCGTCTGGAGCAGCTGGAGGAACATCCAAAGGTAGTATAGGTAAATATTTTCATTTAAAGGATTTTGGAGAGGCTCTCACTAAATTTAATATAGATTATCAACTAGTTAGAGAAACTGATTATGTTGTTGGGTTTCCAACAAAACAAATAAGTAAATTAATTTCGAGTAAAAGAAAATTTAAAAAATTAATAGAGAGTTTCCAGCCTGATGCAGTACTAGTTGATAAACAAAGCAATTTTGGCTTAGAAGTAATAAAAGCTGGAATTCCATTATTTGTAATTTTAAGAGGGCATTACTGGTCTGAACTTGAATTTGCAAAAGAAACTATTTACAAAGATCCTCTTATGCGAAAGATTGTAGATCTTAGAGGTAAAATTGCAGAGAAAGTTTTTGCTGGTGCTACAGCAATATTACCAGTAGCCAATTATTTAACCAACATAATAAAAGAACACCATCCACAGCAATCTATAGAAGTTTTTGTTGAAGGAGTTAACAATGTAAGATGGTACAAACAAGATGGCATGCAATTAAAACACCCATGTGTAGGATTATTGCAGGATGCAAATTGGTGGAGAAAAACAAAAGAAATGTTAACACTAGAAAAAGTAATCGAAAGAATGCCAGAGATTAATTTCTATTGGGTCGGAGATGGACAGTATAAGGATAAAATATTATCAGTTTTAGAAAAATTTGACAACTTTCATTGGCTAGGATCTTTACAATATCCTGATAAAGTGAGAGAATATCTAACTGAGATTGATGTTTATGCATTAATAACAGGAATGGATTTAGCACCACTATCATTGAAAGAAGCACAATTAATGGAAAAACCTGTTGTAGCAACCAATGTTGGAGGTTGTTCGGAAATGATGATGGATGGAAAAACAGGATTTTTAGTTGAAGAAGGGAATGCGGATGATCTTTTTGAAAAACTAACTATTCTTTTTGAGAATAAAGAAATGAGTATAGAAAATGGTTCTAATGGTAGAAAGTTTATTGAAGAAAAGTTTAGCATGGATACAAGTGCAAAAAATTTCATGAGAATTTTAGATTCTTATGTGAAGAATTAAGTTCTTCTCGAATATTTTTTGTTAATGGACTTTGCGTTTTTTACTTTTTTTGAATAAGTATTATTCATCTTTTTGATTAGATTCAATGTTTGATTATTGATTAATTCAAGATTTGGTATTACACAATGTCCGCCAATATATCCAGGATACATTTTTGGTCTATTTCCTAATAATTTGTGGATCTCATCAGAAAATAACCACATTTCATTATAATTAACATCATAAGTTTTAGCTATGACGTTAGTTATCTGTGAATAATTTATCAACCAACCTAGATAAGATGTATCACATAAAATTTTGGCTAATTCTAATGTCTCTGGTTTTGACATCTGTTTAGTTTTCACACCAAAATGTTTCATTTTTCTTGAATAGGTTTTGATAGCCCATTGTCTTTTTGGAGCATTTTTTGATATAGCAAAAAATTTTGTGAATCGTTTGAGATCTTTTAACATTCTTTTATGAACTCCTCTTGTAGCGCTGTAAATCAAAGGTATATCCATTTTTTTTTGAATTCGTTCTGTTGTTCCAGGACCAATTGTACTATGTATAACAATACACTCTGGTTTGAATTTTTTATATAACTGAAGTAGATTGGAGTCAAATTTTGATGTAACAGGAATTGCAATATGTAAAAAAGAAGTTTGCATATCTTGAAGTTTTTTGAGTTTTGTTTCATTCACTAATCTTTTATCTAAATCATATCCAACAACGGCTTGTTTTTTGGAAAATAATTTTAGAATTGGTGAACCAATTTCGCCTAGGCCCGCAACAATATCTTTTTTCATTACTATTTCCACTTATGAATACTAAATTAATCTAATGTAGTATTACTACTCATTTCTTTTGTAATAAACAATCTATACCAAATTTCAAAAGCAAGTATTCCTAAAAATTTATTCACATATTTTACATCAATGTCTGGATTGTCAATATGTTTTTGTATCCAACTATTGTTTATCCAACCATCTTTAACTACTCTTGAATCATTAAGAAACTCTTTGCATAGATCATGCCCATGGAATTTCCAGAGATTAATCGTATTTACATTAAATCCTAATTTTTCTTTGGTTATTAGTGATGCAAGATTATTTTTTTCCAATATACTCCTTAGCGGTAATTTCCCAATTTCGTTATCCACATCATATTTGTATTTTGTTGGGATATGAGTAGCGGTAGTAAGTAATCCATTATTTAGTAAAGGAGCTAATTGATTTATTTTGAAATGATCAGTTATTCGAGAATTAATCGGATTAAAATTATACAATAATTTACCGTTATAATCAGCTAGATAGACTTGTTCTAATCGTGAAAGATTATTATCAAAAAAAGGCAAAAGTATATTGTAAATAGAATTCCATGAAAATTTACATTTATGATTAAAGATGTTTTCTTGATCTGGTACTCTATCTCTTTCATGGCATTCTAAATATGCTTTAATTTTTTCGTCAGGATTAGAATTTTCAGATGTTAAGGAAAGGAATTTTTTATATCTAAACGTGTATCCGGCAAAAAGTTCGTCTCCGCCATCACCAGAGATTAATGTCTTAGACAGAGTTTGTGATTTCTTTACCACATAATACCAATGTAAATCCCAAAATGGCAATTTAATAATGCTAATTGCTTTTGGTAATTCAGAAAGATAATTATCCAGATCAATAATGTGGTGATCAGCATTATATTTTTCTGCTATTCTTGATGCAGTTGGTGTTTCATCTATACTATTTGCAAATTTTATAGAGACTGCATTAATTTTAACATCAGGTTTTGTTTTGCGTAGCAAAGATAGCATTAATGCTGAATCAACTCCACCACTAAGAGCTATTGAGATTTCTTGCTCGTTGGTGTAATTCAGTTTTTTTTCAATTTCATCACATATTGAATTCTCAATGGAAGTGGGGTTTACAGGTTCCTCAATTGGTTCAAAATCTTTCCAAGTTTTCTTAGGTAAATTTGGTTTAATTGAAGGATCATATCTTAAAGTTAGAATATTTACTATTGATGAAGGATTGACTGTGGGATTAGGAGTTTCCACGACCTAGACCCCTAAAAATTACTTTTTCTAGCTTTGCAGAAGATGGATCAATAATTCCTCGAGTATCGATCAGTATTGGATTTTTCATTTTTGCAAAAGATGAAATCTTAATTTTCTTAAAATCATCATGAGATGTTACAATTATCGCTGCGTCCATTTTTGGCAATATGTCGTCTAAATTATCTTCAACTTTGATTCCAAATACATTTTCTGAAGGAAAATATGGATCATAAACGTGTACATTTGTTCCTAAATTTTGTAATTTTTTTATGATTTTCTCAGCGGGAGATAATTGAATATCTTTTACATTGGGTTTGTATGAAACACCAAGAATTAGAATATCACTATTTTGTAATGGTTTGTTAGATTCCTTAAACGCATCAGAAGTAAGTTTCACAACATGGTCCGGCATCTTTTCATTTATTTTTCTGCCAGATTCAATCATACTCAGCTTTACACCCATACGTTTTGCAGAATTAAGAAGTTGATACGAATTAATAGGTAAACATGGACCACCAACCCCAGCACCAGGATAATGTATTTGAAAATTATATTTCTTTTTTGCAGCATCTAAAACTTGCATCGTGTCAATTCCTAATTTTTCAAACATTAAGGATAATTCGCTTATAAATGCGATATTGATATCTCGGAAGACGTTTGTTGTTAGTTTTACAGCATTTGCAGTTTTACAGTTTGGCATTTCAACTAGCTCAACCGAAAACACAAAATCATAAATCATTTTGATCATTTTTGTTACGTGATTATTTATTCCACCAACCAATCTAGGAAGATTTGTAAAATCATGTAAAATTTCACCGGGATTAGCATTTTCAGGACACACGCCAATAAAGAAATTTTCCTCTATTTTTAACCGCCCAGATTCTGATATTGTAGATATCATTTCATCTTCAATAAATCCCGGTTCAATTGTACTTTCAACAATTACTAAAGAGTTTGGCGATAAAATTTCAGAGAGTTTTGTAGCAACACTTCTTAGTGCAGAATAATCTGGAATATTATTCTCATCCATTGGAGTAGGTAAAGATAATACAATTAGATCAGAGTTAGAAACAGCGTCCTCAATCTTTGTTGTAGCTGAAAATTTTTTATTTTTTATTACATCATTAAATATTTCCTCGATTCCAGGTTCATCTTTTAATGGGTAAATTCCAGAATTGATATTTTGTACTAGGTTTTCATTAATATCAACTCCAATAGTATTCAAACCAGACTTTGCAAACAACAAAGCAGTTGGCAGACCAATCCTACCTATACCAACAATACAAACTCGAAGGGTTTGTGATTTCAATGCTTCTTCAATATCGCCATGGTTGTTCATATTAATTTTCAAATTAGACATGATTATTCAAAAAATTTTCAGCATTTTAAGCTTTAAGTTACTATTCTATTATACACTATACTTTTATTATTTTAAACCACGAATTTGGTAGCTGAGATGAATCTAGAAAAAGAAAGGCTATTGATTATTGCGCCACATGCAGATGATGAAGTTTTGGGTTGCTTCGGTTTAATTAATACAATCAAAAGCAGGGGCGGTGAGGTTTTTCTTCAAGTTTTAGCGATGGGTGGATATAAAAAAATTGAAGGGAATAGAATCACGAAAGAAGATTGGAAAGATGAACTCACAAAAGTTGCTGGGCAACTAAAAATTGATGATTATGATATAGCATTCTTTGATGATGAAATACAACATATAGACACAAAACCTCAGCAGGAATTGATTGAACATATAGAATCTAAAAGTAAAATCTCAATATCTAAAATTAAACCTACAATAGTGGCAATTCCAACAATTTTTTCCACGCACCAAGATCATACATATGCATACAAAGTTTCTATTTCTGCCCTTAGACCACATCCACAAAAAACTACGCATATGCCACGCTTGGTACTATCTTATGAATCACCAGAATATTATTTTTGGTCGGCTTATTCTGAATTTGGCAAATTTTTACCAAATTTTTATCTCAATATATCAAAAAATAATCTAGATGAAAAAATTAATACTTTGAATGTCTATTCTACTCAAATGCGAGAAGGGCAAAGGGGCCGTGAAAGTTTGACTTCATTGGCAAGAATTAGAGGTAATGAAATAGGTTTGGACTATGCTGAAGCATTTCATATTCACAGATTGTATATGTAAAACATAATAAATTAATCAAGGAATAGGTAACAATTAATGAAATATGCTGTAACCGGTGGTGCTGGATTCATAGGCAGTCATTTAGTTAAAAAACTTGTAGAACGTGGAAATGAAGTAATTGTTATTGATAATCTTAATACAGGCAAAAAGCAGAATATAGAAAAAATTTCCAAAAAAATAGATTTTTTTGAAGTAGATATTAGAGATTTTAGTGCAATTGAGGATATACTGAAAAATGTTGATGGTATTTTTCATCAAGCTGCAATGGCATCTGTACAAGATTCTTTTAGAATTCCTGAAAAATTTCATGATGTAAACGTTAACGGAACTGAAAATATATTTAAAATTGCAAAAGAGTTTGGAATAAAAGTCGTGTACGCAAGTTCTTCAAGTGTATATGGCGATACCTCAATCCTACCTATAACAGAAAGCGACGAAAAGAGACCCATAAATCCTTACGCCAAAACTAAATTAGAGAAGGACAAACTGGCAGAACAATACGCAAAGAATGGGCTAAAAGTGATTGGATTGAGATACTTTAACGTGTTTGGACCAAGGCAATCAAAAGAATATGCAGGTGTAATTAAATTATTCTTGGAAAGAATTCAACAAGGTTTGCCTCCTTTAGTCAATGGAGATGGCTTACAAATCCGAGATTTCGTATATGTTGACGATGCTGTCAACGCTAACATCTTATCGATGGAGAGTGATATAGATTTTGAGTTTTTTAATATTGGTACTGGCACTACAATATCTATTCTTGATTTAGCTAACATGATAATCAAATTTTCAGGATTAAAAATAAAACCAATACATCGACCTGCATTATCTGGTGATGTAAGAGCCACACAGGCAGATATAACAAAAGTAAAAACGATGTTAAAGTGGAGACCAACAACAAGTATTCAAGATTGGTTGAAAAGTGCTGTACTAGATGTAAAAAATAATCTATAGATAAATGACGTCTAAATTAAACCCTAAGAGTGCAATGTTTTGAAACTATTAATTGGTGGTTCAAGTTCCAAATTTTTTCATCTGAAGGACTTTGCAGATGAACTAGAAAATCTTGGTATTGAATGTAAATTAGTACATGATACAGATTTTGCGGATGGTTATCCAAGTAGGAAACTAAGTACCTGGTTAAAACAAAATAAAAAATTTGAAAATTTGATAAATGATTTAAAACCTGATGTTATTTTTGTTGATAGGCAACGTCATTTTGGGTTAGAATCTCTAAAGAATGACATACCGTTGTTTGTTCACCTTAGAGGAAATTACTGGGAAGAGATGAAAATGGCAAGAAAAACATTATACAGTTCTCTTCCAAAAAAACTTGCAATTAACAAATGGGATGATATTGCGTCACAAGTTTTTCAAGGATCAAAAATCATTCTACCAATTTGTAAACATCTTGAAAATGTGGTAAAAAATCACTACCCAAAGAAACCTACATCAGTTTTGTATCAAGGAATTACACCAGAAAATTGGTTTCAAACAGATGGTATGAAGCTAAAGCATCCATGTGTGGGGTTACTACAAGGTGCCGTAATTTTCGAAAAAACAAAAGAATTGTTAACACTAACCAAAGTTCTTGAAAAAATGCCTGATGTCACTTTCTATTGGGTTGGAGATGGACCTTATCGAGATGATGTTTTACCAATATTAGAAAAATTTGATAATTTTGAGTGGCTTGGTGCTTTGGAATATCCAAACAAAGTAAGAGATTTTTTGGCTGAGATTGATGTTTATGCTTTGTTAAGTGGTATAGACATGTCGCCTCTGACGCTACTTGAAGCACAACTTATGGAAAAACCAGTTATAGCAACTAATGTCGGAGGTATTCCTGAACTAATGAAAAATAATGAAACTGGTTTTCTAATTGAAAAATCTGATCACCAAACATTAATTGAAAAATTAGAATTGATTCTAAATGATTCTCAGAAGGCAAACAGTTTAGGAAAAGCCGGTAGAAAGTTTGTCTCATCTAACTTTGATTGGAAGATTATAGCAAAGAATTTTGTTAGTATTGCGAACGAACATGCAAATTAGGATTTCTTTCGTCCAGTAACACTAATTCCGCTTTCAATTTCCTTTAGAGTTGTAATTTTTAATTTTGCATCACGGAACCATTTCTTAACTTCTGATACTGTATGGCGATAAGCAAATTTAGGATAATACCAATCAAAATTTACTCCTACACTTCTTTGAAGATTATCAGATTCGTCCCAAAAACATTTCAAAAAATTCCAATATACAAACCTCTGTACATCATACGTTCCAGCTTTGACGCCCAATAATGGAATATCACGGGGTATTGTTATTTTCTTTTTTAACTTAGATAACGCTTGTCCAAGATATGCCATATCTTTAGAAAACTCCGTGCATTCTCTAACAGACATCTTAACAGTCCTTTTTCTAATATAATCATCAACATATTCACGAATTGGGGCTTTCTTATTGTAAACATAAATTGAAATGAATCCAAATTTTGCTAAAAATTTTGTAAGATATTTGAAAGATGTAGATGTGTTTTTTGTATGATGTAAAACTTGGTCTGAAAAAATATAATCAAAAAATGTTTTTCTGAACGGAAGTTGTCTAATATCAGCTTGAATAAAGTGTATGTTAGATGATGTTCCATATTTTTTATAGGCAAAATCAACACTATCACTTGCATCCAATGCAAATACAGTAGAAGATTTGTTAGTAGAAAGCAATTTTGCACTATTGCCAATTCCGGTTCCAGCATCAAGGATAAAATTTTGTGACTTGAGAAATGTGTTAAATTGGCCTATTGATTTCCAACCAAATCTTTCAAGAAACCAATTTTTCTGCCAATTTACCCAATCTTTTGCATGATGGTTTTTATGGTGATTTTTCCATTTCGCAGAAAATGCCATTTCAGTACGTACAAAATCTTTTGTGACATCAACAACAAATCTAGGTATTCCCTTAGTAATTTTGAACTTATCCTTGCATTTGACGCAGATTAAAGTTCCCTCTTTAATTTCATTTTTTAATTTTGATTTAGTTAGTAGTTTAAAATCAGAGCTACAGGTTGGGCATACAATATATTCTAGAATTGATGGTTTCATGATGTGTGGAATTAATACCGTTTTATAAAATCACAGTTATGATTCATAGAGATTAGTGTACTTTTCTAATAAAACATCCCAACTAAAATTCTTATTAATGAATTCAAAAGCGTTATCGGCAAAATTTTTTCTTGCTTCTTCATTATCAAGTAAATTATTAATTGCGATCATTAATTTTTCCGGATCTTCAGGAGGTACTAAAATTCCAGTTTTCTGATGGGTTACTAATTCTGGATTACCACCTACATTAGTTGCTATAACTGGTACTTTTAGATAAAATGCTTCTTTGATTACTTGTGGTATACTTTCAGTTCGTGATGGAACAACAAGCATTTGTGAAGCTTTCAGAATCTTCATTGTTTCATCCCATGGAAGATCGGTACAGAATTTGACAGTTCCATTAATCTGAGATTCAATTTTTCGTAGAATGTCTATTCCTTTTTCAAAACTATCGCGACCTACATATGCAATCTGTTTTGGATTTCTTTCTACATTTGGGATTTTTTCAAATTTTGTTTTATCTAATGGAGCAGGAAGATATTCAAAATCCTTTCCTAATTTTTTTTATATTCTGATTGAACTGCTTTAGAGTCAGTTGTGAGCACGTCTGCCCAATCCAGTATTTGGCTTTCTTGACTACTTACAATACCACTTGTAATTTTTGAATGAAGCATTTCAACTTGTTTAGAATATACTCCATGCACTGACAGAATCTTCTTTTTTGATTTTATCCTTTTCATGATAAATGCAGATGGTAAATTCCATGCGTGAACTACATCGTAGGTTTTTTTATTTAATATTCCCTTTATCGTGCCAAATAATGAGAAACTTAGGTTTTTTAGATTTTTAATTGGTATATGTGGAATATGCATTAACTCAACATTATATCCAATTTCACGGAGCTTTTCTGCAACACGAAATGCATGTGGACCAATTCCACCAGCCCCGGAATATGTCGGAGATATGAAAAGAACGTTCATTCATGAAATTTACTATAATTACTTTTTAAGCTCTTGGATTAATTTGTAGACTGCTTTTGATATAGATGATACTAGAATTTTTCAAGATTGGTTTTAATGAATTTAAAGATCAGTGATTTCTATTTTTCTTCCAAAGAATATTAAGAAAGGCATTTTCATCAAACTTATTGCAATCAAATAATGAATTAGTTAAAGTTGAAAAGTCATCACATTATCTGCGTTATCTACTAATTATTGGAATACTTGTTATTTCCTTTTCATTATCTTTCATGTTACGAGCACAGCCACTAGAATACGGTTTTGAATTAAATGAATTTGACCCATTTTTCAATTACAGAGCAACTCAGTTTATGGTAGAAAATGGTTTGCCGTCATATTTAGAATGGCATGACGACTTATCGTGGCATCCATATGGAAGGGACGTTTCAGCCACCTCACAAGTAATGCTTCATACTACTACTGCAATGCTTTACCAGACTTTTGGTATGGGTTCTAGTCTACATGATTTTACAATAATATTCCCGATGGTAGTCAGTTCGCTTACAGCAATTATTATTTTTGCACTAGTTAGAACAATTGGAGGTACGACAGCTGGACTTTTTGCTTCGCTCTTCTTTGCTGTCTCTCCTATAATCATAATGAGAGGCTCAATAGGCTGGTTCAAGTCTGAACCGCTGGGTCTTTTTTACGGATTATTAGCTGTTTACCTGCTTCTCAGTGGGATAAAATCAGACAAAGGAAAAGTTTCCGTTGCAAAGATTGTAGGGGCGGGTATCGTACTAGCCTTTGGTCTTGCTTCATGGGGTGGTACACAATTTTTTATCTTACCCATAGGACTTTTTTTTCTAGCATTACCATTTCTGAGAAAAGATAACAAATTCATCATATGGACCTCGGTTATTTTCACATCTGTATTCTTTTTGGCAACCGGACTATATGAGAAAACTGGATTTGCGTTTATTTCAAACCTAAGTGGATTTTTCCTAATTGGGTGTACTGTATTTCTGATAGCGTGTATTATAATCAGAAGAATTGGCAAAGCCCAATTACGCAATAGTCTTGCACTTTTAGGAGGTGCTATAACAGCTGGAATTGTAATAGTCTTTTCAGGCGTGATCACCTTAGGATCGTTTAGGTATCTTAACGCTGCAAATCCTCTTTTGATTACAACTGATACGCTTATAGATTCTGTATCTGAACATGCAACAACAACCATCGACATTTCATTTTACTTCTTCTCAACCTTGATGGTCTTTGCAGGACTAGGAGCATGGTTACTCTTCCAAAAAAAGTAAACCGTTCTTTGAAGATTAAAGGCGAAATGGCTGCATTTGCTCTCATAATAGGATTTCTTGGAATCTATTTCAGCTCTGCATTTGTAAGATTGGAAGTGTTTGGTTCAATTTCAGTTATAATATTATCATCTATAGGCGTATCAATTCTAATATCAAAAATCCTAAAAGAGGGACATAAACCTGCAAGTGCTGTAACTAAAATTTCTTTTCTGGCTATAATTGTAGCCTTGTTAACGGTACCTATGGTTTATCCTGAAGAACTTAACTGGTCAAATAACAACGTTGGATTACCTCCTACCATACTGAATAGCGGAACTCAGTTTAATTTGTCCACAAATGATTGGGCTGATTCCATGCAATGGGTAAGGGAAAATACTCCTAAAGATGCCGTTATTGCATCATGGTGGGATTATGGATACTGGATTTCCACTCTTGGTGAAAGAAAAACTTTAGCTGATAATGCTACAGTGTTAGATTGGCAGATTAGAAAAATAGCAGCAATGTATATGAGTACACCAGACCAAGCTTGGCAAATTTTAACGAGTGATGTAGAAACCGATGTAAGCTCATACTATGTAACTTTGCCAACTGACATTAATCAGGGAACAATAAATTCGGGTGATGTTTATGATCTAAAACAAGAAAAACTTGATGCTTTCAAATATTGGAAAGAAGATTCATCACCAGAAAAAATATACGATGCTGATAAAGCTGAAAAATATCCCACGCTATTTGATTATTACGAATCAGAAGTGTATGTTTTACCACCAGTAGTAACTGGTCTAGATGCTGACTATATTATAATAAATCTCGCAGTAGAGAAACTGAGTGAAGAAAACATACTGGATTTGTATTTACTTAGCCAAAAAGGCGGTGATGAAACTAAGTCCTTCTGGTTTATGAAAATAGCAGATTTAGGCGTTATGGATTACTATAATCCAGAATTATCGGGCTACAGTGGTAAATTCTGGAATGAAACACTTTTAGGAAAATTAATACCATTTACACATATACTTTATGTAGACCCTAATAATCCTGAAATTCAATCAGAAAAGTACAAGCGAGGTTATAGTTCAATCTATGTTAAAGATATCAAGTTTCCAACGGATGGAGACGGTCCATTCCAATTGGTATACATGTCACCATCATTTGAGCTAGATGCACCTGGTCCAATGACTGGTCCTATAATTTATAAAATAAACAAGGAGTATAACCCAAATCAATAATTGGTGAAAAACAAAATATTATTTTTTATACCTTTCTGCTTCTTCGGATCCACTAGTAGCAGTTCCTTTACTATAAGAATGAGCACCTGCACCTGCAAGTTCTCCATTCTGTACAATTAGGTATTGGGCTCTAATTGGTACATCGTCAAAGAAGCATTCTAATATTTCTCTTGTACCAGCGGCATATCTTGCCTGTGCTGATAATGATGTGCCTGAAGTGTGTGGTGTCATACCGTGATTTGGCATAGTTCTCCAGACGTGATCATTAGGTGCTGGCTGAGGAAACCAAACGTCTCCTGCGTACCCGCTTAATTGTCCAGATTTTAAAGCGTCTGCAATTGCTTCTCTATTACAAATCTTTCCTCTGGCAGTATTGATAAGATAAGCACCTTTTTTCATCTTGCCAATTAATTCTTTATCAAACATATTTTCTGTTTCTGGATGTAATGGACAATTAATTGTAACCACATCACACACAGCAACCATCGATTCTACAGATTCATGGAACGTTAAATCTAATTCTTTTTCAATTGATTCAGGTAATCTATGTCTGTCAAAGTAATGTAAATGAGTTTCAAAAGGTTTCATTTTTCTTAAAGCAGATAATCCTATTCGACCTGCCGCTACTGTGCCTATATGCATACCTTCTACGTCATAAGAACGTTGTACGGCATCAGCAATATTCCAGCCACCTGATTTTGCAATTGCGTGCTGATTATGATAATCTCTAACCATAGATAAAATCATCATAACTATATGTTCAGATACAGAAATTGAATTGCAATATGTAACTTCGACTACATCGACTTTGTTGTCCATTGCGGCCTGTAAATCAACATGATCTGAGCCAATGCCCGCTGTAATTGCTAATTTTAAATTCCTTGCTTTTTCTATTAGTTCTCTTGTTAAATAGAAGGGCCAAAATGGTTGTGATATTACAACATCAGCATCCACTATTTCTTTAGCAGCGACTGAATTATCACCATCTTTATCAGACGTAATTACTAATGTATGCCCTCTTTCTTCTAAAAATTTTCTTAATCCTAATTCGCCAGAAACACAACCAAGCAATTCACCTGGTGTAAAGTCAATTGCTTTTGGTGTTGGTAGTGTCATACCATCTGGATACTTTTTTAATTCTGGTAGTTCGCTTAATGGATAGTTCTTAGGCATTCCATCTTTGGGGTCATCATACAATACACATAGTATTTTCATAATTTACTCCTCTTCTTTTTATCTTCAGGTTACTAATTACGTAGTTGCCTGCTGTGCCTCATGAAACATCTCACTCTTGGCACAACCTGCTGCAAGATCGTCTCCTGCACCCCTTCTCATAAGACCTCTGTAAAGACCATCTTCAAGTTTTTCGCCTTGTTGTTCTTCCCATTCTTCAACAGTAATGGAATATTTCTTTTGAATTCTATCCCTATACCATTCTGGAATTACATTAAATGCACAAAAAGGAATGACTCTAAGATCTGGTGTAGTGTAATGTATGTCGCATCTTTGTAGTCTTTCAAGGTCTTCATTATACTTGTCCTGAAAGTGCATCATGCCCAAGAATAATCCTTTGACATGAAAGCCACCAACTGCATCAAATGATCTTTTCATTAGTATACTGCTAAACATTTTTGCCAAGTCTAGACCAGCTGGCTGCTTGCTCTTATCAATGAAGCCTTTCAGTTTTCTTACTACTTCTAACATTGTAAAGTATTTGTTAGCACCAGAATGAATTTCTTCTGCCTTATCCTCAAACAGTTCAAGCATTCCTTGAAGGTCACAGAATCGTGTCATAGGGACAAATTTCTTTGTATCTGCATCTTCAAAGACATATGTACCTGCACCACAGGCAAAATGAATTGATAATTCGTACTTTGGTTTACTTGAAAATGCCTCAATCACGTTTGTAAGTGGCATGCAGCTTGGTACAGGATACCAATCATCAACTGTAACCTGACCTTGTGTTTGTTCCTCAATTCTTTGTATACAATCAGGTACAGTAATTCTATACTTTTCTCTTTCAGTTTTTCCCATCCTTCCAGTTAGTGATACTGGTTGGAAGTTTACCGCATGTACAACATCCATGTTCTTTTGTGCATATCTAATAATGCCACCAAGCTCATGATCGTTGATTGATTTAATTACAGTTGGAACAAAAACGCAGGTAGTTCCTGTTTTTCTACAAGTATCCAGTGCAGATGGAATTTCCCAGTGATTTTTCGGATTGGTTCTCGCTGTTACACCATCAAAACTAAGATAAAGATTGTTACATCCTGCCATTCTAACATCACGACCTGCTTCTGGATCCAATGCATGACGTATTCCGTTGGTGTTCATCTGTATATGGTCAACATGTTCTTCCTTCATTATCTTGATCAAATCAGTGATATCTTCTCTTAGCATTGGTTCGCCGCCAGTAATCTGCATAGAGTTTCCAGGGATTGGTCTTTCTGCTCTAAGTGTTTTCATCATAGCGCGTACTTGATCTTGAGTTGGTTCATACATGTAAGCACCTTCAAGACCTTTCTTTACGTAAAAGAAACAATACCAGCATGTTAGATCACATCTGTTTGTAACTATAATATTTGCAAGTCCGCTGTGAGAAAGGTGGTTGGTACAAAGTCCACAATTATTTGGACATGAACATTTGTCTTCCATCATCACATTTGGTGCGTGTGCTCCCTTTCCATCTACCCAGTAAGTGCTAAATTTCTTGTACATATCATAGGAGCCGAAATATAGCTCTTCACATTCTCCGTGTGCTGGACAAGTCTTTGACATGAAGACTTGATCATCTCTTTCAAACACTTCAGCATCTAGAATCATATTACACTCAGGACAAATGCTTTGAGTAAAACGAATAGTAGACTTTTTGCCTAATGATTTAGTCGATTGATTAGAAATCTGAATTAATGCCATTACTATTGATTTTTTTTAAAATTAGTATATAATGACTTTCATACTTTACCTCGTGAAATAGTAGGATAATTTATAGAGAGAGAGACAGCAAGTGAAAGCGAGTAATGATGAGTGTTTCCGATCAAACACAAAAATCTTTGGAAGAAATTGGTCTAGCTGGTTATGAAATCAAGGCTTTTACCACATTGATAAAAACTGGAGAGCTTACTGCCTCAAATTTAAGCCAACAGTGTGGTGTTGCATATTCAAGGATTTACGAT
The DNA here is from genome assembly GCA_000402075.1 of Thaumarchaeota archaeon SCGC AAA007-O23. Lineage (GTDB taxonomy): Archaea > Thermoproteota > Nitrososphaeria > Nitrososphaerales > Nitrosopumilaceae > Nitrosopelagicus. Next base: position 33,051 of record ARWO01000027.1, read on the forward strand.
GTTTTGGCTGAGTTAGAAAAAAAAGGTTGGGTAGGATCCGATAAATCAAGACCGACAAAATATTTTGCCAAATCTCCTAATTCTGCACTGCAAACAACGAAACAAAGGATTGAGGAAGATTTTGCTAAAAATGAGAAAATAATCCTAGGCGATCTTAATCCGATATACAAAAAAAGTGGAACTGCAGAACGACCTGATATCTGGGTTCTAACAGGAACTATGAATATAGCAACCAAAATTTTTGAGATGATTGAAACGTGTAGAGAAGAAGTGTTAATTGCAATTCCAAAAGCTGGGGAAGAATTGGTAAAACAGGCATTACCAAAACTAAGACAGTTGCATGACAAGGGGGTTAAAATTACAATTCTAACATCTGACAGATTTGATAAAAATGCCATCAAAGGATTGACGCGACTTGCTACCGTTAAGATAAAGAAAGGACTATTTGGCGGCGGTATAATTTCAGATAAGCATAATGTTGTAATATTGCTTGGTCCGGAAATTAGTCATTCAAATGCCTCTGAAATTATAGCAATATGTACAGATCATGCTGAATTATCTGGTTTTGCAAGAGAATATTTTGAATATTTATTAAAAGATGTATCGAAGGTGAAGTGATGGATTCGTCTAACGATGAAGTTCTTTTTGTGGGAACTGCTGATGCAGAACATGTTGAGATGTATCTGAAGGCAATTTGGCATATAAAAGAAAGAAATGAACCAGTAAAAATCAGTACAATTGCGAAAATGCTCAACGTAAGACAGCCAAGTGTTGTTCAAATGTTAAAAAAATTAAATGGTCAACAACTTGTGGAATATAATAAAGCTGGAGTTTCTCTTACCGAAGGTGGTGAAAGAGTCGGTTCAAGTATGATGAGAAATAGTAGATTACTTGAAGTTTTAATGGATAGTGCACTTAAGGTAGCGATTGATGAGGAAATGGTATGTGGAATTGAACATCATATGAACAAGCAATTTACGGATGCCTTATGCACTATGCTGAATCATCCACGAAAATGTCCGCACGATCACAAAATTCCTGAAGGAGAATGCTGTCAAAAAAACTGACACTGCAATGCCAATGAAAATATACAACATATAGGTTGATTATGATATGGCGTGCTTTTGTGGATGTAACGATTTTGAAAAAAATCCAAATGGTCAATATGTTGGATGCGTAAAATGTGGTCACGGACGCCAAAATCATGATGACAAATATAGAGAATCTGCGAGAAAGAATGAAGAGCAGTCACAAAAACGTGACGTTGATTTTGGATAATTTGTTATTCATATAATTACAGAAAGGATTATGCAGGCTCAGAACTCAAGATCCTCATCATCAAATCAAAGGGATAAGCTCATCAACGCCTGCATATGATCTTTAAAGAAATCCTAAATGAATCTTTCAAGAAGCTTGATAAATAACAGTTAACATTAGAACACAATGGTACAAATAGATACTCCAGCATCAATGGATAGTTTTAGGACATTCATAATGGTCAGTACGTGTAGTTCATTCGCTCCGCAAAGTTATGCTGATGATACGGAAGTTTTTCCAGAGCGTGAGGAAGATCTTGGTTCTATATACGTTGAAGCTGCAGATAAAGTAACTTTAAAGAAAATTAGAGATATTACATTTGTAAATGCAAGAGATGTGTTAGGAATAATCTATAACTCTAGGAGTGGAAATACAAAACTAAATTGGCGTCAGACTAGACGTAATAATGGCAAGGTAACAGGTGAAGCTTCATCAAATTCTCTTGTAAACTTGGCACAAAGTGGAGTAATTACCCTTGATTGGGTAGAAAACTATGTTCGAAAGAAAACTGAAGAAAATTAACATCTTTTTCTTTTTGTAATAAAAAAAGATATGATTACTAAAATTATTGATGAAAATTCAGTTTCATGTATACCAGAAGATTCTGATGATCTAATTATTCTTCGCAGGGTTATCAAAAAGGGAGATAAAATTATTGGAGAGACTGTTCGTGTTGTTAAACAGGAAAAAGATTTTGCAAGACCAGATAAGGGAGAACGTATTAAGATTAGACTATCACTAGAAGTTGAAAAGATATCCCTTGACAGTGTATTAGATAGAATGCGTGTTGGAGGAATAATCAAGGAATCAAACAATGAATCAGTTCCTCATGGCTCACATCATTCATTTATCATAAAAATCGATCAGCCATTTAATCTACTAAAAAAGAAATGGACATCTGTAGAAAAAAAACTTGTGACAGCTAGTGATCATAATCTAACGTTTATCTTAATTGCAATAGATACTAGTGACTGTGGTATTGGAAAACTAAAAGGTACACACATGCACATAGTGCCTAACATATATTCTGGATCAAGCGGAAAACAGTATAAAAGCAACTTTAAAATTGAAAACTTCTTTGAGGAGATTTCAAAAGCATTAGTGCCTATTGTAAAAGCAAACTATCAACTTGTAGTCTTTGGTCCAGGCGAAACAAAAAAGAGATTTGTAAACTTTCTAGCAAAAACACAGATTGGGCAAAATCATGAAATCAAAATGATTGAAGGAATAGATTCTAGCGGCGAAGATGGTATTCATATATTTACCAAATCAAAATCAATGAAAGAAATAATATCAAATAGCAAGCTTGCAAAAGTTTCTGATATTATCGATCAAGTGATGTTTCTTGCAAACAAAAAAAGCCGCAAGTTTACAATGGGCTTGGAAGAGACTAGAAAAGCAAATGAATATGGTGCGATAGATTCGTTAATTTTTTCAGAGAAAGCAATTCAAAGTCATGATGAACAAGAAATTATCAATTTCCTAAATGATGTGGAAGCAAAAGGCAGTAAGGTATACAGTGTAGATGAAACAACTGATGCTGGACTTAGAGTCACTGGGCTTGGTGGCATTATCTCAATTCTAAGATTTGCAGTAGAAGCTAGTTAGTAGAATCAACAAGCCATTTCATATATGGTTGATTAATGGACTCTACATTAATTTCCGCAATTTCTGGCACGTCATATGGATGAAGTTTTTTTAATTCTTTTTTTAGAGCTGGTTGATTTTTTTTAGTAGTTTTGAAAAGTGCAAGATATTCACCTCGATTTTCAATTTTTTCCTCCCAAGTGTAAACAGACGAAATTTTTGTTATATTGACACATGCAATTAGTTTTTTCTTTACTAACAGTTTAGCAATGCTGGTAACTGATTGTTTACTAGGAAATGTTGATATTATAATCACAGGCTTCACAGTAACCGATAAATTTACGTGAATAAAAAAAGTACCAATCGATTTGACTCTTGAACTACTTACTGATAATGCAATAATTTACGTCCTGATAGCTTGGGTTGTAATATTAGGTATAGCAAAGGCTCTAAAACTGGAAAAACATGGTTTTAAAATAACTCCCTACAGCCTTACGTACAAAAATACTCAAGTCCAAACAGCACTTTCAAAGATGCTAACTAGAACCAAACGTGGAATTCGGGTTTTTGCAGATGTTAGCGTTGTCGCAGGATTTCTAATGATGGGATTTGCATTCTGGTTTCTGCTGAATAACCTCTCGAATTTTTTTGTAGAACCAACTGAATTTGCAGAGTTAACGGTACTGATACCTGGCGTTACACTAACTTCTGTTTCGGCTATAACGTATTTTCTGCTATCCATTCCAATAGTTCTTGTTATTCATGAAGGTGCTCATGGCATAGTGGCTACTCTAGAAAAAATAAAGATCAAGACTGGAGGTTTTGCAGTTTTTATTGCATTATTCGCTGGGTTCGTAGAACCGGACGAAAAGGAATTTGATGATGCAAAAAAAATATCAAAGCTTAGGGTCATAGGAGCAGGTGCCACTTCAAATGTAATCTTTGCATTTGCCCTAGGGGCATTATTATTAACAAATCCAATTTTTGCGATGGTTGTACCAGAACCTATCTTGGGATGGTTTTATGAAGCGCCTGATGGCGTGCTCATTATTTCAATTATCGAAGACAGCGGTGCCGAAAAGGCAGGTTTGCAAAAAGATGATTTGATAACTGGAATAAATGGTGTGGTAGTAGTAACTTTCTTTGATTTACAAAAGGCTGATCTGAAACCGGGAGATACTGTTACTGTTACGGTTCAGAGAGATGGACAACAGCTCCAATTGCCTGTAGAGATTATGCCATCACCAGATGATCCCGACAGAGGTCTAATTGGGATCATGAGAGATAATGCAATGTCTTACAAACCAGTTTTCAATTTCATAGAATGGGATCCTCAGATATCGATGTTTCTTCTTTGGCTATGGATGATTTCGTTTTTCATTGGAATCATCAACATGCTTCCCTTACCTATACTGGATGGGGGAAAGTTTCTCTATACTATTATTGAAAAAAATACTTCGGAACGAAAAATTAATGTGATAATGTGGTCTGTCTATGCTTTTACTTTGATTGTATTTGCTCTCAACATAGCATTATCTTATGTAAAGTCTGGATGGTTTACAATCTAAGGGAATAATAATAAAACTTGATTTACGTTAAAACCTAAATTACTGAAAACTGGTTAGAAAATGTATGATTTGCGATAAATGTCAAAAGCAGGGAACTTATTCAAGAAAGTATTCTGGTGAAACCTTATGTTCTGAATGTTTTTCTAATTCTATTTTACGCAAGGCATCTAAAACAATCTCAAAGTACAAAATGATCAAAAATAACGAACTTGTTTGCGTTGCTGTTTCTGGTGGAAAAGATTCCCTAGTATTATTAGATGTCTTAAATAAAATGTCAAAAACTCATAATTTCAGACTGTTCGCTGTTACAATTGACGAGGGAATTCCTGGGTACAGAGATGAAGCATTAAAAATTGTTGAAAATTTTTGTGCACAATTGAAGATACAACATAAAGTTTTCTCGTACAAAAAACTCTTTGATCTGACATTAGAGGAATCATTAGAACTGAGAAATGATCAGAAACTTTCTTCATGTTCAATTTGTGGCACATTTAGGCGAAGAGCGCTAGATCATGCAGCAAAATCAATTAACGCAGATGTCATTGCAACCGGCCATAACTTAGATGATGTCCTTCAAACGTTTATCATAAATACACTTTCTGGAGATACCACAAAAATAGGTTGGATGCACCCAGATACATCTTCAAATAAACTGAGAAAGATTAAACCGTTATCTGAAATCTACGAGTCTGAAATTGTATTTTATGCATTTACAAATAACCTTCCTTTTCAAACAGAACCATGTCCGCATATGGATGAAGGAATAAGAACGGAGATACGTGAATTTCTGAATTTGCTTGAATCAAACCATAATGGAATAAAAAATAATATGTACAATTCAGTTTTGAAAATTTCCAAATTTGCTAAGAATGCAAATCATAAAGAAAAGCGAAACTGTTCAGTTTGTGGTAATGAATGCACTGGTAATGTTTGTTCTGTGTGTAAGATGATAACACGCTTGACTAGCGAGTGATCATAATTCAAATATAACATCATGTTGAATCATGAACGGTAGTAGGTAGGACTGGGGTGCTAGCCGTGCCCTGTTCTGAAACCGGCTATACGCAGAGGTCAGCAACTGCTGGGTAAATCTCTAGAATGGTGATTCCCACTTGGTGTACGGAAATGAAATCACGCCGAGGCGGGTGGTTGTAGGACTAGAATTATCCGAAGGGATAATTTCTAAGACCGAACGATCGAAAGGGATCAGGTCCGGGAGGGAGCAATCCTAAGGTCGAACATTCACGCTTCCTCGTCAACGTGGCGGATCTTGTATGCCTTGAAATGGGGTTATCGATCTAGTCTAGAACCAGCAGAGCTACTACCGTATTTTATTTTAACAAATTTTAATACAAAACATCAAATATTGAAAATTCATTTTTGAATTCTTCATTACTCACTTCAATATCATCCACACGTGAATTTGCAGGACCGATACGTGTCCATTCAATAACTGAATTGATAGATTTACTATCACCTTCAAGTACTGCTTCCACACGTCTATCTTTTAGATTTCTAACCCAACCTGATACATTGTTCTTTTTAGCAACAACTTTTAGAGCCTGTCTAAAAAAAACTCCTTGTACTCTACCACTAACCAAAATGCGTATACGTTGTTGTTTCATATATATACAAAAATAAAGATGCTAATCAGTTTTAATAAAATAAGATTATTTCTTTCTTTCCTTAATTCTTGCTCTTCCAGTTTTTCTAGCTGCAATACTTCCAACCTTTGCTCCTGGTGGTGCATCACGTGAAACAGTTGAGCTCTGACCAACGTGTTGATGTCTACCTCCACCATGTGGATGATTATATGCTCCCTGTGCTACACCTCTAACAATTGGATACTTTTGTCCTTTAGATCTAAATCGTCTCCATGCTACTCCAGCACGCATCAATGGTCTATCACCAACACCGCCGCCAGACAAAGTTCCTATCATTGCCCTATTTTTTGGATTGAGAGTAGTAAATTTCCCAGAGGGAAGTTTTAGTGTAACACCCTTATCTTCATGTGAAAATACCGTGGCATCTGTACCAGCAGATTTCATAAAAGAACCGCCATCACCAAATTGTTTTTCTACATTACATACAGTTGTACCGTCAGGAATATTCTGAATGCTTATTACATTACCGTCAGCAATTTTAGATTTTAATCCAAACTGAATATGTGAACCTACCTTAGCACCAAGTACTGCTGGAATAAATGAAGTAGATCCATCATTAAATCTCACTTTAGCCAATGGAACATCTCGACCTCGTTCGTGAACAAGATCAATTATCTTTCCCTCATGATTCTCTGAAAGTTCAAAACTAGGGTATTTTGCAGGTGCGATCTTTCCTGTAGCAGATACTCTATACTGCATTCCTCCACGGCCACGTCTTCTAACAAGAGGTCTTTTTCCCAATGTGAAAATTTTTGGTCATTCAACAGATTTTAAGCTTCGGATTAAGTAAAATAGAATTAGAGAAATTCAACGACAAAGGTATAAACGATACGTAAAAATGGATTAATTATGAGCGAAAATGAGATCTCTCTCAAAGTTTTGGAGGCATATACACGAGATGTTGGGCGTGGTGTAGCAAGAATTGATTATGATTCTATGGATACGTTAAGTGCATCAACTGGAGATGTTATTGAAGTTAAAGGAAAACGAAGAACTGTTGCAAAATGTTTGCCTCTTTATCCATCAGATGAAGGAAAAGGTATTATCAGAATCGATGGGTTGGGACGAAACAACTCAGGAATTGCAATAGGAGATAGTATTTCGGTAAAAAAGATCAAAGCTGTTGCAGCAGAAAAAATTATTGTAGCACCACTAGAAGCCATACCACCAATTGATGAACGATATCTTGCAGACGCATTAGAAAGTGTGCCTTTGATTAAGGGTGATAATGTAATGGTACCATATTTTGGTGGCAGGTTAACATTTCAGATAATTGGGGTAACACCTAATGCTGACGCTGTACTTGTAACACAAAAAACAGTTTTCACTATAGCTGAAAAGGGTGAGACGTTAAGAGGCGTTCCACAAGTTTCTTATGAAGACATTGGTGGTTTGCGTGATGAAATTGTGAATGTTAGAGAAATGATCGAACTTCCACTACGCCATCCAGAGATATTTGAAAAATTAGGAATAGAAGCACCAAAGGGAGTATTACTTTATGGACCACCTGGAACAGGAAAGACGTTGTTAGCAAAGGCAGTGGCAAATGAAAGTAATGCACACTTCATTAGTATTTCAGGTCCTGAAATTATGAGCAAATTTTATGGTGAAAGTGAAGCTAGACTACGAGAGATATTCAAGGAAGCCAGAGAAAAAGCACCATCAATTGTTTTCGTTGATGAGATTGACTCTATAGCTCCTAAACGAGAAGAGGTTACTGGGGAAGTTGAACGAAGAGTTGTATCACAAATGCTTTCACTTATGGATGGACTGGAAGCAAGAGGCAAGGTAATAGTAATTTCAGCAACAAACAGACCAAATGCAATTGATCCAGCCTTAAGAAGACCTGGACGATTTGACAGGGAGATTGAGATCAAAGTTCCTGATAAAAAAGGACGAAATGACATTCTTAACATTCACACACGAAATATGCCATTGGCTGATGATGTAGACATTAAACGTATAGCTTCAGTTAGCCATGGATACGTTGGTGCTGACTTGGAATATTTGTGTAAGGAAGCAGCCATGAAATGTTTGCGCAGACTGTTGCCTGAGATTAACTTAGATGATGAAAAGATTCCTCCTGAAACACTTGACAAGTTAATTGTTAATGGAGAAGATTACAAAAAAGCGTTGATGCAAGTTACACCATCCGGTATGAGGGAAGTGTATATTGAAAACCCAGATGTGCAATGGGCTGATGTTGGTGGTCTAGATGATACTAAGCAAGAACTTCAAGAGGCAATTGAATGGCCAATGAAATATCCTGCACTGTATGAAAAGTTGGGGCATAAAATGCCACATGGTATTTTGCTTCATGGTGCAAGCGGTACAGGAAAGACAATGTTGGCGAAAGCAGTTGCTACTGAAAGTGAGGCAAACTTTGTTTCTGTACGTGGTCCTGAATTGTTATCAAAGTGGGTAGGAGAATCTGAGAGAGGAATTAGAGAAATTTTCAAAAGAGCAAGACAATCATCGCCATGTGTAGTATTCTTTGATGAGATTGATTCAATAGCACCAATTAGAGGAGCTGGTGCGGAGACACAAGTTACTGAAAGAGTAGTAAGTCAATTGTTAACTGAACTAGACGGCATGCAAGAGATGCACGGTGTTGTAGTACTTGCCGCCACAAACAGAGCAGATATGATTGATCCGGCCTTACTTAGACCTGGCAGGTTTGATAAAATTATACAGATTCCTTTACCAGATAAGGAATCCAGAAAAAAGATTTTGGAAATAAATGCAGATGAAATTCCATTCGAAAAAGAGCCTAACAGTCCAGACTATGTGAATTTTAATAAATTAGCAGAGGCAACTGATGGATTCAGCGGTGCAGATGTAGCAGCTATAGCAAATACTGCTGTATCTTTTGTCATTCATGAACACCTAGACAAATATTCAATGGCTGGTATACATGCCAAGAAAGATTCAACGACAGAAGAAGAAAAAGTTACCATAGCAAAGCAGGATAAGGAAATTGCAAAAGTTGAAAAATCTGCTGATAGTGCTAGAGTTACAATGAGGCACTTTGAGGATGCCATAAAGAAAGTAAGAGAACAAAAGGACTTGAAGATAGGACAGAAAGTTGAACTTTCAGCTTTCAGGTAGTTTTAATAAAATAACTGCTTAAACCACTTCGATGTCAGAAGACAAAGGATATTCTGGGAACGCTCTTGATTGTTTGAAAAAAAATAATGTGAAAGTAGGCGATTCAATCAAGATTACAGCTGATTTGACATACTCTGGAATTTTAATGCCCAGGTATGAGTCGAGCGATGATAAGCACCTAGTAATCAAATTAGGAAGTGGTTACAATGCGGGAATTAATATCGATGAAATTCAAGAAATACAAGTAGTTTCTAGTTCTGAAGTAAAACCTAATCAGAGTGAAGAAAGAAAAGAGGACCCAACACTTCCCAAAATTTTACTTCTTTCTACGGGAGGAACCATCGCAAGTAAAGTTGACTATAGAACTGGCGCTGTTACACCTGCACTCAGTGCATCTGATCTTAATGAAGCAGTTCCAGAGCTTGGAAAAATTGCTAATATTGATACGGAAGTTTTGTTCTCAGAATATTCAGAAAATTTACAGCCGGAACACTGGACAAAAATTGCAGAAAAACTTGATTCGCTTGCAAACTCTGACTATCAGGGAATATTGATTGCACACGGAACAGATACCATGCATTACACATCCTCTTTTTTGTCTTTTGCACTTGCTGGGTTTCCCATTCCAGTTGCACTTGTTGGTTCACAGAGATCATCTGACAGACCGTCATCTGATGCGGCGATAAACCTAATTGCGGCATCAAAGTTTCTTGTTGAATCTAATATCAAGGGTATTTTTCTTGTTATGCACCATAATGATAATGATCAGACTGTTGCATGCCATGCGGGAACCAGGGTTAGAAAAAATCATACTAGTAAGCGTGGAGCGTTTGAGACAATGGGAGGTGACCCCGCGTTCATAGTTACACCAACACTGGAAATTCAGAAAAATATACAAGATGATTTTTTTAAAGATACAAAATACAACCCAAGGATGAAGATTGACACCAAAGTCTCTCTTGTAAAATATCATCCTGGTTATGACCCGAAGTTAATTGAAAATCTGATACAAACTGGATGCAAGGCAATAATTTTTGAAGGAACGGGACTTGGACATGTTGGACGTACAATGTACGATGTGGTAAAGAAAGCAAAGGAGAATGATCTGTTTTTGGGAATGACATCACAATGTATCGACGGTAGTGTTAGGATGACAGTTTATGAAAGCGGCAGGGATTTGTTAGAGTTAGGAATCACTCCTCTTGAGAATATGACGCCAGAAACTTCGCTAGTAAAAGCAATGTGGGCCTCAGGAAATTCAAAAAATGCTGATGAGATGAAGTTGTTAATGCTGGAAAATATTGCTTCAGAGTTTTAATTATGACGGAAATTGATTTTCAAAAAATTGGTTTGAAAGTTGGGTTAGAGATTCACCAACAATTAGACACTCATAAAAAATTGTTTTGCAGATGTAGACCGATAGAGAGTGATGAATATACTGAAAAATTCTCTAGAAGTCTAAGAACGGCAAAAAGTGAGCTTGGAGAACTAGATCCAGCTGCGTTGTTTGAGAAAGCAAAATCAAAGAAAATTAACTATTATGCAAATTCTCAAAGTAGTTGCCTAGTTGAAAAAGATGATGAACCTCCTCATGATCTAGATCATGATGCAAAGAAGATTTCGTTATTGATCAGCAGTATGCTTGAATCAAAAATTTTTAGCGAGATTCACGTTATGAGAAAGACCGTCATTGATGGCTCTAACACGTCTGGCTTTCAAAGGACCATGCTTGTTTCCCAAGGAGGAAATCTAAAGGTAAATGGAAAAAATATTGGAGTTCAGGCAGTTTGTCTTGAGGAAGATGCGGCGAAACTTCTCAAGGATGAGCGAAACGAAAGAGATTACAGCTTAGATCGTTTGGGTGTGCCATTAGTTGAGATTGCATTAGAACCTGTCAGTGCTAAACCCTTTGAAGTCAAAGAAATTGCGTTGACACTTGGAAGACTGTTAAGAGCAACAAGGATGGTAAAAAGAGGAATTGGTTCCATAAGACAGGATGTAAATATTTCAGTTATGAACAGCGGAGTTGTAGAAGTAAAGGGCGTACAACAATTAGACCAACTGGAAAAAATAATTGATTACGAAGCCAAAAGGCAACACGGACTAATTCTAATTGCCGAAAAACTCAAAAAATTATCAATAACGATCACAAAAGAAGATGTTCTTGATGTTACTGAGATTTTCAAAGATTGCGAATCAAAAATAATTCAAAAGGCATTAAAATCAAATGCAAAAATTAATGCGATACGAGTAAGAAATTTTTCAGGAATGTTTGGTTTTGAACCATACAATGGAATCAGATTGGGAAAAGAAATTGGACAGATTGTAAGATTTTTCGGCATTGGAGGAGTTTTCCATTCAGATGAGCTCCCTAATTACGGAATTAATGATTCTGATGTTGATAAAGTAAGAAAACATCTTGAATTAGCAGACGGAGATGGTTTTCTGATTATAGCTGGCGAAGATTCAAAGTTGGATTATGCTGTAAATTCTATAGTAAAGAGAATTCAAGATGCAGTAAATGGAGTTCCAGCTGAGACCAGAGCTGCAACACAAGACGGTGAAACTGTTTTTCTTAGACCACGACCAGGTGCATCAAGAATGTATCCGGAAACTGACATCCCTTCGATTAATGTAATGCCTGAAGAAGTAAAATTCGCAAGGGAAAATATTCCAAAATCATGGGATGATTCAATAGCTGAAATTCAACAAAAATATGATCTAAATTTCCAGTTGTCTGAACAAATTTTCGACTCGGAATACATGGAGATGTTCGAAAAAATCTGTGAAAATAAAAAAAACTCGCCAAATTTTGTAGCCTCAATACTTTGTTCTAGTATAACAAACTTGGAAAGAAAAGGACTTGATGCTATGTTATTGAAACCCGAACATATTATAGAATCGTTTGAACTGTTAGCATCTGGCAAAATACCAAAAGAATCACTAGAAATTATTTTCGAAAGCATCATGTCTGGAAAATCAGAAAATGTTTCGCTGGCTATGCAAAGTACAGACGTTTCAAGTATGGATGAGGCTGAGTTAAATGAAATTTTAGATAAAATAATACAGAATAACATGGATCTCGTGAAGGAACGTGGAGAACATGCAGTTGTCACACTAATGGGAATTGCCATGAAAGAAGTGAGAGGGAAAGCTTCCGGAAAAATGGTAAACGATCTTCTGCACAAAAAGGTCTCAGAATTATAAAATTGTTTGAACTGATCTACATTAAAATATTAGTTTTTTTTCTAGGTGAAAATGCCAAGTTGGAAAAAAGGCGACCCAATACTAATTGATGCTTGGAAGCCAAAAATCTTGAACCATAGATCAATACAGACATACAAGAAAAATATCGTCTCCTTCATAGAAACAAGTAATGTTGAAAAGATTACCGGGTTTACCGATATTGAAGTCGCTGTTATTTCTTATTTAGAAAATTCAAAACTAAATATGGATTTTAGTTTAGAAAAGCATATAGAGAAAATACAAGTAGCTGTTCAATATTTTGGATGGATGATTGGGGTTGAAAATGCGTATGCTAAACTGAAAAAAAATCTTTCTTTGCCGTCAAAATATACCGATGAAGCATTAAAAAAATTATCAGATGAGTATTTGCCTGAATACAAACGCGCTCATCCCGAATACGTACAAAATCAAAAAGCTCAGCAGCAACGACCAAGCATAAAGCAAAAAAAGCGTGATTTTGCTTCTATCAACCAAAAATGGGATCCAAAACAAACAAAATTGTCAGAAGAAAAGAGGAAACAGTCAACAGGCTGTAGCTTTACACAGAATCATCTTGTTCCTCATCTTCCTGAAATCAAATTGCCCAACGAGATCGTTAAGTGTAATTGTCAAAAATCTAATTTTCCGAGTAGTAGCATTGACTTCATCAGATTGTTGGATTGGCATCACATACGTGACAAAGAACATTTCCCGGAACAAAAGTACGACGAAAAAAATGGGCACGTATTGTGCAAAGGTCATCATCTGTGGATCACAGCAATTAGCCAACCAGAACGTACTGCATTGCTTAAAGCGAGTATAAAAAATCACTTCACCCAGAAAATAAAAATTTGTTCTGATGCAGATGCTGAGATCCTCGATAAAATGTTGGATGCGATTGTAGATTCTGTGGATGTCTGGATCGCCAATCATACAGACAAAAATTTAGAGAAAACGCATGACGCGGTTTTCAGTTTTAATTCTTTCATTTTTTCAAGGTGCCAAAGCTATGACCCGCATCGGGCAGATTAAGTTTTGTGAACATTAAATCTCTAAAAATGAAATGCGGGAAGTGGGATTTGAACCCACGAACTCCTAGGAGATAAGGATCTGAACCTTACGCCGTTGGCCAGGCTGGGCGACTCCCGCAACAAGAAAGAAAAAAACATAGAATAAGTTTCTTTTTTGTTAGTAAACACAAAATAGCCGAGTATGTCTATCAATTTAGTGGAATTTAGAGAAATATATTGCAATGATTGTAAGAAAATGCTTGCCAGATACAATGTAAAATATTACACGGAAGATATGATTGCTGAGTTAATTCAGACAGTCCATGTTGTTCACACTCGTGGTGGACATCATATAAAAATTCATAAAAAAAAATCTGAAAATAGTTAAAATTTAGTTTTAATCAAACGAATCTTCTAATTCCTTTAACAAATCTTTTTGGTGCTTGCTTAGTTTTTTGGGAATATTAACCACCAACCTAACATATTGATCACCTCGGCCTCTAAATCCACGTCCATGCAATCCTTTTCCTTTAAGTTTGATTATTGTGTTTGGTTGACTGCCAGGTTCCACAGTAATTTTACTGAATCCTTCTAGTGTAGGAACCTCTAAATTTTTTCCTAAGCTTACATCTGTCATTGATAATTGCGTATCATAAAAAATGTCTCGGCCATCACGCTTGAATTTAGGATGAGGTGTAACGTTAACCCGTATTATTAAATCACCACTGACACCGTCAGGTATTGACTCGCCTTCGCCAGATATCACATAATCACCATTATCTATGCCAGCGGGAAGTTCAAATGATATATGTTTAGTGCCTTTCACTTTTCCTAAATTACATTTTTTGCATGGTTTTTCTATCATCATACCCTGTCCGCTGCATTTTCTACATGGCTGAACAGTTACAAAAGTAGAAAATCCCATGTTCCGACTTATCCTTACTTGTCCCTGACCATCACAGTCTGAACATTTTGTTTTTGATGAGCCAGGAAAACATCCAGAACCATTACACTCAGGACAGTCTACATTTTTTTGTAAATCAAGATCCATTCTTTTTCCGTTAAGCACATCTTCAAGCGAAACAAAAGTTTCATGTAATAGGTCAGAACCTCTTTGTCTTCCAAAACCGCCAAATCCCTGTCGTCCTCTTCCTCCAAAGAGATTTTCAAAAATAGAACCAACATCGTCAAAGTTAAATCCGGCTCCTCTGAAAATATCCTCAGTACTGTATCGTCCATCTACGCCAGCATGACCGTGTTGATCATAAAGCTGACGTTTTTTTGTGTCTGACAAAACTGCGTATGCTTCTGAAATTTCCTTGAAATGTTCAGCAGCTTCAGAGGATTTGTTTCTGTCAGGATGAAATTTTAAAGCTAGTTTTCTGTATTGGGACTTGATCTCATTTACTTGAGTATCCTTTGAAATACCTAATACTTCGTAATAATCACGTTTTGCACTCATGTTCTAATCAAACAATTTGTTTTTTGAATTTTATTTAGATTGTTCTTCATCTGGTTTAGATTCAGGTTCTGGTTTAGATTCAGGTTCTGGTTTAGATTCAGGTTCTGGTTCAGGTTCTGACTTTTCTTCAGATTTGGTTTCGTCTTTCTGTTGATCTGCCCCTGGTGGAGGAGTAGTATTTTTGTATAATTCAGTAGTTATTTCATTCAATATCGCCTTTAATGCATCTAGTTTTGTTTTAATTTGGTCTACATCCTGACTTAGAACTTCCTTCAGCTCCTTTATTGCATCCGTAACCTTAATTCCCTGTTCCTGTGAAATTTTGTCTTTAAGATCTTGGTTAACCAGTTTTTCTGTCGTGTAGATGAAGCTTTCTGCCTCATTTTTGATATCTACGGTATCTTTTTTCTTCT
Organism: Thaumarchaeota archaeon SCGC AAA007-O23; assembly: GCA_000402075.1. Classification (GTDB taxonomy): domain Archaea; phylum Thermoproteota; class Nitrososphaeria; order Nitrososphaerales; family Nitrosopumilaceae; genus Nitrosopelagicus. The sequence goes on from ARWO01000027.1 coordinate 48,405, forward strand.
TATCTTCTTCTGCATGCTTTTCCGCATCTTCCTTCAATTTTTCTACCTCCTCATCTGATAGTTTTGTAGAAGATTCTATTGTGATTTTAGCATCCTTCCCAGTTCCAAGATCCTTTGCTGTCACATTTATGATACCATTCGCATCAATGTCAAATTTTACATTGACTTGTGGAACCCCACGAGGAGCTGGAGGAATATCAGTCAGATTAAAGCTTCCCAAAGAAACATTGTCAGCAACCATTGGTCGTTCCCCCTGAACCACATTTATTGTAACTGCGGTTTGACTATCAGCAGCTGTTGTGAAAGTCTTGTCTTTGGATGTAGGTATGGTAGTGTTTCTCTCAATAATTGGTTCACGCACACCACCTAGTGTTTCAATTCCTAATGTCAATGGAGTTACATCCAGTAATACAATATCACTTTCCACATCTCCAGCCAAGATACCAGCCTGAACAGCAGCGCCGAAGGCTACAGCCTCCATTGGATCAACTCCAGATTCTGCCTCTTTTCCAATTGCATCTGTTACGAATTTTTTTACAATTGGCATTCTAGTGGGTCCGCCTACTAGCACAATTTTGGTGATCTCTGAAGCAGATATTTTTGCATCTTCAAGTGCCTTGTCAATTGAAGGTTTGCATCTTTCAACTAGTGATGTAACAATGCTATCTAGTTTAGCTCTTGTTAGTTTAACTTCAAGCGTAGTTTTTTCATGAATGTATGGCAAGTTTATGTCCGTTTCCATTACACCAGAAAGTTGAATCTTTGCCTTTTCACAAGCCTCTCTGAGTCGCTCCATGGCTTTCTTGTCACTTGAAAGATCAACACCTTCTTTTTTTCGAAATTCTTCTTTGACATAATCCATTAGTAATTGATCCATATCCGTGCCGCCCAATTTAGTATCACCAGAAGTACTCTGTACTTCAAAAACGCCACCGCCCATTTCCATTATTGTAACATCAAGTGTACCACCACCAAAATCAAATACCAATATTTTCATGTCCTGTTTTGCTTTGTCAAGACCAAAAGCAAGAGAGGCTGCGGTAGGTTCGTTGATAATTCGTGCTACCTCGAGTCCAGCGATTGTTCCTGCATCTTTGGTAGCTTGTCTCTGATTATCATCAAAATAGGCAGGAACTGTAATTACTGCCTTTGTAATCTTATCACCAGTAAATGCTTCAGCATCTTTCTTAATTTTTTGTAAAATAAATGCAGAGATTTGTTGTGGTTTGTATTCTTTGCCTTGAATTTTGTAAACATGATCTGTCCCCATCTTTCTCTTTGCTTTAGTAATCGTATTTTCAGGATTTGTTACAGCTTGGTTTACAGCTGGTGTACCAACAAGCATGGCACTACCATCTTTTGGAAATGCAACGACTGATGGAAATGCTTTACCATGTGCTGTTTGACCTTCAGCTGAAGGAATTATTGTTGGCTTGCCGCCTTGAATAATTGCGGCAGCTGAGTTACTTGTTCCTAGATCAATACCAATTATTCTTTCTGCCAAATTTTTCACCTATTTTTTAATTAATTTTTTTGAAACGCATACCTTCGAGTATTTCATTACCTCGTCACGAATAATATATCCTTTTGTGATCTCCTTCACAATTGTTCCCTCCTCATGATTATTATCTTCAATCTCTTGTACTACTTCATGTAATTTAGGATCAAGTTTCTTTCCTTCCGCTTCAATAGGTTTTACTTCATAATGATCCAAGATGGTCACCATGTTTTTTATGATGCCGTTTAGACTGTCTACGTTTCCTCCCTCCTTTTCATATGCATCTTTTGTACGAATAAAATCCTCATACACAGTTAAGAAATCTAAAATTATTTTGTCACCTCGTGCATTGATTCTATCAATTGTTTGTTTTTCCAGATTTTGGTAATCTGCTAGTAAGCGTAAGGATTTTTGTTTTTCTTTTTCTAAAAGATCATTTAATTCGGACAAGTCCACATCAGCCATATCTTCCTGTTTTTCTTTTTCTGAAAAAATATCATCGTCCTTTTCGTTTTCACTTAGAAAAAAAATTTCAGACTCACCACCCGATGTATTAATTACAACGCCAGAAACACTTGTCATCCTTCTTACCCAGCAGAAAATGTTAACTGCACTTTCTGAATTGGAACGAGTCATAATTGATGAAGTACATGAGCTTTTGTCAAATGAAAGAGGTTCTCAACTATCAATAAGCCTAGAAAGATTACAACTTAACTCAAACCAAAAAATCATCCGAACTGGCTTATCAGCAACTATTGGAAATATTGAGGATGCT
>ARWO01000028.1 GCA_000402075.1 Thaumarchaeota archaeon SCGC AAA007-O23
CACATACGCGCCTTGAAAATCTAATTCGGTTTTTCTGCTATACGCAATCTTGCGTATTTGTCATCAGGAGAAAATTTTGCTGGATGCACTAATGTAGTTTTTTTATTACATTTTTTGCATTCATCTTTTAATGTGTATAGTCCACACTCAGAACACTTTCTTAGCTGAAACCGCATTATTCCCCACCAGTTTTCTTGGATTCTTCTCACGATAAGTTTCTGCTCACCCGAAGCAGCAAGAGTTTCTTATGGATTAAATATTGATCACATATGTTTTTCTGATTCACCACATGCCAATGCTGTTATGCGACTTGTTATACCTCTAGTTCAAAAATTGTTGATCCCATGGATTATTCCAAAAAAAGAATTCGTAAAATTTGGAATAAACATCAAAAATATTATACATTACAGAGCAATTGACGCCGCAATAATAACGAAACGAAAGATTTCAAAAAATAGCAAAAATCCAGTTAAAGAAAATAAAAGAAAAGTGATTCTGGTGAGGGTTGAAGAAGAATATGCTTCCTATTCATCTAAAAAAAGACCTGCAATACCCATTATCAAAGAAATAATCAAAAATTTTTATGATGAAGAGATCGTTGTAATGGCACGGTATACGTCTCAAGCAAGACATTTAGAACAAACTTTTGGCAAAAAAATCATAGTGTTAAACAAGGTTATTGATAGTAAAATATTGTTGAAAAATACTGATGTTTTCGTTGGATCCGGTGGAACAATGACCGCAGAATCTGCACTACTTGGTACTCCGACAATTTCGTACGATGCGGTTCCAAATATTATAGAGGCCTATCTTGTCAGGAAAAAATTGGTGATAAGGAAAACAAATCCTAAACAGATAGTAATATCAATTAGGAAGATTTTTGGGTCCAAAAATTTAGAAATAAAAAAGAAATCTAAAAAGATGATAGATTCTATGGAAGATCCTTATCCTATCCTTGTAAAAACAATGAAATCTATGTTGAAGTAATATTATAAGGGGATAGAAAAAAAATGTACTGAAGCCCGGTAGTGTAGTGGCAAGCATAGGGGCCCTTGGAGCCTTTGACCTCGGTTCGAGTCCGGGCCGGGCTACTATTTTTTTAAAAATCCATTTTAGTTAACAATTTTGTTGCGATGACAAAAAGAACGGATGCAAGAACTAACAAAACTACCATTTCTAAAATAACAAACTCTGTAATGGTGCCAAAAATTCCAGCCCTAATTATATCGACAAGATATGTAAGTGGATTCAGATAAAATATAGTTGCAAGAGGTTGTGGAGCGCCAGCGGCAGGATAAAAAGCTGTACTTACAAAAGCAAAGAAAATAAAAACAGTGTTAATAATTACGTTAAATCCCTCACTTGAACGCAGTCTTGCGGATATGATTGAAGCAATAGAACCAAATAATATTGCACCAACTATTGAACTGAAGACTATGAGTGGAATTGTCACTAAACTAAATTCTACTGATTGGAAAAATACTGGATAACCAACTGCCGCGATTAACGCTGCACTAACTAGACCTACTATTGCAATAGTGGTGATGTTACTAAGAATGTAGTTTGATCTTGTAAATGGACCTGACATTATTTGTTCAAACATTCCATGTCGTCTATCATTCCAAATTATAATTCCAGAAATGAGTGTACTATTCATAATGTTAAAACCAATCATCCCAGAAGCTAAGAATGCTGGATAGCTTAGATTCTTCGTTCCAAAAGATACTTCATCTATCAGTGCACTGTACGCAAAACCAGCGACAAAAATCCAAATCAAGGGAAAGATTACTTGCCAGATTAAGAAACCTGGATTCACTGAGATGGTAATATTTCTATTAACTAATCTGATTATTGGATGTATTAGAATCACCTACAACTTTGAGAAATACTTCTTCAAGATTTGTTGGTATTGCCGACAAATCATCTATATCTATATTGTTTTGATTTAAAATTTTTAAAATGCTCATTAAAACAACTTCAGATTCAGTTGAATGTATTGTAATTGTTGCCCCCGTATTAAACTCAATTTTACAATCCGGAATGTTTTCTAAAAGATTTCCTAATGCTTCAGTGTTAGAAGAAACGTGAATTTTGATTGTTTTTTCACGACCAAATCTTTTTTTAAGTCCGTTTGGGGAATCAACAGTAATTATTTTGCCTTTGTTAATAATTGCAATATTATCACATAGATATTCTGCCTCGGTTAATACATGTGTGGTATAAAATATTGTTAGGTTTTTTTCCTTTACTTTATTTTTTAAAAAATCTAGTAATTGTCGTCTAGCAGTTGGATCCAGTCCAACAGTAGGTTCGTCTAAGAACAACAAATCCATATCATGCATAAATTCACGTGCAACCTGGACTCGCCTTCTCTGGCCAATGGAAAGATCCTCATTTCTTTTCTTTCTAATTTCAACTAGATTAAAGGCGGTAAGAAGTTCTTCTGTTCTATCCATTCTAGTTTTTTTGTCAAGGTCCCACATCATTCCATACTTTTCCAGAGATTTTTCTACTGAGAGTGTAGGTTCATAACTTGGTTGCTGTAAAACTACGCCAATTTTTTTTCTTATACTTAATGGTTCCTTTGCAGCATCAATTTCTAGAACTGAAATTTTGCCGCTGGTTGGCTGGATCAATGTGGTTAACAGTTTAATCACAGTTGATTTTCCTGCTCCATTTGGTCCTAAAAAACCAAAAATTTGTCCATCATCGATATCAAGATCTATACCGTCTACAGCATTTATTTCATCATATGATTTGAAAAGCGATCGGGCAAAAATAGATTTCATGTTTTTTGCTAATCCTAAACTCCTTAAATGTTAATAAGAGCTAAAAAGAAGAAATTGAAGGGAGCAACTTGTCAGAGTTTGAAGAACTATTAGAAAAGATACAGGAACAAAAACCTGAATTAACCAAACAAGATATTGACGTTAGAATTAAACAGAAAATTGAAAAGATAGGTCCAGGTTATTTGACAGATGAAGGAGCTCTTTTTCTTATTGCGAAAGATTTAGGAATATCATTAAAGCAGACTTTGAAAACTGAAATGAGTTTAAAGGATATTTACGTAGGTGCTAAGGACGTATCAATTGAAAGTAGGGTTCTCAACATTTCACCCACAAAGCAATTTTCTAGAAAAGATGGTTCTCCTTTCCTACTTAGAACTATGACTGTTTATGATAATGATTCGGCTGTAAGCGTCAAGCTTTGGGATGAAAAAGCTAACCTGCCAGGAATTGAAGAACTGAAGCCTGGTGATTTGATAAAAATAATCAAGGCGTATATCAAATCGGATCTTAATGGTAGCCCAACGATAAATGTTGGTTCGGGATCTAATATCGAGCCGACCAATAAAGAAAGTAAAATTATTGCAGTTGATGAATTGACTGTTGATGCCAGTCAGGTTAAGGAAAATCAAAGTAATCTGGTCGTTTCTGGTAAAATAGATGGTAGTATAACCACACTAGAATTTACTAACCGACGGGGCGAACCAGGGAAAGGACTCAGAATGAGATTGAAAGGAAATGATGATACCACAAAAGGAGTCGTCATATGGGGAAGAGATGAATCGTTTTTGCCTAAAGTTATTCCCCAGAATGCAAAAGTTAGGCTCTTGGGTGTTAGAACAAAGGTAGGAAACCAAGGTCTTGAAATTCATGGAAATGAGGCAACGCTGATTGAAATTGAGGGAGGAAAAGAATCAGAACCTGTTATTGTACGTGTTGCTACAATGAAGAGAAATGATGGAGGAAAAACTGTTGCAATGGGTATAGACAATAAGAAAAATACAGTGTACTTGACCGACTCTTCAAATATGCTAGATTCTATTAGTACTGGAGATGTTATAGAATGCATGCCAGCACAAGTCTTTGGTAATGCTGTAACGCTAAACCATGATTCGTTTGTAAGAAAAATTGATGATGATGGAAGCATACCATCATTATCAGATCTGAGAACAAAAATCTCCGAGATTAAATCTGAAAATAATTACTGTGTTGAAGCCATAGTTTTGAAAGAACCGGAAAAGCGGGAGGTACAAACAAAAACTGGAGAAACAATCTTGCTGTCAGAAATGTTTGTTGAAGATGCTAGCGGTCAGATTTGGATTAAGGGATGGAGAAACCAAGCTATTCTTTTAGATGGCCTTTCTAGCGGCGAAATAATTTCTGTGACTGCTGTTAACGCAAAAGCTGGACTTGAAGGGAGAACTGAATTGTTTTTAACTCCGTATTCAGCTGTTGTAAAAAAGAACTAATCGTCCCAAAAGCCTCTTGTCATTACGTACTGCCTTTCGGCTTCGTAAATTTGTTTATACATAAGCTCTTGGTCAATCATATTTCGTAAAATCCTTGCGCCGGTGTCAGCACCAACACCATAGCCAGATAATACGATTATAGCATTTTTACCAAAAGTTTCAACCAACGAGGCAACTTTCCAAGCTCGCTTAAACCTATGATTTTCTTCGGCTGAAAGTTTTTTCCCAGTATGTTTTTTCTGAATGATTTTAACCAAATCGTAATCTGAATAAAATGTGGTCGTAATTTGCCTGCTTTTGCAATATTTACAACTAAGATTACTTTTTACTTCTTCCGTAATAATGGCTAGTTGCCATTTGCCACAACGAGCACAAATTAATCGATGTTTGGTTTTAAACAATCGCTTTTTTACTAAATCAAGAATTGCCTTATCAACACTTGCTGGAGAAGAATAATATTTTGTGGCGTGATCTAAGAGTGGTTCTGCTAATTTGGAAAACTTGTCAACATCAACCCATTCAATCTGAATTTTGTTGTTTCTAATTTTGTTCAAAACAGTTTCAGTAGATTTTAGATCAAATTTATCATGGAATAACTCCCTTAATGCTTCCATAACAACAGGTGTGTTTTGATACCGCTCATAAATAAAACGGCCAGATTTTCTATCATAAATAGCACCACGACCTACCATTCCAAATTTTTTTGCAACACACCATGTTCTCCAATTAACATTATGTGTCCCAACCAAAGATGCAGTTACAACATCACGAAGAATAAATTCTTCGGTTAAAGCTTCAACAATGATCTTCTTGTTAATTCTTGCATTAGATTCCAAAACAATTCTATATGCATCTGATCTTGATTGAACAACATATCCAAGAGTAGATTCTAGTAATGAAGAAAGTATAGTTGCCAGAGTTGAATTGATTTTTGTACCAAAACATGCATGAATAACAACATTCCGATCTGTTCTTACAGATTCAATTACAATGGTTTTCTCATCAGGTATGATGTTAAAATCTAGTTCTGGAATTATTTTGTTAAGCATTGTTAACGAACCATGTCTCACTTTATTTCTAAATAATCCAACTTTTTGTGCAGTATCATAATCTATGGGAATGTTTTCTCCCTCCCAGTAAGGCACATTTTTTGGTGCACCGCTCATCGGTTCAACATTAACTTGCAAAGCTTTTTCGTCAATATTCAGTATTCTCCACTGCATTCCACGTAGAACAAATATGTTACCCGCTTCACCATGATCGCCTACAAACCTTTGATCTAAGGATCCTATGATTTTCTTTCCTACTGAATCAAACACTTTAAATTTTAAAATATCTGGAATTGTTGAAAGATTCTCAAAATAATACCTAAATGCTTTTCGTGTCTTCCAAAATTTCATTTTTTTTTCTGTCAAACGACAAAATATAGATACTGTCTAAGATTTCTAGAACACTACAAAATTCAGCTAATGTTATATTTCTAAATGGATATGCTTGTCTGATTATTTTATACGCAAAATCAATAGACAATTCTCCCATCTGCAATGATAATCCTACTAGGTGATGAGCCAAAACATCAAGAGATTTGTTGTGAATTTTTTGTTCTTCAATGGAACTATTTTTTATTCTATCAAGGATTGCTTTTGTTTCAAATTCATCATCAGGACTATTTGTGATAATTAGCCCTCTTGCAGAAGAATTTCGGAAATGTTTACTCCTACCTATTCGTTGCATTAATTTTGATACCTGACGTGGTGAGCCATAATGAATTACAAGTTCCACCGAACCAATATCTAATCCTAATTCAAGAGATGATGTGCATACAACTATACCACTTGACCCACTCCGAAGTATGCTTTCTGTTTCTTCTCTAACTTGTTTTGATAATGAGCCATGATGTAATTCTATATTCATCAAAGTCTTTTCTCTTAGTACTGAAGCTAGAAATTCAGATTCGCCCCTAGTGTTAGTAAACAAAAGAATTGGAGAGTTTATGCCTGATTTTTCAATATATTGAATAGTTGAATCAGCTACTTCAGATATTGAGCCTTTCACAAATTTGACTTCAACATCATACTTTCTCATTGATTCATCCTGAATTATTTTACATGGTTTCTCTGTTCCAACAAGAAAATGTCCAGCATCCTCAATATTTCCAATAGTTGCTGATAAGCCAGTTCGGATGATTTTTTGGTTTGAGTTAAGTTGTAATCTTTCTAGGCTTATTGATAGTTGAGAACCTCTTTCATTTGACAAAAGCTCATGTACTTCATCAATTATGACTCGTTCCAATTCAGAAAGTGCAGTTAACATTTTCTGCTGGGTAAGAAGGATGACAAGTGTTTCTGGCGTTGTAATTAATACATCGGGTGGTGAGTCTGAAATTTTTTTTCTAA
>ARWO01000029.1 GCA_000402075.1 Thaumarchaeota archaeon SCGC AAA007-O23
ATAGATACTGTCTAAGATTTCTAGAACACTACAAAATTCAGCTAATGTTATATTTCTAAATGGATATGCTTGTCTGATTATTTTATACGCAAAATCAATAGACAATTCTCCCATCTGCAATGATAATCCTACTAGGTGATGAGCCAAAACATCAAGAGATTTGTTGTGAATTTTTTGTTCTTCAATGGAACTATTTTTTATTCTATCAAGGATTGCTTTTGTTTCAAATTCATCATCAGGACTATTTGTGATAATTAGCCCTCTTGCAGAAGAATTTCGGAAATGTTTACTCCTACCTATTCGTTGCATTAATTTTGATACCTGACGTGGTGAGCCATAATGAATTACAAGTTCCACCGAACCAATATCTAATCCTAATTCAAGAGATGATGTGCATACAACTATACCACTTGACCCACTCCGAAGTATGCTTTCTGTTTCTTCTCTAACTTGTTTTGATAATGAGCCATGATGTAATTCTATATTCATCAAAGTCTTTTCTCTTAGTACTGAAGCTAGAAATTCAGATTCGCCCCTAGTGTTAGTAAACAAAAGAATTGGAGAGTTTATGCCTGATTTTTCAATATATTGAATAGTTGAATCAGCTACTTCAGATATTGAGCCTTTCACAAATTTGACTTCAACATCATACTTTCTCATTGATTCATCCTGAATTATTTTACATGGTTTCTCTGTTCCAACAAGAAAATGTCCAGCATCCTCAATATTTCCAATAGTTGCTGATAAGCCAGTTCGGATGATTTTTTGGTTTGAGTTAAGTTGTAATCTTTCTAGGCTTATTGATAGTTGAGAACCTCTTTCATTTGACAAAAGCTCATGTACTTCATCAATTATGACTCGTTCCAATTCAGAAAGTGCAGTTAACATTTTCTGCTGGGTAAGAAGGATGACAAGTGTTTCTGGCGTTGTAATTAATACATCGGGTGGTGAGTCTGAAATTTTTTTTCTAAGTGATTGAGGTGTATCGCCATGTCTAACTTGAATTGTTAGACCATCTAATTCAGCATATTTGGTTATTCGTCGAAAAACATCGCGGTTAAGTGCTCTTAACGGTGTAATGTAAAGCATCTTGATCATTCCCTGCTTTTTTGTTTCCTTTATCTGGGAAAAGGTAGGAATTACTGAGCATTCCGTTTTACCGGAACCGGTTGGCGCTATAATTAATGAATCAATTTTTTGGTAAATTATTGGTAGAGCTCTTTTTTGGATATCAGTTAACTGTTCGAATCCTAATGAATGAAATTTTTCTTCTAGAAAAGCTTCAGGAAGATGACTCTTCAATATTTTTTGTTCTAAGTCGCTCATAAACTATTGCACCTACGATCCCTGCAGCAAATAAAATAATTCCAATAATAGGAATGTAATCAAAAAGTTCTGCCATTGAATATACACATTCCTAGCATATTAAATAGATTAAGATTGATCAGTAAGACCTTTCGATGTTATAGTATATTGAAATTGTTTATTTGCAAAGGGAGAAATGGCTTGGCATGAATATCCATTGTTATTTTTTGAAAGTTTAATTTTAGTATGTATATACATGCTGATTGATTCTTCCAAGTTTTCCTTTTCCTGTTTGTTAATAGTTCTAACAATGTTAGTAACAATTATAGGAATTTTGCCATCAATGGCAATACTTGATAAATTATGCATGTATTTCATAAAGGAAATATATTTTTCAAGAGACTGTTCTTTTTTTGAATACTCAAATGAGAAAAGATCCGTTACGCTATCAACTATAATCAAAGAATAGCTCTCGGGCGATGTTTTTGATAAACAATCAATCTGCTGTGCAGTGTTGGTAATACGATTTACCTTGATTTTATCAAGTAATGATGAGTTAATTTTCTGTAATCGCATCATTTCAACAAGTCTTTCAGGTCTAAACTCACCGATCGTATCTTGGAAAAGAATCTCTTTTCCATTATGTAAAGCATTAACGCAAATTTGGAATATCAGCTGCGTTTTTCCTGTAGCGCTTTGTCCAGAAATACTAGTAATTAATCCCTCTTTGATACCACCGCCAAGAAATTTATCAAGTTCTTTTAATCCTGTTTCGATCATGTCTTTGTTTACGCTAAAAAACTAAAGAGATTTTCCTAAATAATCGATAGGCAAGGCTTTAATTATAGTACTCAAAGAAAATTGCATTAAGTGGATAACTAGTGTCACAAACAACAGCAAAAAGACCATTAACAACCTTACAAAAACAAACAAAAAAAAGCGTTATTGTTAGATTGAAAAATGATGTTGAGTATAAAGGTAAAATAGATAATGTTGATTCTTATATGAATTTGATAATGACTGATGCTGAAGAACTAAAAGATGGAAAGGCTGTTGAGAAGTTTGGAAGAGTAATTTTACGGGGAAATAACGTACTCTTTATCAAATTAGAAAATGAACTTTAAACTATAATTACAAATGTCAAAAACCTATATTTTCACATCAGAGTCAGTAACTGAAGGTCATCCAGATAAGGTATCTGACCACATTTCTGATGCAATACTGGACGAATTTCTTAGACAGGATCCAGATTCAAGGGTAGCGGTTGAGACACTCGTAACAACAGACTTTGTTGCAGTTGCTGGTGAGGTCACATCAAAAGGTAAGTTTGACATTGAGAAAGTTGTCAGGGATACTATTGCGGAAATTGGTTATGACGATCCTGCATTGAAGTTTGATGCAAAAACCTGTGAAGTTATTGTGAAAATAGATCCACAGAGTCCAAATATTTCTCAAGGAGTAACGATATCACAAACACAAAAGGAACAAGGTGCAGGAGACCAAGGATTGATGTTTGGATATGCAACAAATGAAACTGACGAGTTTATGCCTTTACCAATATCACTTGCTCATAAGCTTACAAAAAAACTTGCCGAGGTTAGAAAATCAAAAGAATTAGCATGGGTTAGACCTGATGGCAAGTCTCAAGTTTCTGTCGCATATGTAGATGACAAACCAGAAAGGGTCGAAACCATTGTCATTTCAACGCAGCATGATCCTGAAATATCAAATGAAGAGATTAGAAAACAGATTATTGATAAAGTGATTAAGCCTGTTTGTGGAAATTGGTGGCACGAAGATATTACAATTCATGTAAATCCAACCGGAAAATTTGAAATTGGGGGACCGCATGGTGATGCAGGCCTTACCGGTAGAAAAATTATTGTTGATTCTTATGGTGGAATGGGAAGACATGGTGGTGGTGCATTTTCAGGAAAGGATCCATCAAAGGTGGATAGGTCAGCATGTTACATGTGTAGATATGTTGCAAAAAATTTAGTGGCTGCAGGTCTTGCCGACAGATGTGAGATACAAATTGCTTATTCCATTGGAGTTTGCCAGCCGCTGTCATTGATGGTTAACACATTTGAAACAAACAAAATACCTGAAGAGGAAATTGAGAAAATTCTAAACTCACACTTTGATATGAAGCCGGCCTCAATAGTTTCTCATCTAGACCTAAAGAGACCAATTTACAAAAAAACTGCAGGCTATGGTCATTTTGGTAGAAATGAATCAGAATTTACCTGGGAAAAGACGGACAAATCTGAAGAGCTAAGAAAGGCGGCTGGACTGTAAAAATTCTGCAACTGTTGTTAATTTAACATCAGATAATTTTTTAAGCTGTTTTCCATCGCTTGTGTAATCTCCAACTAGGATGTTTAGTGATTCTAAACCGTAAACACTTCTTGTATTACGTTTTGCTTCATCATACGCACTCTCTAGATTGATTTTTTGAATTTTTACACTGGTATTTTTAGTAAAAAGCTTCACAAAATCTTCAAAGCTCATTTTTTGTGGTCCCACTAGATCTAAAATCTTTTTAGAAAATTTTTTCTCATTAATGGCTTCTAGGATAATTTTTGCGACATCTGCCACAGATATTGGTTGTAATCTATATTTGCCAGAACCTGGAATGATAATAACACCTTTTTTCATCTGCTTGGAAAGAGCTTTGGTTAGGTAGTCTGTTTTTCCTATAATGTAAGAGGCGCGAAATATAGTATAATCTAACCCAGAGTTAATTATTTCGCGTTCAGCCTTGTATTTTGAAACAAAATAATCTGACTTGTTGCTTCTAGAAACACCAAGACCACTGATAAAGATAATTTTTTTAATGCCTGCATTTTTGCACGCTTTAATTACATTTTTTTGTCAGATTGAGATTGATTTCTTCAAACGTAGATTTTGATGATTGTCTTCCTATACCAATTAGATGTATCAAAGCATCGTAATTTTTTAGTTTAGTTTGAAGTTTTGGTTCTAAGAGATTTGTAGATGTTATCTTTACTTCAGAGACATGTTTACGAAAATTTTTTCGGGAAATTCCTAAAACTTTGATTTTATTTTTGTGAAGAAAATTTCTTAGATTTTTACCTACAAAGCCATTAGCGCCAGTAACTACTATACCTCTAGATATGCTTGACATGAAAAAAATCACACAACAATTGATTTTAAGGATATCATTAGTTATTCATCGTGGATCCGCCAGAAAAACCTAAAGGTAATTTACGTACTGGATTCACTACTGGTACAAGTGCTGCAGCTGCCTCAGTTGCGGCTGTTTTATCAATTATTAATCAGAAAAAAACTGAATCGGTTGATGTTTTACTTCCAAAAAAATCTAGAATCACAATTAATATCAATAGTTGTGAATTTGAAAAAAACAAGGCGCATTGCTCGGTAATTAAAGACGCAGGTGATGATCCTGATGTAACGCATGGTGCAGAAATTGTCGTTGACTTGGAACTAACACCAAACCCAAATTCCATCGAAATAGATGGTGGTGAAGGTGTGGGTAGAGTAACAAAACCTGGAATAGGATTAGATATTGGCCAAGCTGCAATTAATCCAACTCCACGAAAAATGATCATTGAAAATTTAACCGAAGTTGGTAAAGAAATTTTAGAAAAAAATGGAATCAAGGTAATAATATCAGTTCCAAAGGGTAAGGAGCTTGGACCAAAGACTGACAACCCTCGAATTGGAATAGTTGACGGAATATCAATTCTAGGAACAAGTGGAATTGTAATGCCATACTCAACTGCATCATTTGCAGCTGCTATTAGACTGCAGCTTGATGTTGTACAATCGATGGGAGATGACACAGTTGTCCTAACAACCGGTGGAAGAAGCGAGGATTTTGCTAGGAATGTTTTTGATCTTCCTGATCATTCATTCGTACAGTTTGGAGATTTTTCTGGATATACAATTTCACAATGCGCAAAAAAAGGAATGAGTAAAGCGCATGTTGGTGGATTTATCGGGAAATTTGCCAAGATGGCAACTGGTGTCAAACAGACACATGTAAAGGGCTCAAAAGTAAACATGGATTTTCTCTCAGAATTGGCAAAAAAATGCAAGGCTGATGAGGATGTTGTTCAGAAAATAAAAAATGCAAATACTGCTAGAAATGTTCAAGAGATTATTCTTGAAAATAATATTGATGGATTCTTTGATTTGATTTGTTCAGAAGTTTACAAACAAATGAGAGGTCATTCAGAAAATAAGATCCCTATTGAAATTATACTGTTTAATTTCGATGGGAATGTTTTGGCACGCTATCCCAAACAGTAAGGAATTTTATTAAACTAGCATACAATCAACATATGGAAAAAATAGCTATTTTAGCCATTACTAAAAATGGCATTAAGATCGCAAAAGAACTGAAGGAAAAATTCTCTTCCTGGGAAGTATTTGCGCCCAATAAATTCTCTGATGATAACACAAGCATTAACTGGTATGGCGATAACACATCGACAAAAATTGTAGAATTATTCAAATCAAATGATGCACTAGTTTGTTTGTTCTCATTAGGTGCAGTTGTAAGATTAATTTCGCCACACTTGAAAGATAAGAAAACTGACCCTGCCGTTATTGTAATTGACGATAAGGCTCAGTTTGTAATCAGTACACTTTCTGGTCATCTAGGTGGAGCAAACAAACTTACAAACGATATTGCAGACAGACTTGGTGCAACACCTGTAATAACAACAGCAGCTGATGTAAACAAAACCATTGCGGTAGATCTTGTTGGAAAAGATTTTGGGTGGAAGATTGATGATGACTCCAATGTAACTAAGATTAGCGCGTTTATGGTCAACGAGGAAAAAATTGGTGTGTATCAAAACTGTGGAAGAAAAGATTGGTGGGAAAATAAGCTACCGGCCAATGTTACTGTATATCCTACAATCAATGAACTAAAAAATTCAGATTCAAAGGGGTATTTGATCATAACAGATGAAATTGTTGACGATGATTTGTTACAAAATTCAGTAGTTTATAGACCGCCAAGTCTAGTAGTGGGAGTTGGATTACACTGGGATACTACAAAAGAAACTATCAAAGACGGTTTAATGAGATGCATGAATGAGTTCAAACTTAGTGAAAAATCAATTACGAAATTTGTGTCGATTAAGAAAGAAAAAGATGTAGTTGGTCTTACTGAACTTGCAAAGGAAATATCAAAGACTATAGAATATTTTGAAAAGGAGGAGCTTGCTTCTATTTCTACTCCAAATCCATCAAAAACTGTTCAAACATTTGAAGGAACGGCGAGTGTCTCAGAAGCTGCAGCGATAAAATCGTCAGGGGGAGAATTAGTTGTTGAGAAACAGAAATTTCCTCCAAATTTAACTATAGCAATAGCGAGGATACAAAATTGAAACGTGGATTGATGTTAATTGATAGGGGAAGTAGGGAAAGAGAAGCTGAAGAAGAACTAGAAATTATTTGTGAGAAAGTTAGGGAAAAAGGAAACTACGATTTTACAGAATTTTGTTTTCTTGAAGTAGTTCCACCATTCATTGAAGATGGAATGGAGAAATGTCTGAAAAAAAATGTGGATCAGATGACAATTGTACCATATTTTCTCTATCCTGGAAAAAAAGTAAAGATAGCAGTTGCAGATGCAATGAAGTACCAAAAAGATACCAAAATCAAGTTTCTTGTCTCAAAACCAATGACTATGCATAGAACACTAGTAGATCTAGTTGACAGTAGGATAGTTTCAGCGTTAAAAGAAAATGAAATTTCACTGTCAAAAGATAAGGTGGACGTGCTAGTAATTGGTCATGGGAGTATGGATCCTAACGCGGGAATCTCAATTAATTACATTGTAGATGAACTAAGAAAGAGCTACAAAAATGTGGACAGATGCTACCTAGAAATTGAAGAACCAAACATTGAACAGGGTATACAAAGTTGCCAAAATAATAGCCCAGATGTCTTGGTAATAGTATTTTATTTTCTACATGAAGGGGCGCATGTTAAGACTGACATTAATAATGATTTGAAGCCTGCACTGGAAAAATCAAATCTGAAAAAGGTTTGTGTTACAAAGCATCTTGGTGCTGATGAAAAAATGATTGATTTGATAGTTGAGAGAGCAAAGGAGGTAGAAAATGCAAACTAGGAAGGGACAATCAATAGAAGATGAAAGTATGGAGATCATTGACCGTGAGATTGGATCTCATCCATATACCGATATGGAATGGCCCATAGTCAGAAGAATTATTCATGCCACGGCAGATTTTGATTTTGCTGGAAAAAACAAGATAGTTTTTCACGACGATGCAATCACAAGTGGAATTAATGCGCTGAAAAATGGCTGTAGTATAATCACGGATGTGAATGGCGTAATAGGTGGGTTGAACAAGCAAAACCCAAAAGATTTTGGAAATGATATAATATGCAATATTTCGGATCCAGGTCTGGCTGAAAAGGCAAGACAAGAGGACAAAACCAGAGCACAGATGTCCATGCAGGTTGCAGCTTCTGATATGAACGGTGGAGTTGTGGTAATAGGTAATGCTCCAACTGCATTGCTGGAAGTAATCAAGATGATTCAAGAGAAAGTTACAAAACCTGCATTAATTATAGGAATTCCCGTAGGATTCGTATCTGCAGTGGAATCTAAAGAAGAATTACAAAAGATTGATGCTCCGTTTATCACCAATATTGGTAGAAAGGGTGGAAGTTCCTGTGCTGCGTCAATTGTTAATGCATTATTCAAATTGTTACGGGAAAATTAGTAGATGCTTGGCAAAAAAGCTGCGTCTATCTGCATTATAATTATTGGAATTATTGTAGCCATACCATTCAATTACATATATGGAATTGATGGATTTGAAGTTGATATTGTTTGGACAATTGTTGGAATTGTTATGACTGCTTCAGGTTTTTATTTATTAAAAAATTCAGCTAAACTAAAACCAATCTAAATATCAACAAGGTTTATGCATATTCATTTGCAATTATTTCATTCCATGTTTTTCTCATCCCTTGGCGAATATCTTCATCCGTGGTAAGTAGAACACCATAGGTAGACAGTATACGTGAAGGATCACTTAGGAGTCTCAAATAATACCATAATGTGGGAATCAACCCATTACAGATGATTTGAGTTCCAGTTTGAGATCCTATTTTTCCAATAGATTGAGAAACAGATTCCTGATCTTCATCCTTGATTTGTTCAGGAGCAGTAGTAAGAATATAATATCTTGAAACATCCCTCCCTTCAAATTTTCGTAATAACTCATCTACCATATCTGCAGTTATGGAAATTTCACTCTTAATCTCTATTCCTTCAAAAGGCTCGTCATTTTTATTGATTTGAATATCACCAATCGCACCAGATCTAAGATCTGCAGTAGTGTGCCGTTCAAGTGGAAGTAAAATACAACCTTCAAACCTTTTTGTTTCTTTTACAAGTTCTTCATATATTGAATACAAAGCCAAAACAGGCAATCTAGATTTTCCTTGTCCAGAACTATTTTTAAAATGAGTTTCAAGGATTTTCATAATTGTGGAAATATTTGTTTCACGTGGTACAACTGCAACAGTAGGTTGAGCAGTAAACTGTAGTTTATCATAATATAACAAATAAGCTGCAACATTTCTCGGATCGCCATTTTGTTCTTGGATATAATTTAAAATTCCAAGAAATGACTCTCTAGTTCCAGATCCTCTTGGTTTAGCTGGAAAATTCAAATCCCAAATCAATGGACGTTCAAACTGACGCCCACTTTCCAACCCCGAATGCTGACAGTGTGTATAATTATGTCTTTTCAAAAATGGAGTCACATTGATTTGATCAAATGACCTGTTTGAGTAACCGCCAGGCATATTCTCCTGTCCAATTCTGATATCTTGTGCAGGTGAAATTAATTTTTTGATACAACATGCCAATAAAATACTGAATAGGTATTTGGTAGAAGAAATATTATTAACAATTGTTTCAATTGCGTCAAGAATAGTTTCTGGAGTATTTTTTGCATCTTTACATTCTTCTACCTTTACATTTTTTAATTGTTCTTTGAGAGCAGTATCATCCACTAAACCTTCTACTTCTCTGTGTAAATTTTCTAATGATTGATTTGGAGTAATGTTAGACATTAATTTTAAACCTATAGTCTAATAGTTGTTCATATATTATCATTTTAAATATCATGTCTCAATTTGATCAAGATCTAACCTCTCTTGCTAACAAGTTCAGTAGCATATTTTGCACTATCAAAATACAGATGGCAGTATGATGCAAGCGTATTATATTCAGAAAGAGCATCCTTTTTACCAGATATACCTTCTCCGATCTTCAGATCATATACAAGTTTAGCATCTCTTGCTAGATTGCCAATCTTTGAGTAATGAAACTCGTGTGCACGAAACTTTGCCGGACCAGAGACCAAGCAGTTTGATGTGATTCTCCCTTCGGTATAGTTTAGCGTCATCTTCTTCGTCATCTGAGTCTCTGCATCGAACAAACCTACCATCTTATACTTTTTTTTGCCAAAGCTTATAGATTTTGTCAGATACATCAGTCCCCCACACTCTGCATAAATTGGGATTCCCTCTTCAGCATGTTTTTTTATCATCCTCCTCATGATTGTGTTCCGCTCAAGTGATTGCCCTAAAACTTCAGGAAATCCACCTCCAATGTAGATTAAATCGCATTTTGGGATTTTTTTGTCTGTTACTGGACTAAAAAATTTCAGCTTTGCTCCTTCCCTACGTAATGCTTCAAGGTTATCATGATAATAGAAATTAAACGAAGAGTCAAGTGCAACCGCTACTGTAGCTATAGGTTTTTTGATTTTTTTTGCCTGAACCTTTGGAAGTTCTGATACGTTTTTACAAATCTGAATTATTTTATCAATGTCAAGACTGTCAGAAATCTCACGTGAAACTTTCCTAATTTTATTTTGCAGTGACCTTTGTTCCTTTACAGGAATAAGTCCGAGATGTCGCGATTCCAAGCTCTCAGAATTTCTTAGTATAGATCCAAGTATTGGAACCTTCAGGCTTGCAAGTGCTTGCTTGCACATACTTTCATGTTTCTTGCTGCCAATTTTGTTCAAAATTATGCCAACAATCCTAGAATTACGATGAAACTTTACAAATCCTAGTGCAGTCGCAGCAATGGAACGTGCTGTTTTGCTTGCGTCCAAAATTAAAATTGTAGGAGATTTTAGCAGCGATGCAACATGATGTGTACTAGCATAGTTTGTCTTTCCACCAAACCCATCATAATAACCCATTACACCCTCAATTACAGAAATATCAGATGTGGAATTTTTTACAAAACTATGTAGTAACTCACTTTCTCCCATTAACCATACATCCAAATTTTTTGCATCCTTGCCTGATATTGCAGAAAGATAACTGGGATCAATATAATCAGGACCAACCTTGAATGGCTGTATACTATAGCCACGTTTCTTGATCCCATAAATTATCGCGGATGTGATCGATGTCTTGCCAACTCCGCTGGTTATCCCAGCAACAACTAACCTTGGAATCTTCAATTCTTTGTCTAGGAATTTCATCTACTATCAATCTTTTTAGTTTAGAGAAAATTCAAAGTAAACGTGAGCCAAAAGGGACTCGTTATAGTATATACTGGTGGAGGCAAGGGAAAAACCTCAGCCGCACTAGGACTTGTATTAAGAGCTGTAGGATACAACCATAAAGTTTGCATGATACAATTTGTAAAAGGCACTTGGCATTATGGTGAGCTCGATTCTGCAAAAAGGTTAGCGCCAGAATTTGAGCTGATTACGGCAGGCAAGGGATTTGTAGGTATTTTAGATGACAAAAGCCCACGTGAAGATCACGTAAAGGCGGCAAACGATACGCTGGAAATTAGTAAGGAAAAGATAATGTCGGGTAACTTTGACGTTGTTATACTGGACGAGATTAACTATGCACTACAACTGAAATTACTGAATTTGGATGATGTAATAGATCTCATAAAGTCAAAGCCACCTGAACTTGATCTTGTATTGACAGGCAATCATGCAGAAGAGAAAGTCATAGAATTAGCAGATCTTGTAACTGAAATGAAAGAAATCAAACATCCATTCAAATCTGGTATAAAAGCAAAGAAAGGAATAGATTTCTAGACAGCAACAATAAATTACCTAGTTAAAAAAATACAGCAAATGACAACTGAAGTACATGAATTACCGGAAGTAGGAGAAATTGTTGTTGCTACAATTAGTAAGATAACAGCTCATGGTGCTTATGCAACTCTAG
Source organism: Thaumarchaeota archaeon SCGC AAA007-O23 (assembly GCA_000402075.1). Lineage (GTDB taxonomy): Archaea > Thermoproteota > Nitrososphaeria > Nitrososphaerales > Nitrosopumilaceae > Nitrosopelagicus. The sequence continues at coordinate 11,560 of ARWO01000029.1, forward strand.
ATGAGTATAACGATATTCAGGGATTTTTGCATGCTTCAGAAATAGCACACGGATGGGTACGAAATATTAACAAATTTGTAAAATCGGGAGAGAAAAAAGTTCTGCTTGTAAAGAGGATTAAGGAAGGTAGGGAAGAAATTGATTTATCACTTAAACAGGTTTCAAGGGATCAACGAAAAAGGAAACTTGTTGATGTAAAACGATTCGAAAAAGGTAAAAGCATTATTAAAAGTGTGCAAGAGAAAACAAAATTATCAAATGATGATGTTGAAAAACTAGAAGACAAGATTTTTTCAAAATATGATTCCGTTTATGATGGAGTTGTTGACATTGCTACAAACGGAATTAAAGTTTTTGGCGATTTGAAATTACCTAAAAAAACTTTGGATGTAATTGAAGAAGTAAGTATGAAAATTAAACTGCCTTCAGTCGAAATTAGGGGTATTTTAGAATTAGCAGATAATAGCTCAAATGGGGTGGAAACCATAAAGAACAGCTTACAAGGTTTTGAAAAGACAAATCAGGATAACGTAAAAATTTTGTACATAGGAGCCCCAAAATATAGAATAAGTGTAACTGCTTCTGATTTTAAATCTGCAGAAAAAACTCTCAAGCCTATCTTAGAAGACATACAAAAAAATATTGAAAAAAACAAGGGTAGTTTTAAATTCACGAGAGAAGAATCCAAGAAAACTGGTGGGGAATAATGCGGTTTCAGCTAAGAAAGTGTTCTGAGTGTGGACTATACACATTAAAAGATGAATGCAAAAAATGTAATAAAAAAACTACATTAGTGCATCCAGCAAAATTTTCTCCTGATGACAAATACGCAAGATTGCGTATAGCAGAAAAACCGAATTAGATTTTCAAGGCGCGTATGTGCCTGTAAGTTGTGTCTGTTCTATGATGTGACCTTCCATTGCTTTTTCAACGTCAGCCTTTGTTACAAGTGAAATACCCCCGAGTTCAATCTTTAATGCAT
>ARWO01000030.1 GCA_000402075.1 Thaumarchaeota archaeon SCGC AAA007-O23
GAGAAGAATCCAAGAAAACTGGTGGGGAATAATGCGGTTTCAGCTAAGAAAGTGTTCTGAGTGTGGACTATACACATTAAAAGATGAATGCAAAAAATGTAATAAAAAAACTACATTAGTGCATCCAGCAAAATTTTCTCCTGATGACAAATACGCAAGATTGCGTATAGCAGAAAAACCGAATTAGATTTTCAAGGCGCGTATGTGCCTGTAAGTTGTGTCTGTTCTATGATGTGACCTTCCATTGCTTTTTCAACGTCAGCCTTTGTTACAAGTGAAATACCCCCGAGTTCAATCTTTAATGCATATAGTTTGAAGACGTAGGTGTGTGTTTTATCCGGTGGTGCTGGTCCCCCATATGCAAATTCATCCCAGCCATTGACACCAAGCATACAAAATCTTTCACCATATTGTTCTGTAATGAATTGGCTCAAGTAGCTCCAGTTTATCTCGTCCTTGGAATGTAAAGGAGGTGTAGACGTTGGTTTTGATTCAAAGATTTCAATACTACTTGTAAAAGGACTATTCGGTTCAGTCCGATTTTTGTATGGCTTGATATTGTATGCAACCCAATGTACGTAAGGATCTTTGAAGGGTTTTTCCCCATCAATAACAACGTCCATCGCATCTGGATCATCCATAATGAGAGTTAGTGATTTTGTACTGTATGGTATATTCTCAATTTTCAGGGGTGGACTTACGTTTTCTTGTTCGTATCCATATTTTCGTGGTATTTCATCTCCGTCCTCAAAAGCCGAGCTCGTAATTTTGAGGTTTCCCATTTGTTTAATTTCGTATAATGTTGCAGTTAAATTTTACTAGGATTCCAGAACAATTTTGTCGTTTGAAAGTGACATGACTGAACCACCTAAACTTTTAATTTTATTTTTTAATTCGCTGTCAAGCGTGGCAATTATACCTCCACGCTTTCTTACACGTTCAATTATCGCTTGATCTGCAAACTTACCAGACATTTCGGTGGTCTTCAAACTTCGTGCAAACTCAAGAGTTGTTATAGCATCTTCTTTTTTCTTTTGCGTTTTAGAAAGTTTTCTCAGCTCATTTAGTACTGCAGATGGAACGACAAATTCTATTTGACCAATTTCAGTGTTTACGGAATCAAGGTTCTTAATCTTGTGAGTAGCTAAATGAATTAGAAAGCTTGTATCACAGATGACTTCAACCAATTATTCCTGCACCAATAAGTCTCCACCTTTCTGCAATTCTCCTGCTAAGTGCAACACTTCCTTTATCAAAAAGGCATACTGGCCTTCTAAATTCCACTTCTATATTATCAGATTTTACTTTGCTTACTGTTGCAGGTACAGGGGCAGTTCCAACATTAATTCTAAGCAATTCACCAACTTTTACAGGTACAACTTTGGTTTCTCCGGCAGAACCAACGGCCGTGTCAAATAAACTGATTTTTAGTTTTGCCTCTGTAGAATTTTCAGGTAGAGTGCCAGGCTTGCCAACTACAGAGCCTATTAGTGAATCACTTGTTGAAAGAGAGGGATCAAGTTTTGTTCCAATTGCCACCAGACCTCCTGATTTTACTTCATCTACAATACCAGCGCCTGTTCCCAAAGAAACTATTTCTGTCTGTATAGATTGATAAGATTTCTTCTTAGGATTAATTAGTCCGGGTTTGATCTCAATTTCATCGCCAACCGATAACTTTCCCTGAGTTATGCTACCACCGATTACCCCACCTTTGAGATTTTTTATTTTAGTTCCAGGTTTGTTTATATCAAAAGATCGTAAAACATGCATCACAGTATCACTAGATTCATCTCTAACTGGTGTTTCAATCGTTTCTTCAATAGCACCTATCAAAGCATCCATGTTAAGAGATGACTGTGCGCTAATTGGTATAATTGGGGAACTAGATGCCTTTGTTCCCTTTACAAACTTTGTAATTTCAGAGTAGTTTGATAAAGCATCTTGATGTGATATGAGATCAACTTTGTTTTGAACAATTACAATTTGTTTGATTCCCAATATTTGCAAAGCTAGAAGGTGTTCTTTTGTTTGAGGCTGTGGAACTTTAGAATTTGCAGCAACCAACAGCAAAGCACCGTCCATTAGTGCCGAACCTGAAAGCATGTTTGCCATCAAACTTTCGTGACCTGGACTATCAACAAAACTTATCACTCTTGATAATTCGCTTTCTTTTCCACAGTTATGACATTTTGGCTCAGTTGAATACCCCAATGGCGATTCACAGTCTTTACATTTGTAAAATGCTGCATCTGAATATCCAACACGTATGGTAATACCTCTTTTTAGCTCTTGACTATGTACGCTAGTCCAATTTCCAGTTAGTGCCTGAATTAGAGTTGTTTTTCCGTGGTCTACATGACCTGCAGTACCAATATTGACACATGGCTGTTTTCCATATTTTTTTATGTACCAATCAGGAAGTGAATCTTTCCAGTGCATCATTAAGAATTAAAAATTCTGTTATGTTAACCTATTCCTTTTTTTCTTTAGGAGCTTCTGCCTTTGGTTTTTCTTTAGGAGCTTCTGCCTTTGGTTTTTCTTTAGGAGCTTCTGCCTTTGGTTTTTCTTTAGGAGCTTCTGCCTTTGGTTTTTCTTTAGGAGCTTCTGCCTTTGGTTTTTCTTTAGGAGCTTCTGCC
>ARWO01000031.1 GCA_000402075.1 Thaumarchaeota archaeon SCGC AAA007-O23
CCTTTGGTTTTCTTTAGGAGCTTCTGCCTTTGGTTTTCTTTAGGAGCTTCTGCCTTTGGTTTTTCTTTAGGAGCTTCTGCCTTTGGTTTTTCTTTAGGAGCTTCTGCCTTTGGTTTTTCTTTAGGAGCTTCTGCCTTCTCCTCTTTCTTAGGTTCCTCTACCTTAATTTCGCCATCATATCTACTGTTAATTTGATAAATTTCTTCAGATATTGTATTTCCTCTTAATAGCTTCCGTTTTCGCAGACCTTTTTCTGTTTGTTGTAAACCAACTCCTTTTGGTATTAGGATACGTTTTCTTGCAGAGCTAAGTAGATCTGATCTCATAGGAACACCTGATTTATCACTACCACCTGTAATCTTGATCTTTCCCTCTAATCCCACAAGAGAGGCATCTGTTTCTTGACCTATTAGTAGTCCAAGCAAAGGATTCGCATCGTTATCTTTTAGTTCCCTAGTAATTGATTTTCCTTTTGTGTCAGATATTGTTATCTTGAAGTTAGCCAAGCATTCGAAAAAATCACCAAACTACTAATTAACCTTTGGAGTTTTTTAGCTAGAAACCTGGTCTGTCTGGAATATAATCCGCAGACATATTCAGTGCCTTCTCTTTCATAATCTCCAAGTAAGTTTCGTAATCTGCCTCAAAGTTACAGTGTGGACATTTTACTTTTGTAATCTCATCGTCAAGAACCGCAACCTTTTCGCATTCTGGACATCTTGCATCCATAAAAAAAATTATCAATCAAACTATATAATATTAATTTCAAAACCCGAATTGAGCGGAGTTAGTCCAGACTGGCAGGACGTCAGCTTCCCAAGCTGGAGGTCGCGTGTTCAAATCCCGCACTCCGCATACCTCAAATTAACGCAAGTCTTTATCGTCTACTTTTTCAATTGAAAGGATTTCAATTATTTCGTTGATCTTAGAAACTATATCAACGTACGAAGGTGAAACTATCTCTCCCTTCTCATTGTGATCAATTATCAGCTTTTTTACCATTATATTTTCTAATTTTTTTACTATATTTCAATCTATTAAATCGACAAAAAAGATTGGATCATGGATTGCCCATCGCTACTCATTTCAGGATGAAACTGCGTACCGAAAATGTTCAAATTATTATGTTTTACAATTTCATACTTGCATGATTTGGAGCTGGCTAAACTATGAAGATGGCTACCTAATTGTGAAATTTCATAATTGTGACTTTCAGTTACGTCTATTTCTCCATGGCAAATTTTGTTTTCCTTTTCAATAACAACAATTTCCTGACCTCCTACATGTTCATCTGATTTTTTTATTGTGCCACCCAATGTAATAGCTAGAATTTCAGCACCATAACAAATTCCAAGCAATGATTTTTCTTCAGAGATGGCATATTTTATGATTTTAGAGTTTACTGCGTTAATTTTTCTATCATTTTTCCTTCTTCCAGAAAGAATAAACGAATTAAATTGCTGTATATCTGATAGATTCACTTCATCAAATTTTTGGCTGATGAATTTAATTTTCTTTTCAGAAAGAAAGTTTACCAGATTTTTCGTATAGATAGAACCATTATCAACCACAAGTAACAAACTGTTTGCATACCTCAATTGAGGTATAATAAATTTTCAGTTTCCTATAGTAATTTCGTAATGAAAACCAGATAAACTGTAAACCCAATTGTCACGACTATCAATTGTTACTAATTCCGTATCAAAGGTGTAAATTCCATCAGTGTTAAAGATGGAACCTACTATTTGAAGTGGTGTAACACTTGTTAAATTCTCTCCAAACATTTCCACAGTGTATTTTGAGCCTGGCATTACATATGCATTATTATCGTATTGTTTTTCTCCAATCACTTTGATTAGAGGATCATTATTAGGCTGAACATTCAAAATCAGAACACCATCTTGTGCAAAAAAATACTCGCTCAACAAATTTTCGTTATTTTTTGATATTGCAAGAAAATACGTTACATTGTGTACGTATTCATTATAGGTATTATCATATGTGCTGATTTTGATCCTTTTATTATCTAGCTCAGTTGATGGTAATAGTTCTACATTCACAACAATTTCTCTACCATCATACATTGATGTAGTTAAACTATCAAAGTCTTTTTCATTTTCAAAAATATTAAACTCTTTATTTTTTAAAATTATAGGTAGGATTGCGTTGTATAATGATTTTGCAACAATAGCGTTTCCTTGGTCAGAGTGGTGGGCATGATCAGAATAAATCGTCTCAGTTTCATTATCAAAAACATCTCTCAGATCAATAGTTTTCGTACAGATCTTAATTTCTGATAGATTTTTTGCATATTTCGGGTAAACTGATAATGGTTCTATCATGGATTCTTGGAAAAACTTTATCGCATTCTTTGCATACTCTGATTCTTGTTGTGTTAATTTTTTGCTTCCAAATCCAGCAACTGGTTGAAGTGATATAACAGTATCAAAATTATTTTCATTTCCTATTTCACAAGCAGATTCCCAGTTTTCTTTTATTACATTCGGTGAAATATCATCACCTAAATCATTCCAACCATCATATATTATAATCAAATCAGGTGAAAATGTTATCAGTTTTTGTTTTATAAGTTCTAATTCTGTATCAGAGCTTATTGCCTGAACTCCAGAATTGATTACTTCTATATCAAAACCAAAATCTGTTTTGTCCAAAAATTTTTGCATGAACCCAGGTATAGTAGTTTCGTCTGACGTTGCACCATAACCAAACATTGGAGAACTTCCAAGCATGAAAATTCTGTATGTTCTATCTGGTTTAATTTGAGAAAATTCATCTCCACGAAATCCTAAACTGTTAATGTTTATTGCATCTGCTTTAGAGATGCCAGAAAAATTTCGTAGAACGTCTAAAGTAGCATGTTTTGGATTTTGATCAAATATATCTTCCTGATCTTCTAAAATGGTTGTTGTTGATGGTAACAATCCTGCTGAATACATATCTAAAAACACGGTTAGGATCGCAAATGATGATAAGAATGCGATTCCAACTAATGCTGTAATTTTGATATTTGCTTTCATTTTTAAAATCTAAAATAGATAAATTCATTCGGTGATAGATCATAAAAGAATAAGATTAAAATCATTATACCAAATAATATTATCGCCCAATGTGTAATCTTCATTTCAGACAATGATTTAACTATATTTTTCCTATACGAAATATAATTCAGTATAAAGAATACTACGATTAGTGTAATGGGAATTATGTTATGTGAAAGAATTTGGAGTGTTGCACTTGTAGCAAAATCCCATATTACATACTTGTATAAAACATATGATAACGCATCAAAATCTTCAACTCGAAATGCAAGCCAAGTCATAAATATAAAATATTGAGTTATTAGAATTGAAATTATTTTTCCTGTTCTTGTTTTTAGAAATTTGCTATTTTTCAATGATGGAAATTTATTTGTGATCAGCTTTTGTACTGCAAGATATACACCGTGCATTAAACCCCAAATTACAAAATTCCATGATGCACCATGCCACAATCCACCCAAAAACATTACAGTTATTAGATTAACATATGTTCTGGAATTGCCTTTTCTATTTCCACCTAATGGGATATACAGATAATCACGAAGCCACGTAGACAATGAAATGTGCCACCGTCTCCAGAAATCAACAGGTGAAACAGCAAAATATGGTTTGTTAAAATTGGCAGGTATGTGGAATCCAAGAATTGTTGCAGCACCAATGGCAATATCAGAATATCCGGAAAAATCACAATAAATTTGTACCCCAAATGCTATTGCCCCAAGCATAACTGAAAATGATTCTAAACCATAAGGTACATTAAAAATTTCGTTAGCCATAGGTGCAATGTTATCAGCAAAAAACATTTTTTTAAAAAATCCTATCGCCATAAGACTGATCCCAAATCTTAATGATGCATCATGAATTGTAATTGTACGAAGACTTGATGTTATGTTATTATTAGAAATTTTCTCTCTTAGCTGTGGAAGAAAATGGCTTGCTCTGAGAATGGGGCCTGCTACTAATTGTGGGAAAAATGATACAAACAAAGCAAATTCCCATAATGATTTACTCGGTTCTAACTTTCCGCGATAAATTTCTACAGTATACGAGATAGTCTGGAATGTATAAAATGATATTCCTATTGGGAGTATTAATCCTAGTGAAGTTATCTCAGGAATTCCTAGAGATTCTGTAATATTATTAATTTGAGATATTCCAAAATCTGCATACTTAAAGAAACCTAGTAAGCCTAAATTTCCAGCAAGGCTTGAGATCAGTAAAATCTTTTTTCTTTTTTTATCTTTTGCAGTAAAAATTGCCTTACCAACATAGAAATCAAGTAAAGTTGAAAAAATTAATAATGTGATTAGAAAATTATTTGAAAAATAAAAAAAGAAATAACTTGCACCAACCAAGAACAGGTGCTGGAATCTCCTAAATTTTATACATGAAATAATAGCCAGAACAGAAATAAAGAAAATGATAAATTCAGGTGTATTAAAAAGCATATTCAAAAACTGATTATTTTCTGTTAATCATTGGTAAAACTAATTCATACATCTTTTCAGAAATAAGCATACTTCCTTGTGTACCTATATGACCTAGATCTAGAAAAATAGGTTCGTTATGACCATCAAAAATATGCGTTAGATCAGCTGTATTAGTACAGTTTGTTAACTCAGGCAACGCATCAACGAATTTTTGCAATTGATAAAGTGGTAATCGTTTCAAATCATTCTGTGATAAGCCAGATGTAGATTTTTCTGATTCGGTAATGATTCTATCTCCAGTTCCTAACATAGGTTGTATTGTGATCAACGTTTTAATATCATTTTTTTGTACTAATAAACAACTTTCATTCCATCTTTCTTTCCATAAAATAACTTTTTGATCTAGATCTGCATTAATCCGAGTTGCAATAGTATCTTCCTCAGGACTAATAAGATCCCTACCAATCTCTCTTATTACAATTGGAGTCTTATAGTATGGAAAAATAGATTGTAGGTAGTTAACAGTGTCGTATAATTGACCAGCCAAGCCTCTTTCTTCTATATGAGATGTGTATGGAATCCGAGAATCGTTCCAACCATCATAGACTATAATTAAATCGGGATCAAAATCAAGCAATTTATGTTTAACATAAAGTGTTTCCGTTTTAGAATATGCTCCAGAGGATCCTGCATTTATAACTTCTACTTTAAAATCAGAATTTGTTGTTTCAAATTTTTTCTGTAAAAATCCGGGTATGGTAGTTTCATCTGACGTTGCACCATAACCAAACAGTGTTGAGCCACCCAACATTATTATTCTGTATACATTTTCAGGTTTCTCCTTAGAGATTTCTGCTCCTCGAAAACCAAAACTGTTGATATTCACATATTCGTTATGTTGGTTGGGGATATTCTCCTGAGTTGGTTCAGATGGAACTTTAATGCTAATCTGTAATGAACACATTTCATCAAGAGTGCTTTCTGACACATTCTCAAAAATTTCACTTTCTATAAAACTACAAGTTTCCAATTCATTAAGATAATAAACTTGTGAGAATACTTCAAACCCACCAAAAATAAATATTAAAAATAAAATTCCCGGCAGAAGCCGTTTTTTCAACTACTTGCCTACCTCAATCGAGATATAATGTAGCTCAGTTACGTTGTCAACAACTTTGATATATCCAAAGTTAAATGCATTTTCTTCCTCCCACATTAGAATACGCTTACTAGTTCCAGCTTCGTTGATGAATTGTGTAACCAATTTAGTTGTATCCTCTTGGTCAGATTTTGAATAGAATGCGATATCACCTATACTAAACGCCAATGGAATTTGAATTGTAGTTGGAGTGGTGAGAACTATACCCTTTTCTTCAAAAATTGATAGCACAATATCTATTCTTGCATCTTTGTCTAGTACAATACCCATTACGCCATCACTGGTCGCAGTAGCAGTTGGTGTAACGCCAGCTAGTTTTTGCAGATATGCCTCAAATGCTGATTCTTGTGTATCGCCTAGACCGACATGATATTCGCCGGTAAACGCGGCACCAACAGCTGCAATAGTACCCAGTTGTGCAACAACACCACCTGCACCAGCAGTATAAACTGGGATAAAGTAGGTATCATGCTCACCCACTTGGTATAATATGTTATCACCAATTCGAGGATTTCTCAAAAGTGTCTTTAATTGAGCGAAGTCTGGATCTCTATCCAATGCCTCACGAACAGAGGTAGGACCTAACAGTTTAATGTCTGATTCTATTGGAACTTCATAAAATTGCATGTGACCTAGGTTCGGTTTATCATTTTCTACAACCATGTATCCAGCCAAGTTTCTTCCCTGTGAGCCTCTAAGTTCGAGAGACAGCAAGCCAACAAATTCTGGTTCTTCAAATCCAGGTGGCTTTGCTTGTATGTAGTAAGTATCCAAGCCACGAGGTATTTCATAGAATTCATTTGCTTGTATGAATATATCAACATCAGTAACGTGATAGATGTTGTACATCTCGGTCCTCCAGTTAAAAAGCTCCTGAGGATACCTTATCTGTTCTTCAAGCCATTCAGGCATCTCGATTACGTTGTGTTTATACTGGCTCATGAACATATCAGAAAAAAAGTCGTCTCCATGTTTGATTAGTTGAATACTACCGTCATAGGTATCTACTAACCCGTAACCTACCAATCTAAGATATGGATTTCCCGCTGACCAAGGAACATCGTTTGAATCAAATCCAATAATGAGGGGAACGAGCCAATAGGTATTCTTGCCATCTGTTACTGGAAGTGAATCAAGCTCCTTTCCAAACAAGTTATACAAAAAGTATGGATATAGTGTTTCCATTCTCTCGTTAACATCCTTGTATCTCATAACGTGAATTGGTGTTCCAGGAAATGAGATCATAAAGTTTGGCTCAAACAGCCAGCTAATAGGCGGAGCAATCTCCAATCCACCAGTTCCGTCATATGATGCATTGTTTAGCTCTGCGGTGGTTGATCCTCGGTCTGTTGGATATCCGGACCAAGTTTGATCAAGCAAGCCGCCCTCGCCATAGTAGATTTGTCTCTGTTCAAACAACTCAGAGCTATCAACTATTTGACCATCAGTCGCCTCTAAAGTTAGAAATCCGTTTGGCACATGAGTGTAAACTAGGTGCTCGTTATACCACTGGTTTTCCAAGCTTACAGAAGAAGGCAGAATTGGTGCCATGGATGCAGTCCAGTATAGTTTGTCATCAAACCTCAAAATATCATTATCTTCAAAATTTACATAGGGTATCAATCCAATTTCTGGTTTTAATTTTGCAAATGCCGCTTCCCAATCCCATACACGGATACCGTCTAGAACATCAGCATTGTCTTCAATGTACTGATCAATTTGGTTTGGAGAAATTGATTTTATTGATGGATCATGAATATGTTCTTCAATTTGATCTAATTCAGCAAGGTATTGATTCACGCCAATTTGTTGTGCAGTATATGGTCCAAGATATTCTATCTTTTTAGCATCAGCAATGCTGGTATTAACAGACATAGCAATGCCGACAATTACTGCAATTGCAATAATAGTAAAAATTCTGATGTAGACATCTCTTTTTAACATATGCGTTAGTATTCTAGATCTAATCCTATCAAATATTGAAAACGCAATTAGTGCAAATCCAACAACAAATGTTCCTCCTATGGCATATTTTGTGTTGTAATCAATGTTTTCACCAAAGAACATGTTAAAGGCGGACCAGATTATACCAATTCCTACAATTGCTTCCAAAGATGAAGTGTAATTAAGCCACTTTGGTTTTCCTTGAGCCGCATCATGAATATAGGATGTAGCAACCTTGAAAATATGATGTAGCCCAACAAACAACAAGAGCCGTAATCCAATAACACCCAGTATGGATGGAACCAGAATTAATAGTGCTGGAATCATTGGAATCACTTTTTCAGTTGCATAGGAATAATCGGTTGGTGGTGTTACAAAAGGAAGTGAAAATATTTCAGGTATGTTCTCTATACCCAAACTATTTCCGTCTATTACATACATGGCGGCAAAACCAAACATAATGTTTGCAAAGAATGCCCCAAAGAGGACAACCTTGGTAAACTGCCAAATTACAAAATGTGGAACAGATAACTTGTAATCGTGAAAACTTGTAATAGTTTCTGTTACAGCCGAAGTTGGGTTACGATTAATGAAACCAATTGCGGTAGACAAAGAGTACCATAAAATCGAATGGCGTTTTACTATGTTTACACGTATTAGTGCTATCACTGATAGAATTATGGAAGAAACTAATGCGAAGTAGAGTGGCGTAATAAAAAGATCAGCAAATTCTTCCACATTCATAAATAATGTCACAGCCTGGCTGCCTACGAGAGCAAAGGCAATAATTGCGATTAGAGATACTATTCCTATTTTGATATACTTTCCAGCATCTGGTGGAGGTTGACTACCCCCTTCATTTTTAGCGCTATACAAGTTGAATAACGTCGATTTTTAGTAAATTAATACCTTATTGGCATATGTGCAAGATTTACGTATCAGAGATTGATGCTATACCTTTGCATACCATATAGGCTGCAGCATATTTTGGAACGGAGGTTTTTTCATTCATATATGGACCAAATTTTGTATTTTTTAAACTAAATTTAATTGGAAAATTTGCTAAAATTTCTACTGGTTCATCACCAATCAGGCACGCTTCTATGTATGGATTGAATTTTTCAATGTCTTGGCAGACTAGTTTCACAAGACTACTTTTACTATTTAGCGAGCCCTCAAGTCGAAAAATTCTATGAATGTCTGATGTCACATTGGAATCTATCTTGACTCCAATCGAATTTTTCATTTCTTCAAGTTTTTGCTGATAAGCGACTTGCCCATCAGAGATGATCTTTGTAATGGTCTTTGATCTTTTAGACTTAGAACCAAAGAGCTCCTTTGCCACACGACCAGACCAACCAGAATCGCCAAGATCTGGAAATGAAATTCTTGAAGGATTGTTTTTTGGGAACCCAAACCTTTCAGGCATGGCACTCTGAAATTTGATATAATCAATCAAATCACGTCTTTCGTTAGAACCCAATTGGTTATAGGATGAATTTGTAACATAAACATGAAATCCTTCATTACCTGAAAAGGATATTCTGATATTCTTATCATCTATTTGTAAGTCAGTAGTTAGAATTTTCACCAAGTTCAAAACTTCCTTCTTTACACCAGAAATACAATTTTGGCAAGGCAATGATACAAGATCCAGTTTGTTTGATTTGCATTTTGGACAAGCGTCCTGCACTAAAGATATCTCAGCGCAAGAAACACATTTCATGCATGTGTGATCTTTCCTGCAAGATAGCTTTAGATCCTTTGCATCTATATCAAAAATAAGATCCGCCTCTTTCCAGTCTTTTTCTGCCATTGGTAAATTTGGAAAAGAGTAGTATCCGTTTGAACAAAAAACATCGGAAGGTGCATTTGTCATTAACATCAAATGCAAATCTTTATCGGTTTTTAATGACATATGTCTTATCATTCCAGAATTAAATTTTTTGTAGCCATATTCCCTTTCTTTTGATCTGTCTGGAACATGAATTAAATCAAAATGATCAAAGTAGTATTGTTTGAAAGTTTCTTCTAAAAATTTTAAATCATTTTCAAGCATTTACAATCTTTTCCGACCAAACTGCATTGGGTTTATAATATTATCACAATCAGGTGTAATATAGCAGAGATTATTACTTTTGATCTTTTCGCATGATGGACAAACATATTTTGTTTTGCTGCCGCCTGTTTCACCAGAAAGCTGTTTGATTTGGTAACGCGTAACTTTTTCATTCCAATCAGGAGCATTTTTGAATAATGGTGCAATTTCATCTATTGTCTGTCCTCTTCCAAGAAGAAATGTAGCCAACATAAATCGGCCAGAGTGAGATAAGTTTTCTCCTTTGTTGAGTACTTCTATTGCATGTTCAATGCATGGTGGATACGCTCCTGTTACAACTGTGTTAACTACAAATTTTTTTGCCAAAGCAGATAATCTTTTAACTTTATCCTCAAATCCGTCAGACATAGATGGTGTGTTGGCAGACTTGATCTTGGAGCCTATATAGCCACTAAGTTTCCACCGAATCAATCTTACAGATTCACGTGGGCTCAAAAAAACCATGCCATTCTCAACATGTCTGTTAACTAACTTCCATTCACGCTCATGAAAATTTACAGCATGCCTCAAGTAATCAGGAATTGGAATAACAAAATAGCCTCCGGTCTTTTTGATAGTTACAGAAAAAATATCTCGAAAAATTTTGATTGCAAATTCTTCGCTTGTTTTATCTGAATTGCTAACTAGATCTCTTTGTAGAAATTTTTCAGCCCGACGAGCCTCAGCAAGAGAAAATTTATTGATCAGTGTGTTAAGCCCACTTAGTTTTAGTAGTACAATTGCTATCAAAAATGAAAATACGTTTAGTGGAAGAGTAGTCTCTTTTTCACTCGGATCATCTAGTTCAGGATAGTAAGTTTTGTCCTCTGCTGCAGATTCAATCCGTTCATATGCTTTATCCACAATAATCCTGAGATCTGGATCAGTAGCAAATTGTTCTAATGTAAACCCCTTATCTTTCAGATACTGCCCAGCCTCTGCTAAGAAAGGATATTTTGCAATCTCATCTTGTCCTAAACTTATCATATATTGACTACCCAAACCTTTCTAAAAAATTTGATTTAAAAGCTTTCAAAACAAAAAAAACAATACTGTTTAAATTATGTTTTGAGTCCTTCCATGCGTGCAGATCGGACTTCATGTTTCAATTTCAGGTTCTATTGCTAATGCAGTTACTAATGCCGTAGAGCGTGAATGTTCTGCATTTCAAATTTTTACAGGAAATCCTAGAGGATGGTACTCTAAAGATCTTCCAAATGAAGATGTTTCAAATTACAAGAAAAATCTTAGCGAGTCTAACATTGATAGGTTTGCGACCGTAGCACATATGCCATATCTTCCAAATCTTTCCACTCCAGATGAACCCAGTTATGAAAAATCGATTAAAGCCATGATAAGAGAGGTTGAACGATGTGCCAAAATAGGAATACCATATCTTGTAACACATTTGGGAAGCCATAAGGGATCTGGAGAAGAAAATGGAATCAAGAGATTAACAAGTGCGCTAATGAAAGTTGCAAAAGCAACAAAAGATGTCACAATTCTTCTTGAAAATACTGCTGGGCAAAAAAATTCTGTAGGCTCTGACTTTACACAGCTGGCAGAAATTTTCTTCAGCCTGGAACCTGCAAGCAGATTTGGAATATGTATTGACACATGTCATGCATTTGCTGCAGGATATGATCTAGGAAATGAGAAAAATGTAAAAAACACATTTGAAAAATTTGATAAAGAGGTAGGGTTAAAGCATCTCAAGATTCTTCATTTGAATGACTCAAAGGGAGAATTGGGTTCTCATCTTGATAGGCATGACCATATCGGTTTAGGGCAGATTGGAAACGCTGGATTAAGCAAAGTAATCAAATTAATGAATAAAAATAAAATTCCCATAATATTAGAGACACCGATTGATGATAGACGAGATGAGTTTGAAGATATTGGAACTGCAAAAGAACTTGCATAAAACTAATTTATTTCACCTAGGTGGCTTGCAATTATGAAATATGATGATGTTATGAAGCTTGCACTAGAACGTGGATTTTATTTCCCAAGTTGTGAGGTTTATGCTGACGCACAGGCTGGATTCTGGGAATATGGACCAGCTGGTGTAAGTTTGAAGAACAAGTTCTTAGAACTTTGGAGAAGGGAATTGGTTAGACGTGACAAAATGATTGAGATTGATGGTTCACAAATAATGTCAAAGTCTGTATTTGAGGCATCTGGTCACTTAGCTAGCTTTGCTGACCCCATTGTAAGGTGTACAAAGTGCAAATCAACATACAGGGCAGACAAAATAATAGTTGATGCCACCAAAACTGTCATTCCTGAAAGTGCTGGTCTTGATGAATTTGACAAAGTTATTTCTGAAAAAAATGTAAAATGCCCAAAATGTAAGGGTGATTTTGAAAGTACTAAAAAATTCAATATGATGTTTCAGGTTGGAATAGGACCGGAAGGCGAAGAGGCCTACCTAAGACCTGAAACTTGCCAGTCCATCTTTGTTGATTTTCCACGACTTTTCAAGATCATGAGAGGAAAGCTTCCGCTGGGGATTGCACAAATAGGTAAGAGTTTCAGAAATGAAATTGCCCCCAGACAAAGCCTACTAAGGCTAAGAGAGTTTTATCAGGCAGAAATTGAGGTATTTTGTAATCCTGCTAAACTAAATGAGCTTGACAAGTTTTCGGAGATAGAGAACACAAAGATTCCAATTCAAGTTGATGACGAAGTGAAGATTATGACTTGTAAAGAGGCGGTGGATTCAAAAATAATTCCAAACAAGTTTGTTGCATACTACCTGGGAATTTTAACTGAGTTTTATGAAAAGGTTGGTATAGACATACAAAAAAGCAGATTTCGTAAATTGGGAGAAAAGGAAAAAGCGTTCTATGCAGAAGTTGCTTTTGATTTTGAGGTTGAGACAACTACAGGATGGCTTGAATTGGTAGCATGCAACTATAGAGCAGATTATGATTTAACTAGTCATGCTACTAAAAGTAAAGAAAAATTTGAGGTGATGGATAACGATGAAAAAGTACTTCCACATGTTTTTGAGATTTCTATGGGAATAGATCGTAGCTTATACACAATATTAGAAAGTGGTTTACGAGAAGACAAAGAGAATGATAGGATTGTGTTATCCCTTAAACCATATTTGTCCCCAATTCATGTTGGAGTGTTATCACTTGTAAAAAAAGATGGTCTTGCAGAAAAGACGGATGAAATTTATCTGCAAATCAAGCGAAAGTACGATGTATTTTTGGATCATTCTGGTGCGATAGGAAGAAGATATAGAAGGTTGGATGAAGTTGGTGCGCCTTATGCCATTACAATTGACCACCAAACGTTACAAGATGACACTGTCACTCTTAGAATGCGCGACTCGATGGAACAAAATAGAATAAAAGTTTCTGAGTTGGATGAGATACTTTCTAAGGAAACAGCTTTCCCTTAGTCTTTAAAATTTTAAAAATAGAAAAAAATTGGACTTTATCTTAACGCTTACTCAAGGAAATCCATTGGATTTGATTGTGTATTAGATTGCGTTTGGGACGGAAGTCCTGTTGGAGTCATTGTTGGTATTGATGGAAATTTTTCGTCTGTTTGTTGTGAAGCAACAGCTTCTGCTTCCTGAAGAATTGAGTTTGTCTCTTCAGTCATAGCACTGTCTTGCATCTCAAACGAATCGCCTGAAAGTGAATCAACCATAAGTCCATTCAATGTTTCTGTCATAGTATTCAACTCAGAGTCTGCCTCTGGCATGAATTTACTCATTGTTGGTTTCAATTCTTTCATAGTTGACATCGCTGGTCCAATTGCAATCATTGCATCACCAAGATCATGAATAGTAGTTAATCGTAATTGTACTTGTTCAAGGGAATTTCTGGCATTGCCTAATACTCTTGAAACTTTACGAACTTCTGCCAATTCAGAAGATAGAACCCTACTAGTTGGTGTATCATGGCTCTGCGTTGCAGTGACAACTCTATCAAAAAGTTGCTGATCCCTTTGATGTAATTTTGTCAACATGACGTCCATCTTTGAAGTTTGCACTTGAAGTTTGTTAACTGCTGTTTGAATTCGTGGTTTTAGTGCGCCTTGTGGCTTTACGGTATCACGAATTTTTTCAGTCATACTTTTTACTTCTCTTTGTGCCCATGTCTTTTCAAAAGATGTCATAGGGCATCGTTTACAATTTTATTCTTAATACTGGGTGTGTATTAGATCAACTCCTAGGCTAAATTTAGCTAACAAAAGAGGTATGAATGAATGAAAATTGCGGTTTTTGACTCTGGATTTGGTTCAATATCAATTATAAGGGAAATACAAAAAATTTTCAAAGGAGAGTTAATTTATTTCGCTGATCAGAAAAATTTTCCTTATGGAGTAAAATCGAAAAAAGAGTTAAAAAATATCATCAAAGACACAGTGGATTTACTAGAGGAAAAATTTTCTCCGGACTTTATTATAATGGCATCAAATACACCCACACTTTTACTCGATTATTCTAGGATCAGCAAGAAATTAGCTGGAATATACCCTCCACTTAGTGATGCTGTAAAAATATCTAGAACAAGAAATATTGCAATTCTTGGAACTAGATCTGTTATTCGGAGTGAAAGTGTTACAGAATTTATAGAAAAATGTAACGTGCCTAACGACATAGTGATTCACAAAATTGATTGTTCATTACTTATTGAACTTGTAGAATCTGGAAAATTTCTTACAGATGAAGAATATTGTAAAAATATCATCAAAGAAGTTTTAGAAGATGTATTTTTAGATAATTTGATTGATGTTGCTACTCTATCAAGCACACATTTGCCGTTTTTAGAACCATTTCTAAGATCAATTTTCAAAAATGTTAAGTTTTTAGATCCTGCAAAAAATATTTCAAATGTTCTAAAAGATTTCGTAGAGGATAATGATTTACAGCAAAACGTATTGAGAATATTTACTTCTGGTGATGTTAAGCTTTTTAAAAAAAATCTTCGGATGATGGGAATTAGTGACGAAGTTAATTTTTTGACGATTTAGAACGTGATTTTCTAAATCCATGACTAAAGCTCTTATCGTATAGACGAGAATATTCATATGATTTTGGTTTTATAACATCACCAATTATTATAATAGCAGTTCGTGTAATCTTTTGATCTCTAACCTTTTTTGTAATTGTCTCTAGCGTTCCTGTAATAATTTTTTCGTCATTCCAACTTGCGCGATAAACAACTCCAACAGGTGTTGATTTTGTATATCCACCATCTAGTACTTCTTTTACTATATTTGATAGAAGATGGATGCTTAGATAGAAGATCATCGTAGCTCTGTGTTTTGCTAGCTCTGATATTTTTTCACGTTTTGGAACTTTTGTGCGTTTTTCTGCTCTTGATATTATCATTGTTTGTGTTACACCTGGAAGTGTTAGCTGGGCTCCAAGTGCAGCTGCAGATGCTAGAAATGATGTAACTCCGGGTATTATTACAGAATCAATTTTTTCGTTATAGAGATTATCCATCTGTTCACGTATTGCTCCATAAATTGATGGGTCACCATCATGAAGTCGTACCACTCTTTTACCTTTTTTGGCATTTTTTTTTAGTAGATCAAAAATTTCTTCGCGTACAAGTTTTGCCGCATCATACCTTCTGGCTTTTTTACACATCTTAAGAATCTCAGAAGGAATCAAAGAACCAGAGTATACAACAACATCTGCCTTCTGAATCAGTTTTTTTGCCTTAACAGTAATTAGATCTGGATCACCAGGACCACAACCCACAAAGTAAACCTTAGGCACGTTTTACCACCAAGATGGAGAAATATTTGGTAGTAAGGGTATCATCATTAACTTCACCCAATGTCATTTTTCTGATTATTTCATGATCTGTACCAAGATCCTGTCCAATTGCAAAAAGGGAACTGTCAGGAAACCCTGCATCCTTTAAGACCTGTATTACTTGATCAAAATATCTTCCATCTTTAAGAAAGATCAGGCTTTCTGAGTTTCTTGCAATTTCCTTCACAGTAGTCAAATCATAACAAGACGGAATTATTGAGACTTTTTCCGCCCCTTCAGCTACGCTAATACCAATTTTTGACGCAAAACTGAATATGGAAACAATGCCAGGAACTACACTGATTTTCATTTCCGGGTGATTGGTTGTAATCTCTCTGTGCATGTATATCCATGTGCTATACAGATACGGATCTCCAATTGTAAGATAAACGACGTTTTTTCCAGACAATACTTTTTCAGCCATTATCTTTGCGTTTTTTTTCCAAGTTGCCTCAAGCACATCTTTGTCCTTAGTCATTGGAAAAATTAGTCGGACAATTTCCTGATTTTTTGTTTTATCAATTATATCAGAAACAATAGATAACGCAATGCTTGGTCTGTCCTCATTTGAAGCAGGGCACATGATTGTATCCGCTGCATTAATGGCGTTTACAGCTTTAACCGTTAATAATTCTGGGTCTCCTGGTCCGCATCCAACACAAACTAATTCAGCCATAAAAAATCATCTTTTTAATTTTTTGTGGCTGACAATATTGTAACTGGATTTCGTGCAAGCATCATAGTTCCTGTGGATGTCTTTCGACTCTTTGAAATGGTAACCTGAGTTATGTCAACTGACTTGAGACCTTGCTCCTGTACAAAAGACAGAACCGAAAAGATTGTTTCTATCTGTATCATTCCTATTACTATCCTTCCTTCTGGCTTAAGCTTGTCTAGACACATCTTAACAATTTCCGTTGTATCCTTACCTGTTCCACCCACAAAGATTGCATCAGCATTAGGTAACTCAGATATAGCCTCATTGGCATTGTTGCCTATTACAGAAACGTTTGATACCCCAAACTTTGCAAGATTTTTTTTTGTTAATTCTACTGCTTTTGGATCATAATCTACTGCATGAACATGACCAGAGTCTTCTACCTGTAATGCTGCCTCTACTGACATGGAGCCAGAGCCACAACCGATATCGTAAACAATCATTCCAGCCTTTAGTCTGCCCTTTGAAATCTGAACTGCGCGCACTTCTTCCTTTGTAATCGGAACTTTTTCATCTCGGTCAAAAAGTTCGTCAGGAATGCCGGGTGTTTTTGTCTTCCACAATATGATACAACCCATCTAAGTAAATGGTAATGAAAAGTCATTTCTTGGAAGATTCAAAAGCGTATAGGTCATGATCCATGCAAACAAGTACAAGAAGATGAAACTGCCTATTCCTGTTGTTACAAGTTTTTTCCTGTCTGCCTTTGGGAAGTTTATCTTCATTCCCTTTGCTATGAAGCAAGTGATGATGAAAAGAACAATCATAAAAATGATTGATGTCCATCTACGCTCTTCATTGCCATCTATTTCTTCAAAGAGAAATGTTGCAATTGCTCCTCCAATAAGTGCAAATCCAAAGCGCATCCAGAAAAGCATGTTAGTACGTTTTTTGGTGATGTTTTGTTGTTCCTCAGAGATTACTGGTGTGGGTGGTGGTATCTCTGAGATATCAGTGGATTCTGATTCTATTTTTGGTTCTGATTCTATTTTTGGTTCAGGCTCCGGTTCATTTTTTGCTGTCCCCTGTATAGTATCTTGATCAGGAGAAAGTTTCTTTTCCATTGTATTATACTCCCATTCATTTAGTCCAACTGCATCGTAAATGGTGCTATCAGGATAATTTCGGTTAAACCAATCTCTATAATTTTCTTCTAAAATGAATCGTTTGAGATAGCTGTGAGGGTCTTTGTTAGGATCTACAAAATCCTCGATTTTTTTACCCCCCGAACCGAACCTTATTTTTTTTTACCGTGTCTAGCCAATGAAATTTCTAGATTGATTCTGCCGTGCCATTTTTAAAACCTTTGTCTGAGTACTAAATAATCGATAAGAGTATAATCGGAGACTCTTTACTCATATTATGACACTATCTGGCATTGAATTAAGATATCTTGTTAATGATATCAGCAAAAAAATTGACGGTTACTATGTTAGTAACATCTATGGAATTACAAAGGACAGCCTGCTTTTCAAATTTCATCATCCAGAAAAATCTGACGTTTTACTTATGTTATCCACTTTTGGAATTTGGGTAACAAAAGTGAAGATAGAACCTATTGAGCCAAACAAGTTGTTAAAGCATCTTAGAACCAACCTACTCAGATTCAAACTTAAGGAAGTAAAGCAGATAGGCACTGAAAGAATTGTATATTTGACACTTTCCTATTTTGAAAAGGAATTTGTTATTGTTGTAGAGTTGTTTAGTGATGGAAATATCATAATTTGTAACAATGAAATGAAAATTCTAGCCTTGTCACATTCCATAAATGTCAGACACAGGCAACTTCGTGTAGGTTCACAATATGTTCAGCCTCCACTGGACAACTTGGATATTTTGAATATGACTGAAAAAGATTTTGAACCAATTCGTTCTACGTCAATCGCCGTGGCAAAATGGATAGGAAAAACATTGGGGTTGCCCAGAAAGTATATCGAGGAGATAACGAGATTGGCAAAAGTTGAATCAAAAAAGAAAGGAGAAGATGTATCTAATGAGGAGATAAAGCGATTATTTGATTCCGCCACTCAGATTGTTAACAATGTTGTAAGTGGCAAACATGATCCTGAAATTGTTCGAAATGATGAGATGTATGTTAATCCTATTTCCCTAGGTGGAGAAAACAGCGAAAAAATTGCCAGCTTTATGGATGGACTCGATACAGTTTTCACTGAAAGTATTGTTACCAAGGGAAAAACGATTCAGAGCTCCTCGTTTACTAAAAAAATTACAGAGTTGGAAACAAGGCTTGGTGAGCAGACAAAGGCAATTAAAACAGTCACTGAAAAATCAGAAAAAATTGCTATAGTGGCAAACTCACTTTTTGAAGGGGTTTCTCAAGGAATTTCATCAATGGACGATTCCAAAATTACTGCCCTGCTGAAAAAGAATAACTCGGGGATTGTAAAAGAAAAAGGGATAACATATCTCAAAGTTGAGGATGAAAAAATAAAAATAGATTTGAGCTCGTCTCTTCCCACAACTGCTTCCGCATTATTCAACGAATCAAAAAAGCAAAAAGCTGCCATAGGTTCCATTGAAAAATTACTGAAAAAAACTGAAAACGAGCTTGAAAAGGTGGTTAAGAAAGGCGAGAGTGCCAAGCAAGTTAACGTTACACAGGTCAGAAAGAAAAACTGGTTTGAACGATACAGATGGTTTTACACAACGGATGGCGTCTTAGCAATAGGAGGACGTGACTCTTCGTCAAACTCTGCCATTATCCGGAAGCATCTTCAGAAAAATGACAAGGTGTTTCATGCCGAAATGTCTGGCTCGCCATTTTTTTTGTTAAAGGGAGATGACGCAGCCACACCAGCAAGCCTTACTGAAGTCGCTCATGCTACGGTTTGCTTTAGCAAGGTATGGAAGGAAGCATTCTATGGTTCAAGTGCTTACTGGGTTAACCCAGACCAAGTCAAAAAGGGTGCTCCAAGCGGACAGTCTATGGCCAAGGGCTCTTTTATGATTGAAGGACAGCGCAACTTTGTAAAAATATCAAGCTTGAAGATGTGTGTTGCCATAATCAAACATGAAGAAAGCTATTTGCTTACTTGTGGTCCACCAAGCATGAAAGATACAGCAGTTTGCTATGCCATGATAGAACCAACAGGGCAAGATATGCCTGATGTTGCAAAAAGAATTCGTTATGAATTTTTGTCAAGCAACGAAGAGATTGCAAAGCCGTTTAGTATTGATGATTTTGTACGAGTTTTGCCTACAGGCACATGTAAAATAACAGAATCTGGTTCAGGAATCTAAATTTTCTCGGTATCTTTTCTTGTAAGGATCCTTGTATCTTTTTTTCTTCCTGACGCTCTTAACCAAGAGATATCTCATCCCCATCCTTCATGCTGTCATATTCGTCAGGCGACAAAATAAACAAAGGTATGTTTGCAAGCGCACAGCCTGATGCAACTGTAAGGTCCGCCTTTTGGCAAGCCATTGCGGCAGGGGCAGAATTGTTTGATTTTAGCGAGTAGATGGTATATGCACCAACGCTACTTCCTACCCCGTTTGGAAAAACTAGGATGGAACCTGCAATCTTTTTTCCAAACAGATCATGTTTTTGGTCAGTAACTTCTCCTGTTTTTTTATCAACGGAACCCAGAAAGTTGATTGGCTGGTTGGACTTGACAACCTTGCCAGAAACCTTTCCTCTCACAATAGTTTTCAGAGTCAACTTGTCTCATCCCTCACTATTTCTGACAGTGGCTTTAGGTTTACATCCAAACCGTTTGAGTTTTTCAGATAGTATGCGCCCTTGATGCTGTTTGTGGTAACACTGTCTGCATCCTTTTTGGTAACCAGTGGAGTCAGGCATGTACAACAATCTGACATTAACTCACATCCGGCACTTTCAAGCTGACCTGCATATCCCAAATGTCTTGCCTGTTCCTGGATGGGTCTTGGGCAAAATATCAGGCATCTTTTCTTGAATGCCCTTCCCTTCAGCATTGAAGCCAAGTCATTCATCTCCTCCAGTCCAAGCTGTGGACTGCCAAGTGTAATCAGGTCGCCCGACTCTGCGGTGTTTAGCTCATCGTAAACTTTCTGCATTTCCTTTTCATCAAAGTCTACCTTTTCTGATGCACCAGAATTATCATCCAAAACAAACTTGCCACAGGTTCCAGACGTACCCATGCTAGCACACAATGACTTGTTACATCTTTTATCCAAATTCTTTACGCCAGAAATTGCAACAGACTTGTCTGCCACCTTTCCGGCAAAATATCCTAACAGTCCAAAGGTCAGCTCGTTTGGATCTGAAACCTTCATGGCAATTGACATGGTTGGGGAATCGTCCTTTCGTAGATCAGAGTATGGGCTTTTGCCAGTAATTGCGCTTGCCAATGCAGAAAATGCACTTTCCTTGTTTGTCTTTAGCTTTCCAATCGAGTTTGCATAAATTGCAGCGTTGGTTTCTGCAAAGGCTACATGTGTGCCTTCCTGTGGCATGTCATAGATCTCATAAGGAATGCAGGAGAACGACGGAGTTACTCCCATCTTTTTGTATGATGCTCTGATGCTTTCCTGTTTTTGTATAAAATTTTCATCAAGACCAAACTTTTCTACGCTGTCCTTGTCATAGCCCATCGGGTTTACCGTAGTCCTTACCTTGAACTTTGCTTTCTTGCTTAGACCTGCCAGAAACTCTTCGCCTGCATCGCCAATTGTGTTATAGTTTACGCCGGAGACATGCGCCCAGTGAATCGGTACAAGTTTTTCAGCATCTGTTGCTTCTCCAGTAGCTGACAAAATTCTGTATGCTGTTTGCAGCGCTTCGCCATGTTCTCCGTTTAGAGACTTCTCTTCATCCTTTGTTAATTCCAATAATTGTGATTTGACTTTTCTCTATAATAGTGATTACGAATGTTATTGCTTTGATCCACACTTACCACAAAACTTTGCAGCTGGCTTTAGTGGTCTTCCACAACTGTTACAAGATGAAGATATCTGTCTTGCCTCTGCCGGTTTTGGACTAGGTCTTTGACCTTGTCTCCGTAGGTATTGATCTTCATAATCTTCGAGATCTTGTCTGGCAGGTTTTGGTGCTGATGTTCCACCTGATCCTCTCTTTACAGCAAAAACGATTCCAATAATTGCGGCGCCTATTGCGGCTGCGCCTCCTGCAATATAGAGTGGTGGAATTGAACCTCCTGATGATTTGTCAAGCTGACATACTCCATTAACCATGACTGTTCCTTGCCCACATCCATCATTGGATTCCTGAGGTGTAAGCTGACAGACTCCGTCTACCAGTACTGTTCCTGTTCCACATCCATCACCTGCAAACACACTTGGTGTTATCACAATGCCAAGTAGAAGAATTCCTAAACAGACGTGGAGAATCATTATTTTATGCATACACATCACATACTCTTTTAGCTATCGCTTAGCTCCACAGTTGATACAAAACATATCCTTGGCAGCGATCTTGGATCCACATTCTTCACAAAACGAATTAGGTTTTTTTAATTTGGATTTCTTTACTTTCGGACTCTCAGCTTCGGGAGACCTATAATATCGTGAAAATACTTCTGGCTCTGTTTTCCTACTGGCTTTGGGTTTTTCAGCCGGAGTGGCTGGTTCTTTCTTCGCTTTCGGACTGTCTGCAGTTTTTTCAGCTGAAACGGCTGGCTTTTCGTTTCCAACAATCCTGAAAACCTTGATGCCCGTGATTGGGGATGTGCCCTTGACAGCCCACTTGCCGTTTTTCATCTTTACAGCCTTTGGGTTCTGAATCTCTACCTTCCTTTTTGCCTTAACGTCGTAGGCTTTCCAAGAAACATTGGTTTCTGATTCATTCAGATACTTTTGTTCATATTCTTCCAGTTCCTGCTGTCTCGATTTCTTCTTGGGCTCTGGTTTTAGCTTTACCTGTATAATTTTTCTGGTTGCCTTAACTTTGTAGGTCTTCCGAGAAACTTTGGTTTCTGATTCATTCAGGTATTTTTTTTCATATTCTTCCAGTTCCTGCTGCCTAGACTTGGTTGCATTTGTTTGCTTAAGTTTTGTTTCCAAGTCTGAAATTTTTTTGGTAAGATCTTCCCGCGCAGTTTCCCTAGTTGAGCTTTCACCTATATCACCATCAGAAGTAAAGGCAAAGCCGCCAGATGCTTGTTCTTCTATTGATTCAGTCTCTTGTTTTATTTCAGGTTCTGGAGTGGGTTCAGGTACATCCGAGGTTGAAGGCGAGCTCGGTTCCGGCTTTTCCGTTCCACAGCTGGTACAAAACTTTTCATCGGCAGAAATTTCCGAGCCGCACTCTTCACAAAACAGATTAGGTTTCTCTGATATGGATACTATTCTTGCTTGATAGATTTTGTCTTTCAGGTGAGTCTTGACCAAGTTCTCTAGAAAGTCCTTATCAGATATGAAAAGTTCCTTGCCTATCTCAAGAGTTTCTCTTATGTGTGCAAGTCGATACTTGTCCCCCCTGCCAAGTGCAATTAGCATCTCTACTTGTTCAATCTTAGATAGCAATGATTTACATTTTATTCGCTGAAAATTAAACTTATAACAAAAAATCATACGAATCTGTATGTAATGAAGAGAATTCTTGATGGGATGCAGAAGACAATGATGGCAGTCAAGCCACCCAGATATACAGCATTGGAGGGACTGCAAAAGGCTGAAACTGCTAATCCTTTCAAAATATTGATTGGAACTGTGCTTTCCGCAAGGACAAGGGATGAGAATACTACCAAGGCGGTAACAGAGCTCTTCAAGGTCTACAACACCCCGCAGAAACTGGCAAAGGCCAAGGCAAAAAATATTGAGAAGATGATAAAGTCGGTTGGATTTTATCGTGTAAAATCAAAACGGATAATCGAGGTTGCAAATATCATTCTCACCAAGTATCATGGAAAGGTTCCCGCAGACATAGACAAGTTGGTTGAGATTCCCGGGGTTGGCAGAAAGACAGCTAACTGTGTTCTTGTATATGCGTTTGAAAAGCCAGCAATACCGGTTGATACTCACGTTCACCGGATATCCAACAGACTTGGTTTGGTAGACACAAAAACACCCGAGGAGACGGAGATGGAGTTGAGAAAAAAGGTTCCCAAAAAATATTGGCTACCCATAAACAATACTTTTGTTATGTACGGTCAGAATATCTGCAAGCCAATTTCACCAATGTGTACCGTATGTAAAATTAGAAACAGTTGTAATTATTTTAAAACTAAGAACGCTTAACCCCAGTATTTTTTATAGATAAGATCTGAGGCTAAACCTAATATCAGGCTCTAGGAGTGCCACAGCTACCACAAAACTTTGCTGTCGGCTTTAGTGATTTTCCACAGTTATCACAGAAACTATTATCGTTGTTTTGTTCAACAGGTTCTTTAATTCCATCTCTTTTTGTTTGCCAGTTGCTGCTATGTTGTTCTGCACGATTAATTACCTCCGATATGGTATTATCCATCAGATTCTGTAATCGTTTAACATTAGATTCTGTTATTCCAACAGGTTCTTTATTTTCATCAGGTTCTTTATTTCCATTCTTCTCAATTCTTCCTATTTCCTTTAATGTTTCATTTTGGTTTTTGGTTATGGCACGGTCCAGATCATTAAGAGAGGCTTCTATTCGTCCTTTTTCAGCAACAGCTGTTTGATAACCAGGTCTGGATTTGTAACTTTCATCTAAAAGATCCCATGCTACACCAAGTAGACTGGTACGGCGGTTTGCTACGGTGTAATCATCAAGAATGTTTGTTGCATCAATAACATTGATTTCGGCTTGCCCTAATCTTGATCTCGTATCTGATCTTTTCCAAAACAGATCATCCCATTCCTGAAACAACCTAGATAGTTTGTCGGAACACCTAGCAAAGTCAACATTTTCAGGGTCGCATTTTGCTTTCCACAAAGAGATTTTTTTATCTTCAGCATCTTTTTCAGCATCTGCTTTCACATTTATCGTAGACTTTTTGACACAGCAATCAGTACACGAATATTGATTATAGTATTTTGAATAGCGACCCTTTGCATCTTTACATTGTGTTTTCATGTATTTCTTTCTAAACACCTTTTTACATCCTGGACATTCTACCTTTTCTCGCCCAAACATGTTTAGGAATAGATCCAGTTTCTGATAAATCTGATCTAGTTCTCTCTTATAGAATTCTTATTTTTAAGAACGCCTCTTAGAAAAAATCAATATGATAACCCCCGCTCCAACAATGCCAGTAACAACAAACGGAAATACCCAAAGTGGGTTTTCGCCATAGTCGGCTGATATGATTTTTACAGTAAAGACACCATCTGTTACTGCTGGTGGATCAGTAGAACCCTTCATCCCGTGAACAGAATATGATTTTATTGCAAACGGTGAGATGTCAAGATTTGATAGTACTGTTCGCAAGCCGTTATCAACAGTTAGCCCGCCTTGTTCAGAATATGTAATCTTTGTAGGTTTTCCTGGAGTCCAGCCATTTTCGTAAGCTGAATAAAGAAGAACGTATCCTGTTTCTGGAACGGCAGCAGCTATCCAGTATGAGTATCTTGGATGGCTTCCCATTCCAATCTCAAAAAATTTGTCAGCAATCTCTGAATCATAAATGCGTATTACCGCATCCCCATCTGGGTTTCCATACAACAAATCATTATGAAACTCTATCTGCCAACTGCTTGCATGTATATTTTCAAACTCTACTATCACCGCATTACTCTTGACTTTGTTGAATTCAAAATAGGGAATTTCTGTTTGGTGAATGATCAATGATGGGTTGCTGGGTTCAAGGTAATCTCCGATCATGGGTTCTTGGGCAAATGCAGGAATTATTGTAAAGGCTAGAAAAATAATAAGTAAATACTTCATATTTTAGCAAATTTTCGACACGGATAAAAATCTAGTCTACAAATGGTTTGCCATGGCCCAAGATGACCTTTGCAACTTCTGGTCGTAGAATAAATTCTGATGGTGATTTTCCTTCTTGAATCAATGCACGCAACTTAGTGCCGCTAATCTGTTCCCTTGACTCTTCATCGTGAGGACATACTTTGGGGTTGGTAAATGTAAGACACTTCCTGCAGTAAAAGAATGCGGGAAAGAATATTGGTGCAATTTCAAGATCCTGATAATCATCAAATATTTTTTGAGCTGCAAAAGGATCATAAAATTTTCCAACGCCTGCATGGTCACGTCCAATGATTATGTGTGTACAGCCATAGTTTTGCCTCATTATAGCATGATGAATTGCTTCTTTGGGTCCAGCATACTTCATTTCTGTATGAAGAGTTCCTAACTTGCATCTATTCTCAGGATAATAATTCTCAATCATAGCTTCGTATGATTTTATAATTACTTCGTCTTTGAAGTCACCAGATTTTTTCTTTCCAATAAGTGGATTAACGAAAACTCCGTCTCGCGTAGTTATAGATGTCTTTTGTAGAACCTCATGAGCAACATGCGGTGGATTTCTTGTCTGGAATGCAACAATTTTTTTCCAGCCAGCCTTTGAGAAGGCCTCTCTTGTCTCTAGAGGAGTCATTCTAAATTTTCTAATCTCTGTGTTTTCTGGTCTCTTGATATAATCTATTTTTCCACCCACAAGAAAATCATTCATTGCAATTGTTTTTGCCACACCAGGATGTGAATTGTCATCTGTGCCGTAAACACCTTTTACTGTTTTCTCTTTATCAAAACTGAAAGTCTCTTCCACATTTAATACCGCAACTCCTAATCCATCAGGATTTTTTAATAAAACATTACCAGAGTCCTTTATTTTTGAGGCAGTTGACTCGTCAACATCCAACACGATTGGGATTGTCCATGGTATGTCATTTGACAGTCTTCCTTTTGAAACGACAGACTCAAAATCCTGCTGAGATAAGAAACCTTCCAATGGACTGAATATTCCGTCAGCAATATTTTCCACATCATTTGCAAGATCAGCGCTAATTGATATTGATGATAAACCAGAAGGGTCAATATTTGAAAATCTGTTTACTAGATTTCCACCGTGTGGTTTAGTTACTCCAGTGCCTTCGGACAAGATTTTTACTTACTGTGGTCCATGTGTAAACCACATTCCTTATCGGATTGGTTTTCCCACCACCAGCGGCCTGCTCGTAAATCTTCGCCTGGTTTTACTGCTCTTGTACATGGCTCACAACCAATACTAGGAAAGCCTTGATCAATTAATTTATTGTAAGGAATGTCATTTTCTTTGATGTAACCCATTGTTTGTTCCCAACTCCAATCAAGAATTGGGTTAAGTTTTACCATACTATCATGTTGTTCATCGATCTCAATTTTTTTAGATGCTTGTCTGTTTTGGGTTTGATCACTTCTAAGACCAGTAATCCAGCCATCCAAAGTAGACAGCATCTTATTCAAAGGATGTACCTTTCTAACGCCACAACATAATTTTCTGTTCTCAGCACTCTCGTAGAATAAATTCATGCCATGAGTTTGTACCATCTCAATTACTTCGGTTGCATCAGGAAAAGTGATTTCAATTTTAGTATTGTATTTTTTTCTTATTTTATCCATAACGTCGTATGTTTCCTGATTTATTCTTCCTGTGTCTAATGAAAAAACTCTGGCTTCTGGATTAATTTTTGATAACATGTGAATTACACATACATCCTCAGCGCCAAAACTTGATGCCAATGCAAGTTTAGGATGAATGTTTTCTAAACCCCATTGTAGTACCTCCTCAGGAGTTTTTAATTTATCATTTAATTCAGATATTTGTTCTGTGGTAAATTTTGACATAAAAATCATTTTTTGGTTTGTTTTATAATCATTACTGATATCAATCAATGACAATTCTAAAATTACAAACAAGTAGGTGGTATTACATGAAAAATGCTGTTTTAGTTATAGTGTTCCCATCTATATTTTCTAAAAATAAGGTCAGTTTCCTTATGGCAAATATCAAAAAAGTTCTCAAAATACAAAACCAAAAATTTTGCAAAATAAGAAAAGAAGACGATGTAATAATAGTTGAAGCAGATGATCCAGTTTTTGCATCATCAGCCATCAACACATTATTCGGAATAAAAGGAGTGGCGATTGCAAAACGAGTCAACAATAATTTCGAATCTATTGTAAATAGTGTATCAAAGGCCGCTGCAGATATTTTTCTTGAAGGTGAAAGATTTCTTTTGCAAATAGAGGGGCATGCTAAGGGATTTACAACTAAGGATATTGAGCTTGCATCTACTTCGTCCATAATAGAAAAGACTGCTGGAATGGGAATCAAACCGGGTACTAGTAAAAAATATGATAGAAAGCTTTACGTCTATTTGACAAAACTAAATGCATACATTTGTATTTATTATGATAACGGACTCGGAGGAATTCCCAACAACTCACAAAATAAGGAAATGGTCTGTTGTATTTTTGATGAATTATCAACGGTTTCATGTCTTGAAACAATAAAACAAGGATTTGATGTAAAGATCATAGTTTGCTATAGCAAAGATTCAGAGTTGTTACATTTGGTTAGAATGGTTAATCAAATAATTCATAGAACAGTTAAACCAAAAATAAATTTGGAGTTTTATAAAATACCTGTTGATAAAAAACTAGCATCACTATTACTAGCAGAAATTACAACTAAAGTGCTAGTACGAATAGCAACTATAAGCAGTACCAAAAGAATTTCTTTAGGTCTGTCTCCACTAATTCATCCAGTTGATTTTATTGAAAGCTTGATCAAACAAGCATACAACAAGAACTTGGTTCCATATTTTCCTTTATCTGGTTTAGATGATAATGTGTTTGAAAGTGCTAGAGAGATTGGTCTAGAAAAATATCTAGACAGAATTAAAAAATTAGGCAGCTCAAGATTTTATGATTCCAAGCAGCCTGCAAAAAAAATTGAAAAAATTGTTGAAGAATCCATCACAAGCAAAAAGACTGTCTCAGTTAATGTGGGACAAAATAACGTTCATGAGATCTTGGATGAAGTAAGATCAAATAATTGAAGATTTATGAAAAAAATAGGTCAGTTTATCTATCCTTGGGGAAACGGGCATTACACACGTATGATGAGGCTTGATGAGGTACTACCGAAATACCTCAATGAGGAGTTTGATACTCATTATTTTAGCAAGGGAGAAATTTACAAAAAACTGCTTGAAAAGTTTCCAGATAAACAAAAGAATGTACATGAAGTTTTAATGCCAACCCCCATAGATGGGAAGGTTGGTCCGAGTGTTGCGTTATCCTTACTTAACATACTTTTTCCGGTGGAAGATAACCACTCGTTAGTAAATCAAGTTAAAAACTACATGAAAAAAGAGAGAGAATTCTATGACAAGGAAAAATTTGATGTTGTGATAAATGATGGTGACATGGGATCTAATGTACTAGCTAAGAATAGAGGAATTCCTAGTCTTTTTGTAACAAATCAATATATGCCAAAGCTGTGGAAATCTCGAAGTTATTTGAAACCAGGACTATATTTTATATCAAAACAAATTGCAAAGGCCACAAGAGTGTTAGTGGCTGACTCAGCTCCACCTCACACAATCTGTGAATATAACTTGAATTTTCCTGATGATATCAAAGATAAAGTCACGTATGTCGGCCATTTCTCAAATAGAAAATTGGTGAACTCTACATCACAAACTGATTTGGAAAGGCTTGTTGATGGGACAGATTTTGGATACTGGATGAGAACAGGAAATAAACCAACAAATGATGGAACTGGTCAAAGATATGAAGAAGTTTTTCATGAAAGTGAAATGAATGATGAAAGACGAATTATTTCTCATGCCAAGAATGACAAATCTATTGATAGAGTTGTTGGAAAGGATGGGAAAAAATATTCGGTTGGTGAGGCATATGAAAAAAAGATTGATTGGATTCAAATTGATATTGGTTTTTTGGCGGAGCAGGAAATGCAGACGATGTTAACTGGATGCAAATATGTAGTAATCAATGGCTCTCATACAATAATGGGAGAAATAATGGGTATTAATTCAAAACCAATAATTGGTATGCCGATATATGATGAACACACAAATCAAATAAAATGGGCAGAAGAAAAGCAGTTGGGAGTTTTGGCTGAAAGTAAAAAACAAGTAATCAAAGCAATTCAAGCGATAAGGCAAGATTATAATAAATATCAAGAGAAACTAGGAGTGTTCTCTGAAAATTTTGATGGAAATGGAGCAGAAAATACTGCTAAAATAGTCTCAGATATTCTAGAAAGAAAGAAATAGTTTTAACATAATAATTTTTGTTAGTCTGGTACGTGGTATGTTCGATGGGCGAACTGACCTTAACGGGATGAAGATATAATCCACGTACTAGGCGTAATTTGTAGAAGTTGTTATGCGATCATTCTACTTTGCGAACGCTTTTATGGAAAAAATTTAGTCTTGTCAACATTGCCTAATTGCCCAGAATGTGTTGCACGAGAAAAAAAGGCTCTTAAAATACAATATGAGACAGAGGCTAAAAATGCAGAGGAGGAAGGTAAAGATTACCTTATTCCCGCTGATAGAGATATAGGATCTGATATTGAAATACCTATGAAATTAGACCCTTCCACAAAACATTTCATCTGCAAGAGATGTGGATTGTATGCCACTAGAGAACAAATATCTGACATACGTGATAGACTTAACCGAAGAGAATCTACAAAAGAAGACAAACAGTATGATTATTTAGAATGGTGGCAGAAAAGCAAGAAAGACAAACAGAAAGCGTGATTATAAAAAAATGGGGAAGAAACAGAGTGACATACCTGAAGATGTCAATAAAGAATTAGAGTCGCCTAAATTTGGAAAACCGATTGAACTCACAGCATCTGGATATATTTTGGATGTTAATGAGAAAGACGGTAAAGTTGACATCCAAACTTATGAGCCTGTTTCTGGAGCCACAATTTTAGAAGGACTTTCTCTTTCAAAAAAAATTAAACTAAATGGATTGGAAAAAGGTGTTATCTGTGAATTTAAGCTTGATGAATTAAAGGCGCCGTTAAGCAAAAAGACTATAGAATATTTGAAAGAACAGGGAATTATAATGGATGCAATTATTCAGTTTGAATTAAAAGAAGTGAAAATAATCGATGAAAATTCAGAAACTACTTGAAATTATTTTTTAGAAGTTCTTTTTGTTAGCTGCTTTCTAAACGCATTACCAATAATTGGATTTATCAGAAATGGAAAATTTTGTTTTGCCCATATCCCGGCCCTAGCAACTGAGGGAACAACAATCTCCAGTCTTGATGAATTCGCAGCTTTGAGAATTGTGTTTGCTACTTTTTCTGGACTCAAGATAGCTATTGTAGAATGCCTTGAAAAATTTTCAAAAGATGGATGATCAAACAAAGGGGTATCTACCATTATTGGGCTAACTACGGTTAGATCTACTCCTGTTCCAGAAAGCTCGTGTTTTAACCCCTCTGAAAAGCCCAGCATGGCAAATTTAGTTGCGCAGTATGAAGCAACGCCTGGAACTCCGAAACTAGCACCAACAGATGCAACATTTACGATATGCCCTTGACCTTGTTCAATCATATGTGGAAGAAAATTTTTCGTGCAGTATATCATTCCAAAGTAGTTTGTTTCCATCTGTGATTCTATTTCTTCGATGGTAAGATCTGAAACCTTACCATAAATAACGAATCCAGCATTGTTTACTAAAATATCAATTCGGCTAAATGTATCTATTACCGTATCAGTCATCTCCTTAACTTGTGATTTGTCAGAAACATCACACTGACAAACTATAGCAGAATCTGTATATTGCGAAATTTCTTTCTGTACTTGAAGTAGTTTTTCTCTTCTTCTAGCTACCAAAACCACCTTTGCGTTTTTTTTAGCAAATTTGATAGCCGCTGCCTCACCAATTCCACTAGAAGCGCCTGTGATTACAACCACTTTATTCCTGTAATTCATAATTTAAAATTATTATAGAAAAATAAGTACTTTCTATTCAGTTTTGTGTTCCTTTTCTAAATGACTTGCAAATTTGCTATCGCTGAATAATTTACCGCAGACTGGACATTCGTTCTGAGTAGTTTCTGGTCTTGTATATTTACCTAAAGCAAGCTTGACTAGTAGAATCCAAGTTACTACAATTGGTACATAATATGTTGCAATCCTCCAGCCTATTACAGCGTTCCATTCAAGCCCTGATTCTGGAATTACTAAATTAAAAGGATCTAGATTGTTAATATACGCAACAATTCCAAATTCTGCCAATCCGGAACCGCCTACAGTAATAGGCAAGTTTCCAATTGCGTTTGCACCCATTACGGCCATAACAGATTCAAAAAATTCTATAGTAACCCCAAGGCTGTTTGCTATTACCAAAAATGAAACTCCGTAAAGTATCCATGCAATTAAAGCAATTAAGAAACCAACAGCAAAAACTTTTCTTGTTTTTGCTGAACCCAAATTTTCTCTGCTTAATGTACACACCTCTTCCAACCATTCATTGGTTTGTTTCAAAGATTCCTTACCACGTTCCTTTCCAAATTTTGTCATTAATACAGCAATACCTTTTGGTACCTGAAACGTGTGTTTTGATGAAATAAAAAACAAAACAACCCAAATCGAAGTTACCACAATACTAGTTGCTAAAACTATGGTAGCAACCACATAAGCACCGCTTAGTAATGCAAAAACCCCAGCAAGAATTGACAGTACACCTCCAGCAAGAACTTCTGTAACAATATCAAGAATTGCTACCCATGATGCCCTTGCTGGCGAGATTCGTTTTTTAGTTAAGTAATAAATTACTGCAAATTCTGCTCCAACAAACATTGGTGTCGTAAATTTAATGAATTCACTCCCAACTCTCATTGCTACTAAATTTTTAATAGAATCAAATGGTCCAAGGAATGTTCTTGCTATGTAACTTAGCTTTAATCCTTGTAATCCCAATTTTGTCATCATAATTAATGCTGCAGCGGCGAATGGTAATGCGCCAATAGCAAGAACGTCTTCTAATTTTATATCAAATTGAATAACGATTATAATAATAGGAATCATAGTTGCAGGAATAACTGCAATTCGCCAGTCCATTCGAAGAATTTTTCAAGGCATTCAAATATAAGCCAACCAAAAAGGATATTCTGACGAGCGAGGCTGAAGATTAATGATTACAAGTGTTAAGGTACGTGCACCGTCATCAACGGCAAATTTGGGTCCAGGTTTTGATGTGTTTGGTTTGGCATTGGATGCATTCTATGACGAAATAACGCTAAGTAAAACTAGCAAATCCATCAGTACAAACAGACCTTGGCATGGAGTTAGAATACTAACAATGGATGATGTACCTAAAGACCCACAACAAAATACTGCTGGATTGGTAATCAAATCAATGAAGCGAAAATTCAAAATAAAATCTGGAATTGAGATTAAAATTAAGAAAGGTGTACCAGCTGGATTTGGAATGGGAAGTAGTGCTGCTTCAGCTGTAGCAGCCGCGTTGGCGTTCAACAAATTATTTAGTCTAAAACTAGATAACAAAACGCTAATCAAGTGTGCTGGAATAGGAGAAAAAGCAAGTGCAGGAACTATTCATTATGATAATGTTGCAGCATCATTACTGGGCGGGTTTGTAGTAGTAAAAACAAAACCTTTTGATGTTATTAGATTAGAACCGCCAAAAGATTTAGTCTTGTGTGTAGCTGTTCCAAAATTAAAGGTACCAAAGAAAAAGACAAAGGTCTCAAGAGCTGTAATTCCAAAGACAGTTAAATTATCAGATTTAACCGCAAATCTTTCGAACGCTGCTAATATTGTTTCTGGGTTTTTACTGAAAGATTCAGATCTTATTGGAAGATCTATTCAGGATGTAATCGTTGAGCCAGCTAGAAAACATTTGATCCCAGGTTTTTCAAAAGTAAAGAATAATGCACTTAATGCGGGAGCATTAGGTGTCACCATAAGTGGTGCAGGTCCATCTGTAATCGCTTTCTGTAAAAAATCTCAAAATCTAAAGAAGATTGGAAAATCTATGGAAAAAGGATTTAGTTCTGCAAAAGTGGGTTGCGACATAATTATTTGTAAACCTAGTACTGGTCCCAAGATTAGAGTTTGAAATGAAAAAAGCAGTGGTAGTTTTTAGTGGTGGGATTGATTCTATCAGTACATGCACATATTTGAAGCAAAAATATGAATTGTATGGAATTTCTTTTTTGTACGGTCAAAAAGCAAGTCAGGAAATAAAAAAGGCAAAGGCATTCGCAAAAATCCTCGGATTAAAAGATCACAAGATTGTAGACATTAATTTCATGAAGAAATTGTATGGAAATACAAACGCACTTACAAGCTCGAAGAAAAAAATTCCTGGTAAATTTAATTATTCGATTGTTGTGCCTATCAGAAATGGGATTTTCCTATCGATTGCAACAGCATGGGCTTTTTCAATAAATGCTTCTTTAGTTGCATATGGTGCACACACAGGCGACAAAAACTATCCAGATTGTAGACCAGCCTTTTCAAAAAAAATCGAGTCTTCGTTTAATCAGGGAGAAATTGATGGTATTAAATCAGGAATTCGAAAAAGGATAGAAATTTGGTCACCATACAAGGCAAAACTATCAAAAAAGCAGTTATTAAAAAAAGGCTATGATGTTTTAGGAGATAAAATTTTCAACACTTGGAGTTGCTATAAAAATGGAAAAGTACAGTGTGGTAAATGTGAATCATGTAATAATCGAAAGGCTGCATTTCTTGAAGCGGGTATTGACGATAAAACGCTATATTCACTGGTTTAATTTTGAGACAAACTTTCTAATTTCTTTTCCTTTCACAATGGCCTTTCCAAGTCGCCTTAGATCTTTTTCATCTATCATTAGCGGTGATCTGCTGAATCGTCCATGCGAATAGGAACAGAATCGTAATAACTTGTCACCGTTATCAAACTCTAACAGCTGAATTGTAGGTTCGTGATATTGAGAAGATATTGAAACTTCATCTATAACCATGCCTTTACCCCATGGCATTTTGAATGGTCTTGGAATTTTTCTCATTTCATATAATGTTACGGTGTTTCTGATAAACCTGATCGTATTTGGTGAATTTTTAAAAAAAAAGAAGTTTAGAGGGTAAGTGTTGAAGTTCCTCTGTTTGTGGTTATTTTTTGACCTTTCAAAGAAGGTTGTGAAACAGCAGGGATATCTTTGGCCTGAATTGTAGCAGTTCCTCTCTGTGTGCTAAGGACTGTATCGGCGCCAGATACATCTAATCGCTCTTTTTGTAGTTTCTGGGCTTCTTGTGTGAATTTCCCAAAGGTAGCGTTGATGTTCTGTGTTGCTGTTCCTCTATTTGTGGTTAATTTTACCATGGTATAGTATTTTTTTTGTTTATGATATATTGTGGTAAGCTTGAATTGTGTTATTACATATACACAGCTTACTTTTCATATACAAAACACATTGACAATTACATTATTTTTTATTACGTGTGCAAATCATGCTTTGTGTGGAATACTACAATAGAGTAGCGGAGAATTTCTTAGAACTTGCCAGCACCCAAAGATTACATTTACTATTCAAGCTTATGGAAAGAAGTCGCAAAAGGATAGAACCGTTAGCTAAGGAGCTTGGTGCAACAAAGCAGGAAGTTCATAGAAATTTAGTGCGGTTGGGGCATAGTGGTCTGATCTCAAAGGACAGAGAAGGAAAATACACATTGACTACTTTTGGTCGTGCCTCATGCCTGCAGATATCTACTACATTATTCTTATCACAACATTTGAATTATTTTGAAAAGCATGATTTTGGCGATATCCCTCACAAGTATATCATGAGAAGTGGTCAGCTGGCATTTGGCACACAAATCAAAGGTATTACAAAAACCCTAGAAAAATGGAAAAATATCTACAAAAATGCTGATGAATATATTTATGAAATTTTGTCAGAGATACCAGGTGATCTTTTTGCTCCTCTCACAAAAAAAGTAAAAGCCGGTATCAAATCTAGATACATTGTTTCAGAATTTGCGAGTGTTCCTCAAGGCAGAAAAGCGGAACTAAAGAAATCTGGTTTTAACAAACTAATTGAAAAGGGCCTAATTGAAAGAAAGATGAGAAAATATGTTAAAGTGATCATAGTTTTAAACGAAAAAGAAGCATGTGTTTGTTTTCCTAATCTTAACGGAGAAGCTGATCTTACTGAAATGTTCTATGGTGATGATTACCAGTTTCATGAATGGTGCCTTGATTACTTTAAAGATTGTTGGTCTGACGCTGACCTCTTTATAGAAAGTAAGTTAAAAGAATAGTGTAATTATCGGTTTCCTAGAATTGGTTTTTTAAGAACAAATCCTCGAATGAGTAAATACCATCCAATAAACACGCCACCAACAATGCTCCAGTATATCCAATTTAGTAATCCCGTATCAGACATTTTTTCCTCTGATGGGGCACACTTAGACAGCCATGATACCTGTTCACAAAGTAAAAGATTCTTTTCGCCAACCATTTGATCAACTGTCGGTATTATTTGAAATGCAATTAGATTTGCAATCGCAAATACTATCGCAAATTCAATAAGATACCAAGTAAAACCTGGCCAAGATTCCTTTGGAATATGAGCGTTATCGCGTCCTACCACAAATCGAATCTAACTAATGATTATTTATCTTTTCAGGAATTTTGTGTAAAAAATGTTTTTGAGGGATTTTTAATAATATTTATGACGTTTTCTTTTTCTTCTTTTTTCTCATAAATACCTCTAAATGCAGCAGAAGACACAGATGCGTTATTTTTTACGCCTCTCATCTTCATACAAAGGTGTTCAGCCTCTGTAATTACAGCAACTCCTTTTACTCCTTGAGAATACAACTCGTCTGCTATGTTTTTTGTCATTCTTTCTTGTATTTGTAATCTTCTTGAATATTTTTCAACCAAGCGGACTAGTTTAGAAATTCCAAAAACTCTGCCGTTTGGAGAATAAGCGAGCTGGATCTTCCCAAAAAATGGTAATATGTGATGTTCACACATAGAGTAAAATTGAATGTCTCTTACTACTACGACCTCTGAGTCTTCTGAAAATTGTACTGATAGTTCAGAATTAGAATCATAACCGCTAAAAATTTCCTTGTATGAATCTGCTACGCGTTCAGGTGTTTTAGTTAATCCTTCTCTAGTAGGATCCTCACCTATTTCGACGATTAATTCCCTAACAAGTTTTTTGATTCTTTCCTCATCCATAAGAATACAAATTCTGAAAACTGGCTCTGTATTTATATCTCATCGCTTAGATGCTTCGTAGACTGAAGGAACAAGCTTACGGAGCAGAAATTATTTTATGTAATTGTGGTACTACTCTAACTTCGTCATAATATGGATAGACATTATCATAAAACACCAATAATTGTTCTAAAGTTGGTTCAGAGAGACTGGTTGTTGGTTGGATAATAAACCCAGAAATGTCTTCTTTGGAAATAATTTTAAAAATTTGGTCTAAAAGTTCCTTAAATGATCTTAATTCAGTTTTTGAGCTGACAACTATCTTGATGTAAGTTGTTTTTTTAGCCTCTATTGCTGCCTTGAGGCATTCAAGTGTATTTTTAATTAAATTAGGATAATGTTTTTCGTCAATAAATTCTGAATCTATTGTTTTGAACTCAATTTTAACAAAATCAATAGATGGTAAAACATATAGAAATTTTTTTGAATCAAAACATGCAGATTCCAAGTATGTAGAAACACCATGAGCTTTAACATGTTTTGCAAGTTCATTGACAGCCTCATATTGAATGAGTGGTTCGCCTCCAGTAAAGTTAACCTTGTAAGTGTTATCTTGCAGATTATTGTCTATTAGATCACATGCTTCAGTAATTGAATATTCTTTACCGGAATCTAATGGAAGCGCATCCAACGTATCACAATAAAAACAAGTGTAAGGACATCCTGCAAGCCTGACAAATAGAGTTTTGGTACCATAAAGTATTCCCTCTCCCTCAATAGATGTGAAAATTTCAAAAATTCTAGTTTTCAAACATTTTTTCTAACAATACTGGTTATTTATTTAATCTGAAAATTAAATGAAGTTTGGTTGTTACGCCGTTACTGGTTGTTTAGTATAAAACAGTCCAGCTATGAATAAGATGACGCCTATAATACCAATTAAACTTCCAATGAATTCAACCGTTTCTTTGACATCTCCAACAAGCGGTGCCCAAAAAACTGCAATAAAAAAGCCTGTAACAATCATTGGAATTCCAATTCCAACGGTGATTTGTTTTGATGCCATGTTGTCAATTACTGATAAAATTGTATATGAAGTTTATGATGAAACATAAATTAGTTTTTCAACTTTCAGCAACAGGTCTTTGATTGTTTGGATCTTTTTTCCAATTGTTAAATCGAGGTATTTGGCATTAGTTCCGCCTGGAGCGTTTTCCAAGTCTTTTATGTCCTGTTTAGCCTTTTCAATAAGATTAAAAGCCTTTTTGAGGAAATGCTCTGCTGCGCTGTTTTCCTTTAGATCACCAGCAAGACTTTGGGCTTTCTTTTCAAGCGGAACAAGTAATGACTGTAATCTTAAAAGTCCAGCCTGGCTAGTTTCTTTTACCTGTTCAACTTTTTGTTGATGAATAATAATAATTTTGAATTGATATTTTATTTGGCTGGTAGTGTTTGCTTGTAAAAGTTGAAGATGAGATTGTTGCAAGTCATTGGCGGTTTTTTCTAAGCCAAATGTCTTAGCTTGAAGTATTAGGCTGGTAATCCTCTCTGCATGTTTTTGCACAAACTGTTTTGCCTTGTGGATTCTGTTCTGTTCGCTGATTTCATATAACAATTTCTGAATTTGTTTGCCTTCTGATGAAATCTTACTAAGGACCTCCTTGGTTTGTTCTATGCTGCCTTTTGCAATGTTTGCCTTAGCCAAAGCAAGTAATTGATCTATCTGTTCAAAATCTACATCTGTATTTAGTTTGGCTGATATCAACTTTAATTTTTTGATATTGTTTTCATATTTCTTAATTGTTTGGCTGTGGACAGAAGTTACCATCTGTGGTGTTTCCTGCGATTCGTTTTCTGAAATTGCTAAACTAGCATGTTTGAAGGCAATCATGGCGGAAATAAAGTGTTGTTTTGCTGACTTGGTATCTCCATTTTCTACAGCTTGGGTTAACAGAACTGTTTCTCTTGAACCCTCATCATAGAAATCATAAACTTTTTGTGAAATATTGTCCAGTTTATCAATATCATTTTTGATATGTTCTTTTGTGTTCTGAATTATTTTTACGAGTATGTCAAGCTGAGAGTCTGCATATATGATATTAGGAATAGTAACAAAACCCATGCTTACAATCAAAAATAATGAGAAAAAGACAAGTAGTTTGTTCATCATGCATCCTCCAATTTACTTTTTAATTTTACAATATTCTGCAAATCTTTCTTCTCAATTTCTATAATTCCCTGCCTTTCAAGCCGTTTAACAGCCCTCCACATTGTGGTGCGTGGTTGAAGGAATTTCTTTCGTAGTTCACTTTCATAAGCTTGACCACCATTTGCCGAGATGAAATTAATTATCTCCTTATCGTCTTCTCTTAGATCCTGTTTTACTTTGAAAATTGCTTCTGGATCAAGGCTTTGTGGTTTAGGTTGTTCATCTTTCTGAATTGTTACAGATGGTTCAATTCTAGATGATTGTCTTTTTATAATTACGATTGCAGCCACGATCGCAACAGCCGCTATACCGCCAATATACAGGATTAAAGAGTTACTAGCTGTACTGTCTTCCTGAATTGGTTGTACGGATTGAGCGGAAGCTAATGTGCTAATGTAATAGCTGATGTTTGTTTGGCCTGGAGGGAAAGTTAGATATGATTGCTGGTTATCTACCTGCATACTAAGCGGGAAATTACCCATTTCGACGATCACCGAATCTTTTGGTGTTAGTAATGAATATTGTACAGGTGCGTCTATAGCAAACGCCCATATTTTTCCAGTTTTTGAAACCAAGTCCTGCGTATCATAATCAATAGAGATATGTGATGCACCAAATGTTTCTATTACAACTGAATTATGATTAATCTCATTTGATAGTAAAAACCCGTCTTCATCAGTAATTGTAATATTTTCTATCATTTCTCCAAAAAGTTCAACCATGATTTCCAGTTTTAGTGGATCCACATCTAATTCATAAAAAACATGAGTTGAGCCATCTGGATAAATGGTGAAATCAAGGGTTCGACTAGAACCAAAGGATTGCTGGATTGGTGCGCTTAATGCTACAAGCACCAGACCTATCACAACTATTGGTATTCTTACCATCGTTGAGAGGATATCCGTATTCCTTACCAAAAGCATTTCCCCCCCCGGAGATTGATGTTTTTGTGCAACTATTTGTTGCAAATTCATAGCCTAATACCTTAGATTCATGGATTCAATGAGATTTTGAAACTTTTGGAATTCTTGGATAAATTCATGACCTTTTTCAGTAATTCTGAAAAGTCTGTTTCTATCTAGTCTTTCCGATTGCATCAAGCCTGCATTGATTAGCTTCTCACATTTGTCTAATACTGCATAGTGAGAGAGGTTTGCTTTTCGAGATATTGCAGATACAATAACTCCTCTTTGACCTCCATCCATGGTTACATCTAGGATATCACCCATGATTCCCATTTCTGATCTGTACTGTTGTTTTGACATGTCATATTATGGATCTAGGGTGTTTATGAGGAACATTCTGAAACACCGTAGCGGAACGCATAGCGGAACACGTTTTTTTGCGTCAAAATTTGCCTAAAATTGGCATTTTCTCTGCGGGGGCGAAAATCCAAGATTTTTGGTGTTTGCCATAACTTTTATCTTGTTGAATTGATTTATTGAATCAATGGGCTTGTTTGATGTTTTCAAGGATAAAGATGAAGATGAAAATTCTGGTGGAATGGCTGAAGAAACTCCTAGTTTTGAACCTGAACCAATAGCAGAGAGCAGAGATGAAACTCCTGCTACAGAACCTGTTGAAGAAACAACATCGTATTCACAAACTGAAACGGGAGTACAAAGTCAGCTTGGAATAGAACAATTGATGGATAAACGATTCAAGTTAGGAGAGGCTATTGACTATGTTGCAACCATGATTAAAGAATTAAGGGATAAACGAACAGGTTTGGTAAAAAGCATTGAAGATGAATCAGTTGATATTAGAAATTTGAAAGAAAAGCTTACGAAGATAAATCAATTCATACAAGACGAAAATGAAGGGTTGCAA
Organism: Thaumarchaeota archaeon SCGC AAA007-O23; assembly: GCA_000402075.1. Taxonomy (GTDB): domain Archaea; phylum Thermoproteota; class Nitrososphaeria; order Nitrososphaerales; family Nitrosopumilaceae; genus Nitrosopelagicus. Next base: position 40,361 of record ARWO01000031.1, read on the forward strand.
GAACTGACTAGAAAACGATCTGAGGTGGAAAAAGATGCGGACGATGTCGGCAATATAGTTTACAGCCTAAAAGATAAAGTTTCAGAAATTGACAAAATAGTAGCTGACGAGGCTAGTAAAATTAAGAGTTTTAAAGATTCTAGAAGTTAAGAAAATACTGATTCTTTTATTTGTCGTTTTTCTCCACAGTTTGTACAAAATATATCATCTGTAGAAATCATAGATTCACAATTTGTACAAATTGAACCGGGTTTCTCTGGAGTTGAAGTTTTGAACCAATTGTGTAGCATCTAAAATCACTTACATAAAACGCGATTGTGAAGGTTCTGATACCTGATCTGGTATAGAAGGAAATTTATCTCCAGATTGTTGCTCTGCTACAGCAGAAGCCTCCTGCAAGATTTTTTCTGCATCTGAACTCATAACCGCATCAGCACCAAATGAGGCATCTGTGCTGTGGAAGGTTTCCGTCATCAAACCTCCTAACATCTCTGCCATGTTGTTAAGCTCTTGGTCTGCACCTGGCATGAATTTCGCAAGCGATGATTTCATGTTTTTCATAAGTCCGATGGTTGGCATTACAGTTACTACTGTGTCTCCCAAGTCATGGAATGTTGTTAACCGTAATTCTATTTGTTCTATAGCCATTCGTGCATTTCCAAGTACACGGCGAACCTTACGAATTTCAGCTAGTTCCTTTGATAATGATTTAGCAGTATGAGTGTCATGCTGTTGTGTAGCTTCTACGATTCTATGAAAAACTTTTTCGTTTCTGCTATCTAATGATGAAAGCATGTTATCTAATTTTGAAGTTTGAGCTTGTAATTTTTTAATGGCTGACTCTATACGTGGTTTTAAGGCACCCTTTGGTTTGATTACACTGTTTAATCTTTCAGATATGCCCGGTGTCTGTGGTTTTGTCCACCTACTTGATAGCGAAGCCATGGAACATGGTTTAGAAATTAATTATTAATTTCCGGTGTGAATAATGGTTAACCGTACATGAAATTTCGATGACTAGATTTACTAGTAAACATCACAAATGTTGTGAGTAAAAAGCCGATAATTGGGGGTATTATCCTCGCAGCCATCATAGGAGTGGTATTTGTTGGAGCCCAGATAAACCCAGATAATCCCGAAAATGAGGGGGTTTGGAGTATTCGTATGGCTTCGCCTGAGTGGGATGATCGTCCAATTCTTAGGGCTTCTTTACCCAATCTAGAGGAAGGAACTTACAAGCTTGGATTTGTTCCGATGGGTGATTCTCCTACTAAAATTAGAATTGATATCAAGATAAGGTCGGCTGGAAGTGATTTTGCTGGAGCTGCTTGGACACCAATGTTCTCTGAGGAATTTATTTTGAAAGGAACGCCGGTAGACACTGGCATCTCAAAATACTACACATGGGAGTATGTTGGACAGAAATATGTTTACATTCCAGAAGTAGAACGAGAGGCAAATTATGAAATTACAATTAAAAGAAGTGGAAATTTGAAAGGCTCAGTAACCATATCCTTATCGCGATAAAATAGAAATAGTCTTTCGAATAGTGAAAAGTGAGTTAATTGGCAAATAACAAGAAAAAGAAAAGACGCAATATGATTATTCTTTTGGCATCAATCTGGTTTGTAGTTACGCTCCCCTTACCTTGGATGGTTACTGGTGATGTAGGTCAAGGTCAACTATCCACTCTTCTACCAATTATCGGTCTGATCTCAATCCCCTTTGTAGCGCTTGGTATTGCTTGGACTTTGAAGCCAGAGTTAACAACATAGTTAATTTTTGAACCAAGGCTGATTTTCCAAATAATCTATTTCTTTTACAATAGATTCCATTTTTTTGGCAATCGCCATATCTGATTGAAACTGTTCAAACATCTCCTTTTCCTCTTCTTTAGAAATAATCTCTTTTTCTGCCCGCTCGAAAAAATCCTCCTCCTTTGATATATGATCATTCAGATAAATCGAATAAGTTCTTAGGAATCGTGCTACGGGTTCACTAGAATCTTCTCCATTTTTCCAACGTTTTAGATGAAGTGTGATTTTATAGGCTATATTCCTGCTAAACTCATGTTCTATCAGCAGTGCCCGAATCTCTTTTTTGAGATGATCATAACTAGCAACACAAGGAAAGTATGAATCCTCTTCCCTAGAATAATGGATTGAATCCAGAAATTCTGAAATGATATTGGTAATAGTCTCCAAATCAGTGAATGGGATAGTCTTTCCAGAATTTATCGCGGAATAACATTTTGAAATAACCTTGTCTAGTCTTTTGATTTGTTTATGATCATTTCTAAGAGTATCTGTAGCGCTCAACTATTCAAAATTTGTAAGCTGTCTTATAATTTGTATATGACCTAATCGTTATTTTATAGACAAGACATTGACTTAGTTATAATGAATTTAGTATTCTTGGCACTGTTAGACAGTTTTGTCTCTTTTTTCAGAGATGAGGTTTTCTCTAACGTTGATACCAGTGAATTTGCAGGCAAAAATGTAAGAGATATACTGAAATCATATTTCGAAGAAAACCCTATTCCCGAACCAGATCCTGGGGGATCTGGTTATAATTTTCTGCCAGAAGGAATCGCAAATTTACAAAATATTTTAGCTAATTTATCATTTGGAGATTCGCTAGTTGCATCAGCACCAATCTTGCTTCTTGCCGCCAGTGTGGTAATAATAATGGGCGTCTTGGGAGAAGCATTTTTCAAAAAAACAGGTATTCCAGATATTTTATTTTTGATGGTTTTGGGGATAGTTATTGGGCCGGTTTTGGGAATAATTCAACCAGAGGCAGTACTAAAAATCGTTCCTTACTTTGCTGCTGTTGCGTTGATAATTATCATGTTTGATGGTGGGTTGAATCTTCATATCGGCAAGGTCTTAAAGACAGCACATTTTGCCATAGTTCTTGTAATTGTAGGGTTTGCAATCTCAGTTGGTATTGTTGCTGGACTTGCTCATTATGGTTTAGGATGGGAATGGTTAGACAGTGTTCTGCTTGGGTCAATAGTTGGTGGTAGCAGCTCTATCATTGTTTTCGGTCTTGTACAAAAAATCCACATATCTGATGATGCAAAATCCATGCTTAGTTTCGAGTCCGCACTGACTGATATTTTTGCTGTCATTATTGCATTCGTTTTGTTCGAGGCAATGTTGTCTGGAGAATTTAGCCTTGATCTGTTGGGAGTGACAATTGGAAAGGCTGTCATGGTCGGTCTTGTGCTTGGTCTTGGGGTCGGTATTCCCTGGATGTTTGTTATATCAAAGCTGAAAAATGCTCAGCATAGCTACATGCTAACAATCGGAATGATATTTTTGTTGTTTTTCCTAGCCACTTCGTTTGGTGAGTCAGGAGCCCTAACAGCTCTTGTGTTCGGATTGATGCTTGGAAAAAAGACATACTTTTCACGACTTCTCAAAATCAAGTTTCCAGAGGATACCATAGACAACTCACTACATAGCCAAGTTACTTTCTTGGTAAGATCGTTTTTCTTTGTTTTTGTAGGTTTGCTAGCAAGCTTTACCCAGATTGAATATGTTATTTTTGGTGTTATAGCTGCACTCGCAATTTATGTGGGCAGAATAATTATCACAAAAACAGTTCTTGTTAGGGGGTTTTCCAAACTTGACAAAAAAGTAACATCAGTTATGATTCCACGTGGTTTAGCAGCAGCAGTATTGGCTACTTTCCCACTATCAATGGGACTTCCGAATGCCGAGGCATATCCACAAATTATCTTTTTTATTGTCATAACGTCTGTTATTATTACTACAATTGGCTTAGGTGGTGCAAAAAAAATTCCGCCCCCAGAAAGTCAGAGTGGTGGTTTCATTAAAGATAAAAAATAAAAATTATACGGTAGAATCTTTTAGTCCCTTGTAACGGTTTCTGATAGTTACTTCTGTAACATTGGCTGCTTCTGCAATATCTCTTTGTGTTTTATCTTCACCATTTTTGACACATGAAAGATATAACGCAGCTGCTGCCAGTCCCATAGGATCCTTTCCTGCAGATATTTCATTTTCTTGTGCAAGTTTTAAGACTTTAATTGCATGTCTCTTTGTTTTTTCCTGTATTCCAATTTTGCTTGCTATACGTGCTATACATTGAACAGAATCCGTAACTGGCATCTTTAGATCTAATTCTTTTATAAGAAGTCTGTAACATCTTGCAATGTCCTTTCGTTTTATATTTGCAGCCTGTTCTACATCTTTAAGATTTCTTGGGGTTTCGGTGTCTCTGCAAGCAGCATATAATGCTGATGCCATTAAGGCAGAGATTGATCTTCCTCTAACTAATCCCTTGTCCAGTGCTTTTCTGTAAATGTAAGCTGCTTTTTCTATCACTGCGTCAGATATAGCAAGTTTATCTTTCAGTCTATTTAGTTCACTAAATGCCTGCCTAAAGTTTCGATCTACTGGTTCGTGAACTTGGCTTCTACTATCCCAAGTTCTAAGTCTTTCAATTGTACTTTTCATTGCAGAAGTTAGAGGCTTTCCAGATGCGTCTTTGTTAGTAGGATTAATGATTGTTGCAAGTCCCATGTCATGCATTGTAAGTGATGTAGGAGCTCCAGCTCTAGCTCTATCACCATGTTCGTCCTGAGTAAAGGATCTCCATTCTGGTCCTGATTCCTGTAGTTTTTCAGTTAATACAAAACCACATTTTGAGCAACACATTTCTCCTGATTCATGATCAGTTACTAGAGTACCCTTAACACATCTAGGACATTTTTCTTTTAAATTTGATTTCGTAGATTTTACCATTTTTCTCACTTTCCCGATCTAATTTCTACAGTCTTTATAAACCATGTACAAAAGGGTTCGGTCTATATTTATACAAAGATATTGGCTGGAAGTAATGTTTGCGTGTTTTGATATGAAAAGTCAAGGCGTTTTATGCTTTAGTTTGGTGACTTGTATGCTATTGTTTTCTTCGATTTCCGAGTCATATGGTCATGGCCTAGGCTATGAAATTATGCCACCAGAAATGCTTGACTCAAAATTAGTTTCGCTTGAAATATCATCTGATACTTGGCCTGATGAATATACAAAAGAAATATCATTTGCCTTGTTTGAAACGGATACTGGTGTTGCGGTCAAGAATGTTACATATTTCGTTATGCTAACAAAACAAAACGAAGTGTTGTTTGACATAACAAGCCAAAGAGATGATGGTGTCTTTGTTTTAAAACTGCATACAACAGAAGATGATCAAATCGCAGTTGAGGAAGAAGATTCTAATTTTTTCGGCTCTTTGCTTAGTGGAAGCAAAATTGTTAATGTTAAAGGAAATGTATTTGGTTCGGGAGGACTATACGATTTTAAAGTTATCATAACTACGGGTGATGATTACTCGAATGTTCTTTCTCCTCCACTGGATTATGATGTAGGGATTTCATTTTTAGATAAAACTTCTCACAGTGTCAATGACATAAATTTTGGACAGCAGAAGATGAGCGTTATAACATATTATGAATTGATTAATGATGATTTTACCTACGACCAAAACAAAAAGATGATTAGTTATTCCATGCCATTTGATTGGTCTGAAAAAAATATTCTGGTGACTTCGGTTATGCATCAGGAGATTATAATTCCAAAAACCTTTGGTGATTTAATGGTGGAAAGTTTTTCAGCAAACGTGAATGGGTTTCAAGTACCTGACGGTGTAATAACAATTGATGATTTTTCGGCAGAAAACAGAGTTGCTCATATCGTATTGAATCAAAATGATATTTTGGAACTGTCAAAGAAAATAGATGACTTTTCTAACAAAATGGATTTTTCTATAATGCCATCAGCGGATAATTTGCCACTAACTACAATGACGGAAAATGCACAGTACAAACTAAATCTGAGCTGGGAGCCTCAAAGCATAAAATCTGGTTCAATAATTACATTTTACTTCGAGATTTTAGATGCATTCTATGCAGATAAGCAAGTTTCTGTCAGCTATGATTTATCCATATTTCATGATGGTAAGGAGATTGGGCAAGTAAGTAGTGTTAGTGCTGACATGGGACTTGATGTGATAGAATTTGATATTCCGGATAATGTTAGTGGGGTAATGACATTACAGTTTGAAAACTTGAATGGAAGTGATCTTGCTAATGCAATTCTTCCAGTAGTTGTAAACAGAATTAACATTGATGAAACATCAATACCTGCTTGGATTAAGAACAATGCTGGATGGTGGGCAACAGACCAGATTGATGACTCGTCATTTCTGCAAGGAATTCAGTATCTGATCCAGGAAGAAATTATGGTTATCCCACCTACTGAAACATCTGAATCGATGGGCTCACAGGCAGTTCCTGCTTGGATTAAGAACAATGCTGGATGGTGGGCAACAGACCAGATTGAAGACTCGTCATTTCTGCAAGGAATTCAGTATCTAGTACAAAAAGGGATTATAGTTGTCTAGGCAGTTTTTGTGTATTTTGTTTTAAGCTCATCTTCAAAGAAGAATTTTTCTCCAAAGGCAGGCTCTAAATCATCAAGCCAGATTGCATTTTCATCATACTTTGCAAAGAATGGCACACCTACCCATTCTGACTCTCTGCCTTGTAATAGCTGTAATGCCATCACTTTCTGTCCATTAATCTCCGAAACGCCAAGAACGTGTACCTTGCCTGGAGTAGCTGACATACTTGGTCCTCTAACGGTTCTTGCCAAACCGCTAACTTTTCTAAATGCAGTTCTAAAGATCTTTTCTGCCTTTACAAGAGGTACCCCGAAATACTGTTGGGCGCCTGTATCTCTAACAACAAACATGTAGTATGGTATACAACCCAATGAAACCTGTTTTTGCCACATCTTTGCCCACATGTCTGCATCATCATTTATGTGAGCCAAAATTGGTGATTGAGTTCTGATTTGAGCGCCAGTATTTCTTATGCGTTTGATTGCTTCCTTTATTGGGTCCGTTGAAAGCTCAACAAGATGATTAAAGTGAGCCATTATCGCCAGGTGTGTCCCGCTTTTTACTATTTTTTCAAAATTTTTCAGAGTTTCATCAGCATCAGAATCGGTTAAAAATTTGTAAGGCCAATAAGAGACAGCCTTGGTTCCAATCCTAATTGTCTTAAGGTTGGGTAATTTGGCGTCAAGCAAGGCGTCTGTATAAACAGAAAACATGCTGGCTTTCATAATCATAGGATCCCCACCAGTAAACAAAACATCCGATATTTCTGGATGCTCTTTTAGATATTGTACTAACTGCTCACCCTCTCTCATGGCAAATTTCATCTCATCCATACCAACAAACTGCGGCCATCGAAAACAGAAGGTGCAGTAAGCATGACATGTTTGGCTTTGGCTTGGAAAGAAGAGGCAAGTTTCATCATACTTGTGCTGCATTCCATAAAGTTTTGTTCCATCCTTTAGCTGTGGAACATTGAGTTCCATCTGACCAGCTGGATGAGGATTTAATTGCAAACGAATGTCGTTTGCAACACGTGCAATTTCTTTTTTATCTGCTCCACTTCTCAAAGTGGTTGCCATCTTATCATAATGCTCAGGAATCAACATGCCTTTCTGAGGAAATGTTAGAACATACATTGGATCGTTTGGAACGTTATCCCAGTCAATAAGCTGCTCAACGACATAGTTGTTCGTCTTAAAAGGAAGTACGTTGCCAACAACCTCCATTTGAAATTGTGTTTCCTCTGACATTTGCTGAATTTGTGGAATTGTACGAAAATTCATTAAAGTATAAGACTTGATCGAGGTGGTCTCGTCTACTGACCAAAGTGGTTGCTGCTCTGTCATTACTCATTTTATCACATAACATTGTTAAAGCTTGGCAAAAAATGGCAAAATAGGCACAAATTTTGATTTTCTAGGCATGTAAATTTTATAAAAAATTTTGATTGGTGCTTAAATAACTACTGACTGATTGGTATAATTCTGACATTCAGCCTAATTTTTGATTAGTGAACAGGGGAGATGGTAGAGGAACTTAGTGAATTTTCGGCAGGAGAATTTGAGACTGTTTCAGAGCTGTTAGCATCTGATCCTGATCTTCAACTCTTAATGGTTATACTTGGCGTGGGCTTGGCTATACTTGCAACTGGGTACCGCAGTTTTGGTAAATGGATGTACGGGAAAAAGTTTAGTTATATCCGTCCGCATGTAGCAAGATTTGTCCGAAGTGCAATGTTAGCTTTTTTTGCAATTGGATTGGTTACGTCGATAAATGTATTCGTGCAAGTGATGGAAACTGATGCACACAATCCTAGCTCAGTCGAAGCTCTCGAAACATTTGCAAAGATACTAAACACAATTAACATACTTGTCATTGGATTCACAGTTTCCCATCTAATACCAATCGGATTAAACAAGGCGGAAAAAACGAAACTCGAAGCAGAAGACTTTGAAAATTGGAAGGATGTGAAGGGCTTTAAGGACGACGAGGATAGTTTGTTCCATAAAATATTCAAATGGATTCCACCAAAAACTCATCCAGAGGATCTGACAAAGGAAGAGTTTGAAAAAAACCTACAAACAAAAGATGGGCTGAACTTTTTGGAAAATTATCGAACAAGTAAGGGTGTTACAATAGGAAGTTATGAAAAGATGGGGAAGGACCCTCTTGAAGAATGGAAAAAGGCAGAGAGGAAAAAATATGAAAAATATCTCAATGATTGCCTAAGTGGAAATAACGAAACAGGAAGAAAGCTTACACTTGGCGCAAAACCTCAAGAAATCTATCCAATTGATCTATGGAGAGAAGAAAAAAGGCAGCGTGGATATGATCCAATAATTCCTGCCTCAAAACCAGCAGGTCATGCCGAATTACAGGAAGAACGCGTTCCAAAGTCAGCTAAGCAGATTCTTCCCATTGGGATTTTTGTCGCTACTGTGATTGGTGTAGTTGGCTGGTGGGGTGTTGATCTTTTTGTTTTGGCTACGGCAACTGGCGGCATGGCATTGGGTATTGGATTAGCATTAAAGGAAACGATGGAAAATTATTTTGCATATATTCTAATAAGAAAAGACAAAATCTTTACTGAAGGGGACAGGGTCCAGTTAGAAAGTGGTTATAATGGTTATGTGCATAGGATAACTCCTCGAGTTACATATGTAAGACATGGACTGAACGAATCCTTAGCAATTATTCCCACACGGCAGTTAGTTTCTGCAGAGATCATTAATTATACTAAGGAAATTAAATTGGTGCCGGCTATAGTTGATGTTGGTGTATCCTATCTTAATGATCCAAAACAAGTTGCGGCTATTTTAGTAAAAGTAGGAAAGCGTGCACTCATTGAAGTAAAAGATTCAAATGGACACCATGTTGCGAGACAAACACGATGTCCTTATCTTGACCAAAACAAACCAAGCTGTGGTTGTGATAAAGACATTCATGTAGATATAGCTCAGCCGACTGTAAGGTTTAACAAATTCAATGACTCATCTCTTGATTTTGCTATCATTGTATATGTTAGAGATTATGGTTCACAATTCAAAATGAAAAGTGATATGCGAGTCATAATGTATGAGGAATTCAAAAAATATGATATTAGAATTCCATGGCCAATTAGAACAGTTTACCAAGGCGATGAAAAGAGGGAAGCGAGTGAGATTGCAGAACATGAAAGCAAACGCAAACAAGTCATTGATGAGTTTGGAATTGGTGACTTGGCTCGTGGTGAAGGCGATTAGTATTTTCTGAAGACTTAAGAATCTGTTTCATTTCGTTGAAATGTTGGTTAAGTTTGCTGTTATTGCGGGAAGTGCATCTAAAGACCTAGGAAAACGAATTGCTAGGAGACTAAAGGCTCCATATGTAGAAGCAAAAACAAGGGTTTTCCCAGATGGTGAAAGCAAGATTACATTCGGGCGCATACCAAAAAATAGTGTCGTACTAGTGGTACAGTCCACATATCCACCAGTTGATACAAACCTATTGCAGGCATTATCAATAATTTCCCAAGCCAGAAAGGCAGCCTCAAAGATCTATGCAGTAATACCCTACATGGGTTATGCGAGACAAGATAGGCAATTTCTAAGCGGGGAGATAGTTACCATGTCAATAGTTGCAAAGATGCTCGAGGTAGCAGGTACAAAAAAAATTATTGTTGTTGACATACACAGCAAAACAGCACTAAATCACTTTAAAATTCCCAAGGAAAATGTCTCTGCTATTCCGGATCTTGCCAAATATTTTAAAAAGATGAAATTGAAAAATGCGTTGGTTGTCTCGCCTGACATGGGTGGAGCCCTAAGAGCAAAAAAATTCGCTAGCCTATTAAACACTGATTTTATTACATTAAAAAAATCTAGGAATAGAAAGACTGGAAAAGTACGGATCCAATCTTCCAAAGTAGATGTTAGTGGAAGAGACTTGATTTTGGTTGATGATATAATAAGTACTGGTGGTAGTGTGATCAAGGCTACTCAATTTCTCAAGAGGCAAAAATGTAAACGAGTTTTTGTTGCATGCACGCATGGACTGTTTATAGGAGACGCAGAAAGGAAAATCAAAAAAGCTGGTGCATCTCAAATCATAAGCACAAACACCATACCTAGAGGCACATCAAAAGTTGATGTGTCTGGAGTAATAGCAGAATCAATTCGATAAAATGATGGAACTTATTTTTTTAGGAACAGGTGGTGCACAGCCTACACTTGAACGTTCTACTACATGCATTTGTTTAGTAAGAGATGGAGAAATCTTGATGTTTGATGCAGGAGAGGGTGCACAAATTTCTTACCTAAAATCAAACCTAGGCTGGAACAAAAAAATGAAAATTTTTGTCACACATTTACACGGAGATCATTGTGTTGGAATTTTAGGATTCCTGCAAACAATGACTTTGCAAAATAGAACAGAACCAATTGAGATTTACGGCCCAAAAGGCATTGAAGAGCTTATTGCTGCAAATACAAAAATTATGAATTTTGGTTTGTCGTTTCCTGTCCTAATAACACCAGTAAATGAAGGGACAATTGTGAGTGAGGAAAAATATCAAGTTCATGCTTGTGAAGCAGAGCATTCCGTACCTACGTTTTCCTTCCTTTTTGAGGAAAAAGAAAAGCCTGGAACATTTTATCCTGAAAAAGCTAATTCGCTTGGCATTCCAAAGGGAGAATTATGGCATAAGTTACAGCAGGGAGAAGAAGTTGTAATTGAAAATAAATCAATAAAACCTTCCGAAGTTATGGGACCAAACGTATCTGGAAAAAAGGTAGGAATATCTGGTGATACCAGACCCACAAAAAAACTAGAAGAGTTTTTTAAAAATTGTGACTATCTAGTTTTTGATTCAACTTATTTGGATGAGCTAAAGGAAAAGGCAATTCAAACTTGTCATTCTACGGCAAAAGAGGCTGCTACTTTTGCAAAAAATGCAAATGTTTCAAATTTGATTCTGACACATTTTTCTGCTAGGTATAAAAACGAAAATATTTTGTTGGAGGAAGCAAAGGCTGTTCATAATTCTGTGATAGCTGCTAAGGACCAATTAAAAATCAATATTGTGTGATTGAAATTATTCAGCATCAGATACAAGCCATTCAATCACATCTTCAATGTTTGTAGAATGTAATACTACCTTTATTGGACCCAAAGGTGATTCATCTGCTTCGTCACAGAGAACTGGAACGTTTGCAAAGGCAGCTTGTTTGTTAAGATAAAACCAGGTAGAATCTTCTGTCATGTTACGCATTAGATGTTTACGATATGCACTTTTGGTCTTTCTTGACCTCATAGTTTCATAGATTTTTGTTAAGGATTCATGGTTGTTTGAATTTGCAACTAAAGAATCACCAGTTAATTTTTCATCCATATCAGTTAGAACATTTGATAGAGATGCTCGAACTTTGTTAACATCCTCTGATGCGTTTATGGTACAATAAGCGGATACTTTGCAATCTACATCTAAGGATTTCAAGTATCAATCCATTCTTCAATTACTTTGTATGCTCGTTCAGTAAGTTCGTCTAGTGTAATGTCACTATTAACAATGGTTTCATCCGCCATTGCTATGGATTCACCAATTCCTACACCAAGCTCTCTGTTATCACGCTCTTCAAATTTTTCTTTTGTTGTTGGGTCGTCTGAACGTCCACGGGAGCTCAAAAACTTGTAGCGGGTATCAGCTGCTGCCTCTATAGATAATAGTTTAACGGAGCCAGCGTTCTTTAAAACTTCAATCTCTGCAGTTGATCTTACACCGTCAATAATAATTACTTTAGATTGAGAGTTTTTTATTGGTTCAGTAAGTAGGATAGCAATAGCACCAGGTCCATTTTTCTCACGCAATTCTAACATCAACTTGCCTAAGCTGTCTCCAGTTGGTTCTATATTGCGTCTTTTTGCCTCAGCACGAACACCATCGCCTAAATTCAAAGCCTCAAGACCTCTAGCCTTCAATGCAGATACTATGGTTGATTTACCAGACCCCGGCATGCCAGTGAGACAAACTATCAGCTTTGCCAAGATGAAATTGTTTACTAATTCTAGTCTATGAAGCTACCGGAATTCATTAAAAACACATTATCAAAAAAATATAATGCGAACGTTTGTTGCAATTGAAGTAAATAACAAAGATGTTTTAAACTCCATTCATAAAATTCAGACTGAATTAAACATCAAAGCTAAACCAGTAGAACCTTACAACATGCATTTTACTGTACAGTTTTTAGGAGAAGTTTCGGAGGAGATGATAGAAAAAATTTCTGATGTTTTAAACAGTATAGAATTTTCCGCATTTTCGATAAGTTTTGTGAGCATTGGAGTTTTTCCTAAACCAAATTTTCCACGGGTAATTTGGATTGGAACTGATGATGGTATCAATGAACTTGAAAAACTTGCAGAGATGATACGCTCGAAGCTGTCACATCTTGGTTTTAGTCCAGATAAAAAATTCAAACCACATGTGACCATATTCAGGGTAAAAAACAAGATTGAAGATGTGTCAGATAAACTAGAAAAATTTTCGTCATATTATTTTGGGAAGCAAACAGTCTCAGAAATTAAATTAAAGAAAAGTGAACTTACGCCAAATGGTCCAATTTATACAGATCTATTGGTTGTGAAAGGAAAGCAATGAATTCAATCTTAAGATATGCAAAAAAAAGAGGCTACTCCGCCAAAAAAATTACAGCAAAAAAAACAGCGTATTGCCAAAAAGGTTTGTGATTTAGTAAATCAATGTATAGAAAAACATGTTCAAGTAGTTGGTTTTGAGCTAGGTGGCTCATATGCTAAAGGTACATGGTTACCGGAAAAAGCTGACATTGACATATTTGTTAAATTCAATAAAAAAACATCTGAAAAGGATTTTAGAAGTATTGGGACTAAGGTAGGTTTTCAATCTTTAAAGAAATACAAGCCATACACCAGATACGCAGAGCATCCATTTGTAGAGGCAATTGTTGACGGAACTAGAGTAAACATTGTTCCATGTTATGACGTAAACAAAGGGGAGTGGCAAAGTGCTACAGACAGATCCATATATCATACAAAATTCATGTCACAAAAATTATCTAACTCATTAAAGGGAGAGGTAAGAATTCTCAAAAAGTTTTTTTTTCACATAGATGTTTACGGAGCTGAAATAGCAAAAGAAGGTTTTAGTGGGTATGTCTCAGAGGTACTAATTTCCTACTTTGGTAGCTTTGAAAAAACAATAAAGAAAATCTCAGAGTTGACGAAAGGACAAGTTGTTGGAAAATCGACAAAAAAATTTGATTCGCCTATTGTAATCATTGACCCAGTTGATAACAATAGAAACCTTGGAACTGCAATTTCAATGGATAACTTAGGAAAGTTTGTTTTAGCAAGCAGAGCGTTTTTGAAAAAACCCTCTAAGAAATTTTTTAAAAAGCCTATTTCTAAGCGTATTATGAAAAATAATGATAAAATCGTTGTAGTACAATTCAGGTTTAAGGATAGAAGTGATGATATCATTTGGGGCCAAATAAAGCGTGCATCAAATGCACTAAAAACTCAGTTAGAGCTAGGCGGATTTACTGTTTTAAGAAATTCATCCACAAAGGATGAAAAGGAAAATGCGGCGTTGATATTTTTATTGCATGCAAAAAAAATTGAAAATAGTTTAGTTAGAAGCGGCCCAGAAATATCTAGTAAAGAACATTGTGAAAAATTCATTGCGGCAAACCTAAAAAAAAGCCAACTTATGTGGATTAACGAGGAAGGTAAAATGCAATCCTTACAGAAACGAAAACATGATGATGTAAAATTATTTCTGCGAGATATTTTGAAGAATAATCTAAAAAATTCTGGTATACCAAAAGGGCTTGAGAAGGATTTCAAAAAAGGTGTAAAAATTATTGATGCAAATAAGGTTTCAACAAAATCCATTAAAGAGGCAATTGCAAACATTGCCGTAACAGATGAAACAATCTTTCGTTAAAATTAGTAAAATAACTGAATCTCCATATTCGGACATCTGGGTTTACCCAAGGGGAACTAGAGTACAGATAAAATCACGAATAAAAGAATTGAAGGCTCTTGGTGTAGATAGTATTTCATTTCAAGGTGAGTTACAAGTAGGCACTATTAGCATACTAGGCAAGGGATACGTAGGAGTAGTAGTTTTAGGTAAAATAGGAAGAAAAAAAGTTGCTGTAAAAATCAGACGGAATGATTCTCCTAGAAAAAATTTGAAAAAAGAAGCAGAGTTGCTTGGAATAACAAATCAATCCAATGTGGGACCGAAATTAGTAAATTTTAGTAAAAATTTTCTTGTGATGGAATATTTAGAAGGTAAAAAAATTGGTGATTGGGTTGATAGTTTAAAGAAGAAAGGAAATTCCTCACAGCTTAAAACTATAATTAAAAAAATTCTAGAGGACTGTTACAGTTTGGACAGAATCGGTTTGGATCATGGAGAGCTAAGCAATTTATCAAAACATGTGATTATTGGTAGGAAAATTACCATTCTTGATTTTGAAAGTTCAAGTATAGATAGAAAAGTTTCAAATGTTACATCTGCAACTCAGGCCCTTTGTATCGGATCTGGAATTTCGAAAATCATAGGTCGTGTATATAAAATTCCTAAAAAACAAAAAATGATTACAGTGTTGCGTAGATACAAACGGGAAGGAACTAGAGAAAGTTTTGAGAACTTACTATCTGTTTTGAAACTATAACGGGACCGGCAGGATTTGAACCTGCGACCACTAGCCCCCCAGGCTAGTATCATACCAAGCTAGACCACGATCCCCTGTTTTAGGCACAAATTGTGAAATTATTAAACCGTCTGATGGTTTGGTCTGAAAACGTTATCGTTCTTGAGAAGTGGGTCTTACCAGAATTTCATTCACATTCATATGTTCTGGTGATTGCACTGCAAATAAAATCGCCCCTGCAATATCTTCTGCTTTTAGTCCTTGCGTCTTTTTTGAAGTTTCAATAAAACTTTGTAACGATTCATCGGTGATTGTGTTTAGCAGTTCTGTTTCAACCACTCCAGGTTCAATGCATGTTACCCTAATGTTTGAACGTGCGCTAAATTCTTGCCTTAATCCCTCGCTAAAAGCAGTAACAGCGTGTTTTGTTGCACAGTATACGCTTCCAGATGGAAATACCACTCTGCCTGCAACTGATGAAATGTTAACTATATGACCTGATTTTTTTTCTTTCATGTGTAAGATAACTGCTGCAGTACAAAATAATACCCCTTTAATGTTCACATCAATCATCTGTTCCCACTCGTCAACTTTGAGACTTTTTACAAAACTAAGTGGCATTAAACCTGCGTTGTTTACTAAAATATCAACTGTTCCCCATTTTTTTATTGTCTGATCAACAATGGCATCGCAGTCAGCTTTTTTCGTAACGTCAAGCTTTTGTGATAACACATTGCCACCATTCTTTTTAATTTCATTTTCTAGCTGCTCCAGCTTGTCAGTTCGTCTGGCGCCTATTGCCACTTTTACACCAGCCTTGGATAGCGCTAATGCGGTAGCATAACCAATTCCACTGCTAGCTCCTGTAATAATAGCAACTTTGCCTTCGATCGACATTATCAATAATTTCAATAAACTCCGTAAATGTGTTTTTAAAATATGTAGCTGATTTATTAAGAAAAAAACTAAATTTAGTTATGCTGGAAGCAAAGTGCGCCTATTGTGGGGATATGACAGACATGCCTTTCGAATGTAATTACTGTAAGGATCCGTTTTGCTCAGAACACAGACTGCCAGAAGACCATAGATGTGTGAAGCTTACTCAACTCAGAGCAAAAAGATTTGGTGAAAAAAGAAAAATTATTCGTGATGGCGGAACGGGGAAAAAGAACAGGTTCCGAAGGATGCTGGGCAGATTTGGCTAATAATTAGTAAAGAGATGTTTCTGGGTTAATTTTTGCACGTCTTGCCTGATAAAACAAGGCAACTGCAAGTGCAAGCAAACAAAATGCTGTGATAGTATGTGGTTCAGCAGTATGGGTGTCTTGGTTTATGAAAAACGGTAAAAAAACAGTATAAGCCACTGCAAACCCAACCATGGTTATACCCTGCATTGACAGTTTGAGCCATGAAGGAACTGGCTTGCTTGTTCTACTAATAATTCTGCTTAAAATTTCAATGATAAATAATCCCCCCACTGGATAAATTGTCAATAAAACAAAATCGATGATGTCAACTGAGCCTGGATGCGACATTACAGACACCTATTTTTTATTGATCATCTAAACTGTGTGGTTTTCCATTTAAGATTCCAGAGAGTATTACTTCTTTTCTCTCTAACATTTCCTTCTTAGAGTCAAGGATGTATTTTTCTTCATCAAGTAAGACTGATTGGTTCGAATTTTCTAAGGTGGCTTTTTCTAGCCTTAACTTCAGAAGTACTGATGTTGTATCAGATATCATCTTTATCATGGCTTGATTGATTTTTTCCTTAATACCATCATGCTCCTCACTTTTCAAATTTTTGATTAAATCTGAAATTGAGTTGTAAAGATTTGAATCAATTTCTTGTATTGTGTCGGTTTCAGATTCCTGTAAGGCAAGTGTGTGGAGATAGTGCATGTTAATTTTATTTTGTTCTGCCATTGAAACGCATCTAATAATCCTTAAATCACGGGGTTATTTTTGTTCTGTTGAAGAAAAGAAATTGCCATATAAAGTCATTGGAGGTAAACCAACTAGAATTGAATATTCTGCTGATGACATCTTTGCTAAAATCAAGCAGGAGGAAATAAAATTTATCGATCTGCAATTTACCAGCCTGCCTGGACGTTTTCATCATACTACAATTTCTGCTAACACATTTACGCCTGAACAAATGGAAGATGGTCTTCCAAAACTTGATGGTTCTTCCATTGTGGGATTTACCAGCATTGATGATTCTGATCTAATACTAAAGCCTGATCCCAATTCATATGCAATAATTCCATGGGTGAAAGAAAAAAAATCAGCTAGAATGTTATGTGATATCTACTGGGGAGCTGGTAGAGGAAGGTTAGACACCGACCCTAGGGGTATATGCCAAAAGGCTGAGGAGTATCTGAAGACACAGGGATTTGACGACAGTTTTTGGGGACCAGAGGTAGAATTCTTTGTTTTTGATAAAATTCATTGGGATGTATTAACTCCCTACAAGGGTCAGTCATACTCAATTGAATCAGAAGAAGCCCCCTGGAGCCAAGAAGGAACTGGATATCCAATGGGACTGCAAGAAGGCTACTATCCCAGCACACCTTCAGACACGTTAACTGAGTACAGAAATGATTGTGTAGAAGTATTGAACGAGAATTTTGGGATTTTGTGTGATAACCATCATCATGAAGTAGCTACCGCAGGACAATGTGAGATTGATATCATTTATGATAAAATGACAAACGCTGCTGACAGTGCCCAATCTTACAAGTATGTTGTACGAAACATAGCGAAACAACACAAAAAGATTGCTACAATGATGCCCAAGCCAATATCCATGGATTCAGGTTCAGGAATGCATACTAATGTCAGTCTTTGGAACTCTGGAAAAAATACCTTCTTTGACAAAGACGATCCAATTGAATTAAGTCAGATAGGGCGTTACTTTTGTGGTGGAGTTATGGAGCATGCTAAAGGATTGGCTGCAATTACAAATCCAACAACTAACTCATACCACAGACTCGTACCAGGATATGAAGCGCCTGTCTACATAGCGTGGAGTACCGCCAACAGATCTGCAACAATAAGAATTCCGGGTCACTTTAAAGGAGAAAAATATTCTCGTCTGAAAAGACTGGAGTATAGAGTTCCTGATCCATCGTCTAACCCATATCTTGTATTTTCTGCAGTTTTGTCTGCGGGTCTTGATGGAATAAAAAAGAAAACAGACCCCGGAGATCCAATTCATGAAGACATCTACAAAATGTCTAGAACAGAGAGAAAAAAGAGAGGTATTGGTGTTTTGCCTGCCAACTTGGGCGTAGCTTTGGATGAACTTGAAAGCGATAGAAGTTTTCTAAATCCAATTTTTTCAGATCATGTAATTGACAGAATTATTGAGCTGGAGAGAAAGGATCAGCGCGAGATTTCTATCAGACCACACCCTCACGAGTTTTATCTATATTTTGATGTATAAATCAAAAGAAGAAAGAACGAAATGCCTCTTGTAAATGATAAATCAGTGT
Organism: Thaumarchaeota archaeon SCGC AAA007-O23; assembly: GCA_000402075.1. Lineage (GTDB taxonomy): Archaea > Thermoproteota > Nitrososphaeria > Nitrososphaerales > Nitrosopumilaceae > Nitrosopelagicus. The sequence continues at coordinate 58,971 of ARWO01000031.1, forward strand.
TAGGGAGATGGCAATTAATGCAAAGCCTATGGCGACTAAAATTCCTCTCCTATTATCTGACGTTGCAGCTTTGAATAATAGTATGCCGCCAGCTAGCCCAAGAAATAATGTTGCTGTGCCTTGTATAACATAATCGTAAGGTATTCCAGGTGTTATTAGCGGGAAAAAAACGCCTGCAAGTAACGCAAAAATTACCAGCAGGTAAGCATATCGAGGAATTTGAGCAAGAATTGCAATCGGCTTGGAAGTTTTAGTGTTATCAAGTTTTTCAATTTCCTGAGATTGTTGAATGTTTTTAGAAATCTTTTCTGGTTTGGTTTGTTTTACTTCTTCTCCTTCAGTTTTGGGTCTTAGTGCTTCTGCCCCAAATCTTTTTTTTTCCCTTAGTTTTCTCAAACGTTTCCATTTAGTCATCTTAATCTCTCATTGCAGATATCGTTTGTACATTAACCATTAAAAAATAAATTGCTAAAGTTTCTGTAATAGTTTTCATAAAATAATAGAATCTACATCATTCCGCCCATTCCGGGTGGCATTCCGCCCATTCCGCCCATTCCGCCCATTCCGGGTGGCATTCCACCTTCTGCGCCAGGTGGTGGGCCTGCTGACTTTGCAGTTGCGATAACATCATCAATACGTAAAATCATACATGCTGCCTCGGCAGCGGCTGAGATAATTTGGTGTTTAACTGCAAGAGGTTCAATAATATCGCTCGACTTCATATCTACTACTTTTCCTTTCATTACATCAATACCTGTCCATTTGTTACCATTCAGCTGTTTTGAGCGAAGTGAAGCAAGTGTGTCAATTGGATCCATTCCTGCATTTTCGCTAAGTGCGAGTGGAATAGCCTCCAAAGCCTCTGCAAATTTTTCTGCTGCAAGTTGCTCACGACCTTCAAGTGATTTTGCCCAGCTTCTAATCTTAGTCGCAGCAAATGTTTCAGGCGCTCCACCACCGGCTACAATAAATGGTGATTCCATAACGTCTTTTACTACCATGATGGCATCGTGTACAGATCTTTCTGCTTCATCTACAACCCTTTGCGAGCCTGCTCTTAGTAAAAGAGTCACAGATTTTGGATGCTTACAGTCCTCGACAAAGACCCATCTGTCTTCTTCAATTTTTCTTTCCTCAACTAAACCAGCAGTACCTAAATCCTTTTCAAATAAATCGTCTAGATTTGTTATGATTCTTCCACCAGTAGCTTTTGCTAGTTTTGTTAAATCACTTTCTTTTACTCTTCTGACAGCAAGTATACCTGCCTTAGATAAATAATGTTGAGACATATCGTCGATTCCTTTTTGACAAAAGACAACTGAGGCGCCAGAGCCAACTACCTTGTCAACCATTTTTTCGAGCATCTTACTTTCTTCGTCTAAGAATGATTTCATTTGTTGTGGATTTGAGATGTTTATCTTAGCGTCTGTTTCTGGCTTACTGATTTCTAATGCAGTATTAATAAGAGCGATTTTAGCATCGGTTATTTTTTTTGGCATTCCTGAATGAACCACTTCCTTATCAAGAATAATTCCCTGTAAAACTGAAGAGTCCGCAATTGACCCACCTGATTTCTTTTCCACTTTAATGTCATCTATATCCACGGTGTAATTACTATCATTTTTTTCAGCAACAGCTAGTACAGACTGCACAACCATATCAGCAAGTTGATCAGAATTTTTCCTCACCAATTTGGTTTGCATGGATGTCTTTGCGATCTTTAGTAGGGTTGGTTTATTGTCAGCAGTAACCTGATCAGCAATATCTTTGGTGTATTCTTTGGCTTTGTTTGCTGCTTTTCTATAGCCATCAACAATTATCGTAGGATGGACTTCCTGCAACAAAAGTGATTCAGCTTGTTCTAAAAGTGCGCCTGCTAAAACTACCGCAGATGTTGTACCATCACCCACTTCGTTGTCGGTTGATTTTGCGATCTCAACGAGCATTTTTGCTGCTGGATGTTGTACATCAATTTCTTTTAGAATAGTAGCTCCATCATTTGTAATTGTAACATCGCCTAACGAGTCAACAAGCATCTTATCCATACCTCTTGGACCGAGGCTAGTATGCACTATTTCAGCAATAATTTTTGCTGCCGCAATGTTGTTTTTTTGTGCCTCTCTGCCCTTAGTTTGACTTGCGCCGTCTTTAAGCAAAACAACCGGCATATTTGCTGATGAAGCTTGAACTGCCATGCCAAAAAACTCCGTTTGCCTATTTTATACCTTATTTATCATTCATTCTAAAACAGATAGGTATTTTTTAATTGGGAAAAATAAGATAGATAGGATGGCAAATAGTTCAAATAAAGACGCTTATGATGAAATTTTTGCAAGTTTGGAAAAACATAACAAATGGTTTGAAAACTCGATTCCTTTGATCGCTAGTGAAAACATTCCAAGCCCAGCTGTGAGAGAAGCAATAATCTCCGATTTTGGTAATAGATATGCTGAAGGTTGGCCTGGAGAACGAGTCTATGCTGGCTGTACCTACATTGATGAGGTTGAGATCCAGTGTATGGATCTCGCAAACAAATTATTCAAGTCAGAGTTTGCAGATGTGAGACCAATTTCTGGAGTTGTTGCTAATCTAGCAATTTATTCAGCTTTTTCAAATCCTGGTGATGTTATGTTAGCTCCATCAATTCCAGCTGGTGGCCACATCTCCCATGGTAAAAAGGAGCACTCGGGAACTGCGGGTCTTGTTCATGGTCTAGAAATTGAGTTTTTCGCATTTGACTCTGAAGAGATGAACATTGATGTTGAGAAAACAAAAGTGAAGGTTGAAGAGTTAAAAAAGCAAGATAGATTGCCGAAGATAGCCATGTTTGGTGGCTCTGTGTTTTTATTTCCACATCCAGTCAAAGAGCTGGCTGACTTTCTGAAAGGTTATGACATTCATATCAATTACGATGCCGCTCATGTTGCAGGATTAATAGCTGGAGGAGAGTTTCAAGATCCGTTAAGGGAGGGAGTAGATACTATGACTATGAGTACGCATAAAACATTGTTTGGTCCACAGGGTGGACTTGTTTTAGCGTTTGAGAAAAATGCTGAAGCAATTAAAAAAGCAACGTTCCCAGGACTCACAAGTTCTCATCACATTCATCATATGGCCGCAAAGGCAGTTACATTTGCAGAGGCATTGGAGTTTGGAAAAGATTATGCAAGTCAAACAATTAAAAATGCAAAGGCGTTAGCTGTAGCATTAAATGATTTGGGCTTCAAAGTTTTAGGTGAAAAAAAGAATTTCACGCAATCACACCAAACTGTTATGAATGTACTAGATTATGGCGACGGCGGTAAAATTGAAGCTGATTTGGAAAAGGCAAACATCATTGTAAACAGACAACTGATTCCAGGTGATATAAAAGCCAAGAGACATTACATGCATCCAGGCGGAATCAGGCTTGGAACTTCCGAAGTTACACGTTTGGGAATGAAAGAGTCAGAAATGCAACAAATTGCATCATTCATCAAACAAATAGTTGTTGATAAAAAAGATGCAAAAGAAATAGCAAGCCAAGTTACAGAGCTTCGAAAGAATTACCAGAAAACTGAATATTGTTTTGACAATAAGCTTGGCGCATACGAGTACGTAAAACTAAGATAGTTTTATCCAGAACCTACATTTCGGTTCTTTCTGTTTCTGGTTTTGATGCTTCCCCATGTTTCCTTTTTGATCTGAGTTTTTGAGCTCTTACCATGTGCCTTCTCAGTATGACGTTCTAACCGCTCTGATGAAGAAAACTCTAGATCACATTTGTTACACTTTGTTTCATCGTTGTTTTTTTTACCAAATAGTCCCATTTCGCCTTATTAGTATGGGTCTAGTTTCAAATAAAGTGGATCATTTTGGGATTAAACGCCTGAACTTTCAGCTTTTGTAAGATCCAAAAACACTTTGTCTCCTACTGAAAGACCTAGTTTTTTGTATTCAATCATGTCTAATTTTATGGATGTTGTGTTACCCATCATACCAACTCCTCCGCCAGACATCATCTTGTTAAGCTCTTTGGCCATGTCATTCATGTTGGAAAATCCCATAACGTTAGTCTTACCAAACGGAGAAGATAATGGTCCATTTTTTTCTTGGACGTCTTTTTTGGAAGATAAAGAAACTATTACGTAAGGAGATGCATCTGGTGCGGCGTCAATACGCACTACAACATACTCTTTTTTCATACAAATAACACTATTTTTGAGTATTTTATTGTAACTTGTAAAAACTTCTAATCTTCGTTATCAGAACAGCTGGAGCAACAAAATACATGCCTATGTTTAACAATATTATGCCAATTCCATAACCAAGCATCTCGGACTCAGAGTCAATGTCTGCATGTTGTAGTAGAGTTAATGACGCCAATAGAGGAGTGAGTGTCAATTTCACTGTTTCTTTGAAGACGGCATTCTCCCTTTCATAGTCAGCTACTGCTGGACTAAACGAATAGTAAAATTGGTTGAATGCTGTCATGAATGATGTTCCTGATTGTGTTTGGAGTACAGTGTTGTCACGGATTTCTCTTAAGAGCTGAACTTGCGGTGCAAGCTCAGAACCGTAAGTTGCCGTAGCTATTAGACAGCCTCCAATTCTTGCTGGCGGCAGTGACTCAGGCTCAGGTTTTGCCTTTGCCTCGGCTATCAACTGTTTAAAAACTGGGCTGCTATCAAAATTTATGGGCTGCATTTTCCCATCAATCATAACTTCAAAGTTATTTACCGTTTGAAGGAAGGCGTTGATTTCATATCTAAACCACTCTGTAACATTGACATAGATTATAGAGTACTGGAACTCTGAATTGATAAAGGTGAGTTGTATTATTTTGAATTGAACGGTTCCTTTTTCGGTGCCGTGTAGTTCTTGGGTTGTAGTTATAAGATGTGCTTTTCTTCCGTCGTCACTTTCAAATACGTAGTTACCTAAAATTTTAGGGTCTTCTCCTCCTTGTACTGAAAAGAATGCGGGGCTGACACCGGCGTCTTCCCTAGGATCTCTTGGCTCTGCAGTTACAACCACTTTTGGAATAAATCCACTTTGTTCTATCTGAGTTTGTACGTTATGTTCCAGGTCATCAGGTTCAATTATAATACCAAGTTGTGTTCCAGTTGCTTCAGTAACAGTCCATCGATATGGAATATCAAATGAGATGTTATGACGAGAATTGTAATAAGTTTCGGTTCCGACTCCACTTCCCCTGTCTTCTTTTTCTATATATGATTGGTTTCTGTCTGGTATCGATATGTTGGCGCTGGTATAAGGCTCAAGTATTTCAGCTGTGATGATTCTAGTTTCTAAAAGGTCTAGTGGCGCATTATTGCCGTCTGTTTCAAGGGATGCAATGTGATTGAGTGCATTTGGTAAGCCTGGTACTAGCCTTCCAAAGACTGTATATTCTCCATCTAGATGAGGCGAATCTTTATGCACGATAAAAAATTGTGACCCTGCACTATCTTTATGATCACCCCTTGCCATCGAAACAATTCCGCGGTCGTGTTGAAATGTGTTAAATTCTTCAAAGATTAGATATCCAGGTCCTCCCTGCCCCCATAATCTTCGATCAGAATCAGGATCTTTGGTGTTTGGATCCCCACCCTGAATCATGAATCCTGGTATAATTCGATGAAAAACTGTACCGTCATAATAACCGCTTTCAACTAATTCCAAAAAGTTATGGACTGTGTTAGGAGCCTCTTCAGGGAAAAACTCGATAAAAAAAGTTCCGCTATTCATAGTAATGATAACAGCCTTCTGCTTCATTTCGTCTATCTCCTCCTGGCTAAATTCTTGCGGCGTTACATGCGGTTCATATTGTGCAAACGCACTGCCTACAAAGCCAGACATTATTACTGCAGAAATTATTAAAAATTTAAAATCCATGGTGCTGGTTTTTCCAGCTCCAATAAAAGCCAAACGTAGGATTAGTTTTTATCAAGTTAAAATTATGTTGCCGTATGGAAGCGGAAGAAAAAATTCAGGCACATGTTCTCTCAATTTGGAGAGAGAGTAGGGGATTTTTCAGTGGTAAAGGCAGAGAAGGAATGTTAATTTTAACCAACAAAAACTTGTGTTTTATTAAAAAAACTGAGGCACCCATGAAGTGGTGGGGTGCTATTAGGACCAGACAGATAGTTAGGTTGTTGCAATCTAAGGATGTAATGATTGTAGAGGATGGCTATGGTGAAGAAAACTTGAGAGAAGATTTAGAAAATAAGAAAAATCAAAAAATTAGTTTTAATAATATCTTAAGCATTGAATCAAAAGAAAAGGTTTGGGGCAGTGTATTATTTTTAGATGTAATTGAAGGTGGAAAGGAGAAGAAACTTCAGTTTTCTGTTGTACAGGATTGGGTGAAATATCCGATTAGTGCTCCGACGAAGTTTTTGAAGGTTGACTGGTCAGGGTTTGTAAAATATATTAAAGATAGACAAATTGTGATGAAATAAGATGGGTAAGGTTTTTGCCGTTGGGGTTGGTCCTGGCTCCCCGAATTATGTTACAGAAACAGTAAGAAAAATTGTTGCTGATGCAGATGTTGTTGTTGGTTACAAATACACACTTGATGTTATAGCCGATTTGATCAAGGATAAAAAAACTCATATAATTACAATGGTGGATCAGGAAAAAACATACCAACATGTTAAGAAAGAGTTGGGGGATGGGGTTTTGGTTATCCCATTTACTGGAGACGTAAACTTTTCTGAATCTGAGGTTGTAGACAGGCTGATTGAGATTTTCGGTGATATTGAGTTAGTTCCTGGTATTAGTTCGATTCAAGTTGCTGCCTCAAAAGCTCAAGTGCCGTTAGATAAATCCAAAGTAATTACAATGCATGTTACCACACCAATTGAAGAAAAGAAGTTGGATCTTCAAAAAGCTGTGATTGATGGACAAAATGTTATACTAATTCCCAGACCTTGGCCAAATAATCCTCAAAAGCATTTCATGCCGTCAGAAGTCGCGTTTTATCTTAAGAAAAATGGTTTTAACACACCTAAAATTCCCGTTCATGTCTTCGAGTCGCTAACTAATGGAAAAGAGCAAACCTTCACTGGAAGTATGCAGGATTTGGAGGGAAAGGAGTTCTCTGATCTATCAGTAATGGTGATCAGTCAGACAAAACCGGAATCCTATATTAATTTCTGATTATAAAATATCAGCAAATATTTCGTTAGATTTGAGAGTGTTCTTTATCAAATCTGCTGAAATTGTGAGGTTGAACTTCTTCGTGTTCCCATGAATTCCTTGGTGTGTCATTTTGCCAGTAATGAGCCCAGATAGTTCTATTCCGTTAAGCATTTGCGTTACTCTCCTTTGTGTAAGTGTATTTTGCTGTATTGTTTTACAAAGTGATTTGTAGGCGGCATATACATCTCCTGTCGAAATGTTAGGTGATTTCATTATGGTTATTACAAGTAGTTTTTCGTGAAGAGAGAAAGCGTTGAGTTGTTGTGATTCCTTATCTACCTCAATTCTTTGTGATGCTAAACGTATGTGTTCGTCGGTTATAGAGCTGTCTTGTTTTAACTCTGCGGTCTTTGCTGCTACATCTAATAGTTTTATTGCTCTCCTAGCGTCACCGTGTTCTCTGCATGCCATAGATGCACATAGATTCAAAGCACCGCTTGAAACTGAGTTTTCTTCAAAGGCTAGTGGTACTCTGTCTTCTAAAATTTCTTTTATTTCGTTTGTTTCATAGCCAGGAAAAACAAGCTCTTCCTCGCTTAGTGTACTAATAACTCTAGGATCTAATTTATCTTTGAATCCAACATCATTAGAAATTCCAATCAATGATAACGAGCCATTTTTTAGTTTTAGGTTTGCTCTTGTAATTGAGTAAAGTACATCCTTGCCTGTCTTGTCAACAAGTTTAGCAAGATGATCTATTTCATCAATTACAAAAACGGTGTTCAGTTTGTTTTTTTCAATAATGTAAAGAATTCGATTAAAGACTTCGCTAATTGATAGGCCTGTTCCTGGTAACCAAAGTTTGTCGTCAGGTGTTTTTTTTGATTTAAGACCAAGTTGTCTACCCAAGTCAACCAATACATTGTAAAGGTTTGATTGATCCTTTGCGTTTGTGGTTGCAATTTTAATTTGATATGAATTCTTATCAACCCTATTTTGAATTTGGTTTAACACTTTTCTTACAACAAGTGTCTTGCCAGTACCGGGTTTACCATAAACCAACAAGTTTGGTGGTATTGATTTTTTGTATAATGGAATTAATGATTGTGTTACCAGCTCTTGTTGTTTGTCTCTGTGTAAAATTCGCTCTGGGATGTAGTCGTGACGCAACACGTTTGGGTTTTTGATTATCGAGTTGCCTTGTTCTGCACTGTCAAGCAAGCGTTCCACTGGATCTAGGGTTGTTGTGCTCATTTTGAGATCATTTTTTATTGTGATTTGGCACTTGAATGGATCCAGTAGTTCGTTTTTACAACATTGATCGTTCTGGTTGACATGCGCTGATCGGCCTGATCGATGACACACACACCACTATTTCTTTTCTATTTTTAGAATAGTATGTTATTTTGATTTAGTTTTTGTTAGTTTGTTACTATCATAAAAAAATTTTTTTAAAATAAAAAGAGTAGAAACCAAGGTGTGTGGGTTCACAACAAAAGGTTTTGTTAATTATATGTTATATTTTTGTAAAAAGAGTGTAAAATTGGCTTGTTTGGTTGTTATTGGTGTTAAGAAGAGCCTTAACAACTGTTAACAGACCAAAAACACCCCATAATTTCCACTCTAGGCACAAAACTAAACCCTACCCCCCCATTTCCAGTCCAGGCTCTGTTAACATCCAAAAACATACCAGCGTGAGCCAGGCAGTCAATCTTAACACATTTGTTTGTTAACAAAACTTGTAGGATCCATTCAAGTGTTAACACAAGATCCTCATAGATCTCGACATGAAACAGAGAAGGATACGAATAAACCTAGAGGACAACGAAGGCGCCAAATTCAAGTTTGACATTGAGGGCAACGTAACAAAGGACAAAGTCCTAAAACTATTCGAATTAATGGATTTAATGAACATAGAGGAAGAACAAACACCAGACTTGGACTCTGTAGGAGGCAAGATATGGAATGTTGTAGAGAACCACTTCCCTGCAGGCAAGTTCACCTCTTCAGGCGTGCTTGAAAAGTATGAGGATGAGTACAACGAGCCTATCAAACTAAGCGTAGTTTCAACATACTTGGCTAGATTTGCTTCACGAAACAGGGTTGAGCGTGCACGTATAGGAAGGGAGTGGTCATACCAAATCATTCGTATAGCGCAAAAACATCCTTAGACGTTATTGTGAGACTGCATAAACAACATCGCCTTCACTAGAACCAACTCGCTCTCTACCTTTATCGGCAATTGTGTATCTGTAAGGCCTGGCAGAAGTGTCTCTACCAACCAAACCATCCTCAAATAATTTTTTCATCAACCGCGAAACATGCTCACGTGATTTTCCAAACATCACTTCAATGTCACGTGATGTCATCGGACCCTCTGTGATTTTTTTCAACACAAACGTAACTGAGTCTTCAAAGCTCATGTTCGGAACTCGAGGTGACGCTTTAGGTTTTGGAGTAATAAATTCTGGTTCTTCCACTTCTGGTACATCGAACGACTTGACTTTTTTCGTAGCCAAATCAGGTTTGGTGAACGTTTCACCATCCAACTCCATAGCGTCTAGGCGTATTTTCATGTCAATCAACTCCTTTTCGTAGTAATCAATACGTTCAGCGTTTGTTGGAGCAATCTTTTGCGACACTCCAACCGAACGTGTCTTGCCATACAAGTACAAAGTAACAAGACCGCTAAGAAATGCTAGCACTGCAACCAATATGATGCCAGCATCTGGAAGATCAATTATCATCACAACAAACTAACAACGAAATGATTTATCATAACGGGACAACTATAATTTACAATTTTACGAATAAAAAATCATAACATCACAAATTTTGTTAACTAAACTCACAAACAAAATCACATGTTAACTAACTGCTTCACTGCTTTCTGTATAACATCAATAATCTGACTCTCGTTTTCAGGCGTAAAGTCACTATCTTTCATCACATTAACTTGTTCTGCGAGCCTAAACATCACATCACTCTCAGGAAGTATCACATCGTACGCCTGTAAGAGAAGTATTGTATAGTATAGGCTCTCAATCTTACTTCGTGCCTGACCTAACTGCCTGTAGTAGGCGCCCTTAGACACACCAAACTCTACATCCAACACTTTCTTCTGTTTTAGAATAATTTCAATTTGTCGCTCTGTAAACAGTGATTTTTTGATAATTTCTCTAATAATTATGTTAAAATTGGATTTATCGGGGTCGCTCATAGCTATACAAAACAGTATAGCTTCTTTCAATTAAGTTTTAATGCCACGTCTCGATCGTACCGTAGGTATGCGAAATAAGGTCGAAACTAGGCTAAAAAAGTGCAAAAAGGGGGGTAAAACGGCTATATTTTTGCTGGTTGATTCTGAGAACTTTAGCTCCACATCCAGCGTCGAAAAGATGGCAAAGGAACTTTTCAATGCAACTAAAAACATGAAGGATTTTTACCCCGTAATTCTGGTTGGGGGCTCTTCCGCCACTGATCAAATGGGGATGGATAAGGCGGTCAGAATCTTGAGAAGAAGGACCAAACTTGACATTGTTCTATTTCCCGGAAACATTACAGGTGTAGTTCCAAAAGCACATGCAATTCTGTTCAGCTGTTTGATGAACTCGGAGAACCCATATTACATCACCCAGGCCCAAGCGCTCGGAGCGCCACTGGTAAGGAAGATGAAACTGGAGGCACTTCCAACAGCATATCTGATAATTGGGGAAGGCACATCAGCTTGGTTCTTTGGCAACGCCAGAGGCATACCTTTTGACAAGCCAAAAATCGCCGCAGCTTACGCAATGGCAGCCCAATACATGGGTATGAGATTCGTATATTTAGAAGCGGGATCCGGAGCTAAGCAAAACGTCACCCCAGAGATGGTTCAGACCGTCAGAGCAGTGTTTGACGGATTTATCATGGTTGGTGGAGGTATTAGATCGGCAAAAACAGCCAGCTCCCTGATCAAGGCCGGAGCAGACGGATTGGTGATCGGAACGTTGTTAGAGCAAACCGGCGGTCTAAAAAAATTCACAGAAATGGTCAAATCCATCGGAAAATAAACTTCTACTGGGAGCATCATGATTTGTAACAAATGTGGCATAGACGGTAATTTCACATGGGATCAACAACATAATGAAAATACTGGAAAATGGAGACTTTATGATCTTAACATGGAAAGACCACATGACTGTTCTCATGAAAAAGTACAAGAAGCTTCGTTGGAGACAACAACACAAATCCAACGTGTAAAATGCCCAAAATGTGATCCTCTAAAGGACAGCGCTTGGATGGAGCGCGAAAAGCTTCAGGATCATATCAAGACCGCACATTTCGGCTTTTGGTAGCTTTTACGCCTAGATTTGGTACAAAAAACAGCTTATTTTGGTAGTTTTTGACACGTTTTATGTCTTAAAATGTTATGTTAATGCATATATTTTGCATACATATCATGCCTAGATCAAGCTCATGATTACAGATAACAGCTAGTCTGCTGAATTACCTCCTCTTCCTTTACATCATCAAGAGGCCTTGCTGTTGTTAGCTGAATCACGTATTTTCTTGTTCCACAATGGCAGCCCTTTTCCTGCACATCATCAACAACAAGGAAATCGCCTTTCTCTACCTTTACTGGTGTTTCCACGTATATTTTCATAAAGAATAGTTTTTTTCGTCATATTTAGTCATTTAGTGATACTTAATCATAGTAATAGTGTATTAAGTAATACTTAATCTAAATGGACACTACGAAACATGCCTAGAAAATTCTAAAGATGGAAGAATAGACGTGTTTCAAAAGACAATATGGCTGCTCAAAGAGCTTGTAAAATGGACTAACAAACAACCCGGTTAGAAAGTGCCATCTTTGCGTTCGCTGAATTCTGAGACGAGATGCCTCTAGGCGATCTAGGAACTCTTGATGTTCCTGCAAATATTCCTGGTGTCTGTAATCGTAAGAGACGCTAGCCATAACTTACCATGCGAAATTTGTATTTAAGACAAGATTTGAACCACCATTTTTACTAGCATTTCGTGCCTAGTTGCGTTGGGCCAATTTCAGCATACGCATTCCAGCCCTAATGGCGGAGCTGGTGGAGGAATATGCGCCTTTTTCTACCACTTCCTCTTCAAACTCTCTAAGAAGTTTTGCAGGAATATCAAGTGTAAACACTGTCATATCCCCCCTTCGTTTTTTTCTTGTCTTAGCTGCTTTTATGGCTGCAGCTCGTCGTTGAGCGGGCGACTTACCATCTGATCTGTGATTCGGATTTATGTCACTTACTTTTCGTTTTTGTATCAATGATTTAATTAATTAAAAATAGGTTAATAAATATTGGTATGTGTTACTAGAATTATACATTGATAGACGCTGAGCTAAGAGATAATTTATGCGTAAAAACCACTGATTATTCATCACTATTCTCTAGATTGTACGGTAGCACATACTATATTGAATCATTTATTAAGGCATAATTCCTGAGCAAATCAATGGCAAAAAAAATAAAAAAAATGAATTTGGAAAACCAGGTCTCGCAAATGCAGAAAGAATGGTTTGACCTAAGTCATAGCTTCCGTCATGATGTTCACGCCTTGATGGACATAGACTATGATTCGCCTACGCTCCGACAACGCGTAAAGGTCAAAGCGATGGAACTGCAACGTCTAGACGAAGACATCTATACTAAGATGGCCAAACTGGAAACCAAATCGAACAAGAACGGGAAGTGTTCTTGAATGCCGGGATCAAGCAGTGCTCATACTCACTCTTATCCTGACATGAGATCAAAGGACAAACAAGCAAGCAAAAACGGCAAAAAAGCACATCGCGAAACCATTGGTCCATCACATGACAAATGTAAAGATGATCTTAAGCACAAATTTCCAAAATACAATATAACATCGACTAAGGGTATGCCAGATTTTGTCCTTTTCAAAATAGCAAAATTTATTGAATTGATGTTCATAGAGCTAAAACCTTGTAGGCTAGGCAAGAATCAACGTGCTAGCCCCGAACGAATGTATCTTTCTTTCACCCAGGAGATAACAGTACTGTTTCTTCTGAGATGTGGGGCTTATGCAGGTATTACATATTACATCAAAACAGGAAAAAAATTTCGATACAGCAAAGTGATCAAACTAACACTGACCAATTACAAGAGCTATTGTTTTTCTACACCCTGGCAGGAACGCTTTGATCCTGACACATTATTCACAGGTGGTCCAAAATGACCACTCATAAAACTCGGCGCCGATATATACCTAGAAGAAGAAATGACGAAATGATTTCCTATAGTGAAAGGCGTTTACTTGACAGACTTCGTACGAGAAAATATGTTTCTCTTTCTTCTGATTCAAACAGATTTTGGAAGCATTACCGAACAAAAAATGTGATTTGAATGGAGCTGACTATCGCTGATTGCAAACGGATAATTTTTTGGTATCACGTAGCATTTCAAACACAAGAGCTGTCACCAGAGGGTGAACAAGAGACTGATCTTAGATTTTTACCAGAACTTCAGGTAGACATCCAAGACTTCGAAAAAAATCATGGAAAAATCGCTAGGTTTCTGCCGGAACTTCGAGATCCGTCAAACGGAGATAAAAGAACACTGGTTATGATTCAAAACATAGCACGCATACTTTCAGATGGAAAGGTTAAGAGAGATGAATGGTAAAAAAAATAGCTAATTTTACTATATTATAGACACTTTTTTGTCTAAAAACACTAGTTTTAGACAGTTTTTGGAATGGCTTCCTGCAACGAGTCTACCATCATTTGTTTGAGTCCTTTTCGTCTAGGACCAGCTCGCAGTTTTGTTGAACAGCATGGGCATCTGATGCCCTCCCAGTGAATGAAAAGGTCACAGTTTTGGCAGCGTTTCTGACCGGCCAAATATCTCATGCCGCCGACTGGCTTCTTTGCCTTGTAATCTATACAGATATTCTTACACACCATTTTCTTTTGTCCTCGGAATCTCGGTTCTAAGTTTTTCGTAAGCTATTGGAGCTTGGTCCTCTTTCAAAATCAATACAATGCCGTCTCGGCTAAACAACGCGTCAACTAGGTCTATGCCGTTTCTATGTAAAATTTCAGTTACATAGGAAACAACATCTGCTCTATTTTGCTCCGGCACTTGAATTCTAATTTTTGCCAGTCCGGAACTGTACACGTTTTCTTTTGGAAAGTTTTGGAATATTCTTCTGGTAACATCAGAGTCGTCAGCTAAAATTCTAAAGGAATCACCAAGCCTGAAAAACTCAGAGTTGGTGAGCGCCTTTTCAGCTTCGCCCAACATCTTGGCTATGTCCTGATCAAGAATATCTTTCATTGTCCATTGCATTCCCATTATTCTGTCAGTCATCGAAAGTCTTGCGTCCTTCAATACTGGCTCAGCTATGACGTTCTCGTCTTTCTCAAATGCGTCTGCATATCGCTTAATCGCTACAACAATGGTATTCAGATGAATTGGATTGCCAATCTGTTTTTCAACTTCAGGATGGATTTTGACAGCAAGGGCCGTATAGTTAATGACATCCATAGCCATACAGTCATGAATAGATCTGTTTCTGGTAATTATCTCACGCACAACATCAGGAACAGATAGACCCACAGTTCTCATAAAAACTATATATTATGTCAGTTATATTAATATTATGTAATACTAGCATTATGCATGTAATACTACCTATGAATAAGAAATAAACTATATATAATGTCATACACATTACATACTTAGGTGAAATATGACAAATGTTCCACGATGATGAGTTCAACAGGATCTTTAAACAGATGTCAGGTTCGTTCGTGAACCTAGACGATGTTTTTGAGATGCTAAAGAATGCAGGAAACGTTTCAGGTCCAGTTTTTTATGGCTATACCATGACCACTGGTCCTGACGGCAAGCCTGTAACACAAGAGTACGGAAATGTCCAGCCAGATAGACTTCCAACTGAAAACAAAAGAGAGCCATTGATTGACACTCTAGTTGACGAAAAAGAAAAGACACTGAAAATTGTAGCAGAAATGCCAGGTGTCGAGAAAAAGGACGTCAACGTAGTTGTGGGAGATGACAAAGTAATTCACATTGACGCAGAACGCGGTGAGAAAAACTACCACGTAAAAGTGCCAATCAAGCACAAAGTCGATGCAGAATCTCCCAAGGCCACATACAAGAACGGCATACTTGAACTAGTGTTCAAGCTAGAGGACGAAAAATTAAAGGGAAAAGCCATAGACGTACTCTAAACCCTTTTTTTATTTTTCTAGCAAGGTAACAACGCTTTAATCCTAATTTCTGATTTTATAATTTATGGATAAAAAGGACTGGATTAGCTATAACAAAAAAAACATAGGTTGGGTTATTGGGTTAGGTGTTATGACTGTCGTATTTTACTTCCTTGTAACTAACTTTGGATTAGGAATGTTTGACAATTTTAGGAATTAATCAACAAAAGCGACAGCCCTAACTGGCGAACCTGTGGTATTCTTCAATTTTAGAGGTAAAACTACAAGGTGAAATTTTGATGATTTTATTTTGTCCAGATTGGCTAAATTTTCAACAATCAATATTCCTTTTTTAGCAAAGATTTGATGAACAGAAAACTTGGAGTCTGTACCCAAGTCAATGCTTGGTGAATCAATGCCTATCAAACTGACCTTTTTTGATGCAAGATATTTTGCAGCTGAAACTGAAAGACCTGGGTTCTTTGTAAAGTAGTATTTTTTTTGTAAATTTCTCTGCCATCCCGTGTAGAAAATAACGGAAGAAAAACCATCAATTTTTCCATGTTTTTTTTCAAATTTCTGAATGTCTGTTTTTGTTATAGAATCGCCACCATTTTTCTTAGATTTTATCAAAACCGCTTCTGATACCAGTTTTTCGAGACTAATTTCATGAATTTTTGCCCCTTTTTCTAGAAAATGGTGTGGTGCATCAATATGAGTTCCTGTATGTGTACTCAAAAACAGGAGTTCCGAATTGTAACTGTCATCTTTGATCTTTTCCCACGGAATAAAGTGTGGATGCGGAGAACCCGGAAAGACAGGAATCTTATCTGAGATTGTTAGTGTAAGATCTAAAATCTTCATAACAAAAAACCCATGATCTCTTAAATATCATTTTGCTAATTTTCAGTATTGTCAACTTCGTACATTCTCATTAATTCTGATCTGGGAACTGACGAAGCAATAATTGGAAAAATCAAAGAAATCTTAGACGGTGAAAAAAACATACAATATGAAATTCAGGGTGTGTATGGAGTTTATGATATTATTCTCAAACTGAGCTCAGACGACATTGATACTTTGAGGTCTACCATCACAAACAAGATTAGGAAAATTACCTCCGTTCAGTCAACGCTAACTATGATGGTTATAGAAGGGCAAGAATAACCACTTCCTGGATTAAAACAAAACCAAATAACATGGACCCAAACAATTCATCAATTCAAAACATACTTGAACAAAACACAACCAACATGATTTTCTACGAAGATT
The DNA here is from genome assembly GCA_000402075.1 of Thaumarchaeota archaeon SCGC AAA007-O23. Classification (GTDB taxonomy): domain Archaea; phylum Thermoproteota; class Nitrososphaeria; order Nitrososphaerales; family Nitrosopumilaceae; genus Nitrosopelagicus. The sequence goes on from ARWO01000031.1 coordinate 75,583, forward strand.
CCTTTGCAAAAACATCTTTTTTTACAAAGGAAATACCAAACTGGAAAATTCCCATATTTTATTTTGATTTTGATTTACAATATACCGGTTTTGTAAATGCTGGAATCACACCATCACTCAAAAATCTAACAATGCTTTATCCAGAAAATGGCAGCTTGCGTGAAGACCTAAAATCTGTAATTGAGAAAATTTCAGAGACAAAATCACTTGTAATCATAGATTCGTTAAATGGATTTTTCAATCTTTTAGAGGGCAAAAAAGACATTGGACGATTGGTTAATTCATTTTTGATGTTACTTACTTCATCCGCAAAACATACTAAATCTACTGTAATTTTGGGGATCTTGTCAAGACTGAACGATGAAGATAAGTGGGTTTTGTACAATACTGGAAGACGTGTTATAGATAATGAGCATTTCACAAAAATCCAGCTAACTAGATCAGGAAATAGCATATCCACCAAAATATTAAATTCTGATAGCGCGTGTTAACTATGCTTCATTCTATAAACTTAGAATGGCAAAGATCTGCGATCATAATAAGAAACAGCGTTATGGTTTTGGGGGAAATTATATTAAGCTTGGATTTTCAGTTTAATTACAATGCCAGTAGCAATATTACCAGACATCAGCGAACAGATGTGTATAGGATGTGCACTATGTGTAGAAATCTGTACAACTTTGGGACCAGATGTTTTAAGAGTAAAACCAGTAGAAGGCTGGAAACGAGGTAAAGCATTTGTATTTTATCCAGAAAGATGTATCTCAGACGGTGCATGCATAGGAGTTTGCCCAACAAAGGCAATCTTTTGGATGAGACCAATGGACTTTACTGTAGGTCAACCAGTACCACTTTACAAAAACTCTGTTTTCGTAAAAGGCTGGACTGAACTAATCGACTAAATCCACCCCTTAACTTCTTTTTATTATTTAGCAACTTAATTTTATATTACGAAATCATTAGTTTGCGTTATGACTATCTATGGTGATGTTTGGAGGAAGGTTCATGGAACGGTTACCGGAAGACCAGATAATTTTTCTTGGATAATTGAAAACAAACTTGCTGGTAGTGCAATTCCAACCTCAATCGATGAGGTAAAGTGGATAATAGACCAAGGCGTAAAATCTATTGTTACTGTTAGAGAAGAACCTCTTGACGATATGTGGACAAAGGACGTCAATTATCTTCACGTGCATTCAAACGATATGGGGGTTCCAGAGTTTGATGATCTAACTCAAACAATTGATTTTATCCATAGTAGAATAACTAACAACGAACCAGTCATGGTTCATTGTCTTGCTGGTCTAGGAAGAACTGGAACCTTGTTAGCATGCTACCTTATAAAATACCAAAAAATGCCTGCTGACGAAGCTATACAAAAAATACGTGAAGAAAGACCAGGCTCGATTCAATCATTTCCACAAGAGGAAATTATTTTTCAGTTTGCAAAATCTGTTCAAAGTTAGTTTATTCCGGAACTGACTCTGTTACAATCTTTCCATCCACTAATTTTATGTGAAGGAATTTATCTTCTTTAAAAACAAGCGTTATGCCACCATCCTTGTCCGGATCTTGCACTTCAACAAGATCCGCCATTCTTATTCCATCAAACTTTGCCATACAATTACTCCGGAATTGAAATAGTAGACAACTTGCCGTCTTCTACTTTGATAAACATAAATCTATTATCTTTGAAGATTAGTGTAACACCGCCTTCTTTATCAGGTTCTTCTACTTCTAGCAGTGGTTGGCCTAACAAACCATCATACTTTGCCATAACAAGTTTTGAATGCTCGTACTTATATCCCTAATTAATTTCAATTTCAATTTCTTCTGAATGCATTTTTTCCTCGTTTTTTTCAATATAGGTATGTTTGTTCCACGAGGCAAAAATCTCCGCACTAACTTTATGCTTTCCTTTTCCAAGATCAGACGCACTTAAAATAATCGGCTCGTCAAAATCAAACAGTTCTTTTTGGACGTCTTCCTCTGTCAACTTTATAATCGGCTCAAAATTTTTTGCAACTTGTACCCAAATTCTTTTTTCTTTCACAGGGTTTACAAGCTTAGGATTCCTAGTCCAGAAAACCGATGCTTTTCTATAAGTATCGATTGGCTTTCCAACATCATGTTTTCTTAGTCCACTGGAGACAAGCTTGATTCCATACTTTAGTTTGAATTGGTTATCATTTTTTTCGTAGGCATCAGTCCAATTTTTTTCATTAAACGCATTGCGCACTTCCCCATTTAATGAAAATTTAACATTTAATGTGATACTGTCATCAGCCGTATACACATCTTTATCCTTAACCAAGATCAAGTTTGAAATTTCGCTAGCCAAATCTGTGCTTATAATGATTTATATCCACAATAAGTGGTTTTTCGCTTGGATGGAAGTTCAGTTAAGGGATTTAACCAAAAAAGAAGCAAATTTATCAATATTTGGTGGAGATGCTGCTATTTTGAATGTTATACAAGACAAATTACTAGAGAGTTCCAGCACTAAATTTGCAGGTGTTATAACTAGACATCCACTTACAGACGAAATATGGATGCGTGTGGTTTCTACTAACCCACTAAAAGACATCACTAAAGCAACAAGCGCCGCAATCGAAGATACTGCCGAATTAAAAAAACTGTTCGTCTCTAAGATAGGGTAAGTTGAATGGAATTTTGCCCAAATTGTGAAATACGACTAAAAAAAAATGATAGCGGATTACTTCATTGTCCAAAATGTCAATATCTCAAAGAAAAAACTGTTGAGTCCGCTAAAGAAGAACCTGAAGAAGCTAACTCCGAATTTCTAGTTATGGGGGAGGATGACATGAAGCAAGCAAAAGGACTAGAATCAACTATAAAGATTGATTGTGAAAAATGTCATAACCAAGAAGGAGTTTGGTGGACTTTCCAAACACGTAGTGCAGACGAACCTGAAACTAAATTTTATAGATGTACAAAATGCAATCACACATGGCGAGACTACACATAACTTTTAACTTCGACATTATAATTATTTGATTAAATTGGAATTTTCAGCTAAAACAAATACATCTGATGAATGGAAGGCCATAATCTCTGCAATATCAACATTAGTTGAAGAAGCAACCTTTGAAGCAACAGTTGAAGGCATCTCATTTAGAGGAATGGATCCATCACATGTTGCACTGATAGATATTTCCTGGCCCAACTCTGCGTTTGAAAAATACAGTTGTGATAGCGACATAAAATTTGGAGTTCGCATAGACGAATTTTCTAAACTAATCAAACGAGCTGAAAAAAGTGAATCCATTGAAATCAATATATCGGAAGACAGCATGTTACACGTATCAATAGGGAAAAACAAAAAATACAAAATGAGATTAATTGAAAGTTCTGCCTCTGATACACCACTGCCAAAAATTTCTTATGATTCTAAAATTGCTTTATCTTCAACAAGGTTTGATAAAATTTTAGGAGACATCGAGGTGGTCTCAGATTATTTGTCAATAAAAACAACATCTGAAAACGTAGAATTCTCTGGAAAAGGAGATTCTGGAGAAGCCACCATAAATCTTGAAAAGGGCACAGAAGAATTACAAGAAATCTCTGTAACTCAAGAAAGTACTGGTACATACAGCCTAGAATATCTTAATCCTATCGTAAAGGCGGTGGGTAGTACGGCAGGCTCAATAATATGTGAATTTTCCAGCGCAAAACCATTACGAATTGAATTTAAGGTTACAAATATTGGAAGAATACACTTCTATCTGGCACCTCGTGTTGAAAGTTAACGAATTTATTGATTAACTAAAGCAGGTATACTACTTTGAAACTAGTGTTAAAATTCGGTGGAACATCACTCGCATCTCCTAAAGATATTACAGGTGTTGCAAAAACTGTTGTTTCATTTTCCAAAGATAATGAGATTATTGTAGTTTGTTCAGCAGTTGATGGTGTAACTGACGATCTAATCCTAATCTCAAAAATGATTGAACAGAGAAAGAAAGATGCCGCCGCTAAAGTATTAGATGAGTTAATCAAAAAACATAGAAAACTTGCTGATCAAACTATAAAAAATTCTATGATAAAAAAACAACTGCTAGAAAAACTAAATACTGACGTTTCCGAGCTACAGGAACTGGTCCGCGGACTTACATTATTGAAAGAAGTATCAGCCCGCTCGTTGGATTATTTGGTTTCTTTTGGTGAACGGCTTTCGGACGATTTAGTGTCTTTTGCATTACAGGATATCAAGAAAAAATCTACAGCATTGAACGGCAAAGAAGTTGGAATAGTTACTGATTCTAATTTTGGTGAATCAAGGCCATTAATGGATACTACCAAAATTCGCATTTCTAAGACATTAGGATCTTTGTTATCAAAAAAAATAATTCCTGTTGTGGGTGGTTTTGCAGGCGCTGATCAGCATGGCAACATAACCACATTTGGTAGAGGTGGCTCAGATTACACTGCTACAATAATTGCTTCCTGCATAAGCGCAGACGAAGTTTGGTTAATGAGTGATGTTGACGGCTTGATGACTGCTGATCCTAAGATGGTAAAAAATGCCAAGCTACTCAAAGAGGTTTCATACGCTGAAGCAATAGAAATGGCACAGTTTGGCGCAAAACAAATCCATCCTAAAACCTTCGAACCATTACTGTCAAAAAAAATCCCCATGCGAATTAGAAGTACGTTTGATGTAAAGAATGATGGAACATTTGTAACCCCATCACCCTCGACAGCAACCAAAAAAACTGTCAAGTGTATTTCTGCACTTCGAAACATAGGTTTGATGGATCTAAGCGGGGGCATATTGTTTGCCGCGCCTGGCTCTGCAGCAAAAATATTCACAATTCTAGCAGAGAAAAACATTAACGTATTGATGGTTTCTTCCAACCCATCCGAGGCAAGCATCTCAATAATTGTCAAAAAACCAGATCTTGCAAGGGCTGTCAACGCACTTGAAATGAATCTGTTGGGAAAGATGGTTAAAAAAATTGAAGCAACACAAAATACCTCAATAATAGCTGTTATTGGCTCAGGTATGAAAGGCACAGTAGGTGTAGCTGCCAAAGTGTTTTCTGCCGCACAAAAAATAAACGTTAACGTAATGATGATAGCGCAGGGATCCTCAGAACTTAATCTAGCATTTGTTGTAAAGGACTCTGATTGCAAGTCTGTTATTCAGTCACTGCATGAAGAATTCCACCTGGATAAGATCAACTAAATGTTGAAAGAGATAAATTAATTGTAAATTCATTCAAGATTATGGCTGGCAAGTTATACGTAGTAGGTGTTGGTCCAGGTCATCATGACCACATGACTTTTCGTGCAAAACAAGTAATTGAAGAAAGTGATACCATTGTTGGGTATTCTACATACGTAAATCTGGTTGCAGATCTAATTGATGGGAAAGATGTTTACAAATATGATATGACACAAGAAGTTGAGCGGGCACAGCAGTGCATCAAATCAGCTAAAGACGGAAAAATTGTTTCGTTAGTTTCTAGCGGAGATCCCGGAATTTATGGTATGGCGGGATTGATTTTTGAGATACTTGCAGAATCTGGCTGGGATCCTAAAACAGGACTGCAGGTAGAAATTGTACCAGGCGTTTCCGCACTAAACTCTTGTGCATCATTAATTGGTTCTCCACTAATGACAGACTTTGCGGTAGTAAGTATGAGTGATCTACTTGTTCCTTGGGAAATAATTGTTAAAAGAGTAGAAGCTGCAGCAGTTGGAGATTATGTAATAGTAATTTACAACCCATCAAGCAAAAAAAGAATACATCAATTACAGGACACCAGAAAGCTTTTGTTAGAACACCGTTCCCCAAACACTCCAGTAGCAATCATCAAGGGTGCATATAGAGAATCTCAATCTATAGTTATTACTGATCTAGAACACATGGAGGAATATGCTGACAAGTTAGGTATGATAAGCACTGTTATTGTTGGAAACTCATCAACCTACAACTTTAACGATTTAATGATAAATCCAAGAGGCTACAAATCAAAATACAGTCTTAAGGCACAGCAAAAAATGCAGAACTAACCTAGCAACTATTTTTAATTAAATCAGACAGTTCATCACTCAGTGCCAATTGCTCCCTAATCGGAGACACTATCTTGACCAAAGATTCCCCAACAGCCTGCTTTAGGTCAGCAGGATGAAGCTTCTTTTGTGAAAAATCAGACTCCAAGATTTCAAAATCATCATAGCTTACATTGCCACCAAATTTTTCAGGTCGCTCAATAGATACGGTATCAAATTCATGAAATACTACATGCTTTGCAATTTCTAATATTGGATTGTTTTCTGTGACTCCTTCGTCACAGAATCCCTTCTTAATTTTAGTTCTAATTTCATCATCTGAGTTGTGGATGAAAACTCCAGCATTGGGGTCAGACTTGCTCATCTTTGCTACTTCACCATCGGGTTTTACTTCTGTTGGTTTAGTTAGACCCGGCAGTAATTTATGATGAACAGCTACTGGAACCTTCCATTTCATTTTTGGAAAAACGTCTTTAACTAACATGTGAATTTTTCTTTGATCCATTCCTGCATGCACTATGTCCAAATCAAGCGAGTGTATGTCTGCTGCCTGCATTGCAGGATAGATGAGTTTTGCAAGATCAATCTTGTCATCCTTCTCTGACCTTCCCATTATGGTAAGCGTTCTCATAGTTCTAGCCAGCGACATATGCTTTGCAATCTGTACAAGCTCAGACCAATATTCTTTTTTGGAATCATAAAGGTCAGTTCCTAAAACTACGTTTACCTTAGGGCAAACCAACCTGAATGCATCCTCATAATACTTTGAAACTTTTCTAATAGTTTCAAAATTGCCACCCATCTTTTCATTCAACAAAGTGTGCCAGTCAGCCAAAAAGACAGTGCAATCAACACCTGCCTTTACAAAGTCGTTAATCTTGAAGCCAGTGCTTATCAAACTACCTAAATGCAAGAAACCTGAAATTTCAATACCAATGTAGTGTTTTGGTTTTGAGTTTGTTTTGAATAATTCTAATAACTCATCCTGAGTGACAACCTCTTCTGTTGGGGGTCTTGAGACCAGACCAACTTTTTCAATTACATCCATTTTAATTGAATTTTTTCTGAAAGCCTATAAAGTTTGCAGATTGCTGATAATCCTAAATTATGATTCTAGTTCTTCTAAGGATTTTCTTGGTTTTGTGCTAAGATAGAATGCATGACCACTAATTAGAGTAGCAGCAAGCCACATCTTTGTTCCAAAAATTAGGTTCCATGGTCGCAGTGTATCTGGATATTGCACCGTAAGCGCATCAATGTCTGGCGTCTGCCCGCTCATGATCATCTGTGAAGTAATTTCAGCATTCAATATTGTAAAAGTCCATAATACCTCATACAAGCAAATTATAGTAAACCCTACTAACATTAGTTGAAGAAGCCCCATTCTATAGGAGCGCAAATTGGTTGTCTTTTTCCAACCAATTCTGGAAACACAATACCAACCTATTACTGTGGAGAAGAAGAGCCAGGTTGAAAGATTTGCAAAGTTCTCAAACGGAACTTGGGTTTGGACCAGAATATCTCCCATAATGAACGTCCCTTCTTCGTTCCAATCTTGTGTCATAGAGTAAATGCCAAAGAATGTTATGGAACCCATTATTATCATACATGCATAGAAAACGTAGAGAAACACCTTATACTGTCTGTCATGTTCCTGCAGATGCCGCTCTTTCATTTATTGCGCTAGTAATAATCACTATAAAAACTCATTCTAGGTTTTCCAATACATCCAAAAGTAAGAAAACAAGATTTGGCAAGAATGAGAAAGATTCTCTCAGACAGCAGAAACTAATCTAATAACCATCTTTTTGCCGCTGTCTATTAATTTCATTTTTCCTTTGATATTCTTTCAAAATATCATCTGGAGTTAGACCTAGCTCTAGTGACGCCTGAATCAGAAAATGCCAAATATCTGCCAACTCTTCCTTGGCTTCCGCTTGATTGAACCCCATAGGTTTTTTCCACCACTTCCAGTTTGTAGTACGTTGCAGCTCCACTGCTTCATGGATCATTGCAGTACATAGAGCAGAAATCCTACCCTCGGCATCATCTGGATATCTGTCCAAGTTCATCATTTCAGTCAGTCCCTTTTGAAGAGAAAAAATTTCCTCTAACTTATCTTCCATATCACACACATCTTGTTAACATGTATAACTTTTCAGAAACGAGTCATTTTTTCATATTGTGTCATTCTTTTCTTAATATCTGATTTTTTTATTCGTAACAATACTTCAGGACCGTAACCTTCAACGGCAAACGAACCCATTACGTTGCCATAGATCACAGATTTTTTAATTGCGGCAAGATCTGTTTTGTTCTTACTGGTAAGATATCCCATCATAGCACCAGCAAACGAGTCACCAGCACCTGTGGGATCAACGATTTTTTCTAGGGAAAACGCAGCGGAAGGAAAAACAACATCCTCAAAGAACAAAAGTGAACCATGTTCACCTTTTTTAATAATAACATATTTTGCTCCCCAGCCCATAATTTTTTTTGCGCACTTGATTAGATTGAATTCCTTTGTTAGTAGTTTTGCCTCCTCATCATTAATCACTACTGCATCGACGCTTTTGAACATCTTCACAACGGATGCTCTCTTAGTAGATATCCAAAAATCTATTGTGTCACACATTGAAAACTTGACATTGTCAAATTCTTTAATCAATGATCTGTTTTGATCAGGATCATTATTCGCAAGATACACAAACTTGGATTTTTTATATTCTTCCGGTACAACAGGTTTGAAGTTCTTTAGTACGTTTAGATCTGTGCGCAATGTAGTTCTCAAGCTTAAAGTGTTGTCATAGCTTCCAGAATACCGAAAAGTCTTACCATCCTTTACAGAAAGACCACTTAAGTCAAGGCGTTCAGCTAAAATTTTGTGATATTTTTTTGGGAAATCTTTTCCTACGACTGCAATCAGTCCTGGTTTTACAAAAAAACTGGCTGAAAGACTAGCAAAGGTTGCGGCACCACCAAGCACATCTTTTAACACCTTAGTTGGTGTCCTGATGGTATCAAGTGCTGTTGAGCCAAAAACAGTTAGCATTATTATCGTGGCTTGTTATTTCGTATAAATCCCTTTCAAAAGGTTAGCAGGAATAATGTGTAAAAATTTTGATGCATTCTTTAAGCTACTTAGAGCTAACCAAATAAATGAAAATTTGAGGCTATTATAACATTGGCTAAGATTAAACTCAGAATTGGAGATAATGAAATTGAAATTGACTCCAGAGATTTTTATGTAGATAACAACACCATAAGAAAAGTCATTGAAGATATTTCTGCACTTTTACAAGAAAGCAGTACAAGAATCATGCCGTATCCAAATGAGTACAGTCTTAGAGAAAGTGATGCCCTAGGTTCGCTTGAAAACGCCGAAGTTTATGAGCCAGAGTTTGGTGAACCTGTTTTTGTTCCAATAAATGAATTACATGGGAAACTGATGACTCTATCAAAAAATTCTTTTTTTGATAAACCTAGAACTGTATCAGAAACCGTAAATGAGTTGAGAGAACATGGTTGGGTTGTAAACCCATTAGACGCATCCAAAATACTTGCAGAGATGGCATTTAGTAAAGAACTTACAAAAGGCAAACAATCTGATAGAAGTTTTTACTTTGTACAAAAAGAATTGTTAGCAAATTAGGCTATTTATTATTCAGATATTGTAACTTCAAGCATTTTGGCTTCCTGCTTTGGACAATCATTACCATCTCTAGGAAGGTTTTCTATCTTATGTGCAACATCCATTCCTTCTGTAACTTTCCCAAACACGGTATATTGTCGATCTAATGCTTCTGTGTTATTATCTGATGTCACTATGAAAAATTGTGACCCTGCACTGTCAGGATCTGTTGCTCTTGCCATCGAAACAATTCCTTCTAAATGTGACCTTGAACTAAATTCAGCTTTAATAGTGTGCCCTGGTCCGCCCATTCCCCATTGACTTTTCTTGTTTGGGTCTTTTGTTTTTGGGTCTCCACCTTGAATCATAAATCCAGGAATGATTCTATGAAACAAAGTTCCATCATAAAACCCCTTTTTTGCTAGCGTGACAAAATTTCTTACTGTTTCTGGTGCTATATCTGGCAGCAGACTAAATTTTATACTTCCAAAATCTGTTTTTATTGTAACATCAGTCATTTTATTTGATTTTTAATTTTGGGTTAAGAGTCTTTGGGATCTGTTTATAAAAAAACTCTCTAACACTTCTTAAAATAAACAACTATCTCTAACAGATTTTTAAAACTAATCTTATATAGATCGACAGAAAACCATTTCTGTGAATCGTACCAATCAAAGCACAGTTATCAAAGAAGCAATCAATTCCTTGCTTGATGAAGGCGTTACAGACAAGCAAGATATTTACTCAAAAGTTGTTGATAAGCTGGGTGTTCCAAGACCTACTGTCAGACGCGTAGCTAGAGATCTCAGAAACGAATTGCTTACAAAAATCAAAATATTACAATCTGAAGCCCAGCAAACTATTATTCCTAGCGTTTAAAACACAGTTTTGGGTTCATTTTTTACCATTCTGAAAAATTAGCATTACTGTTATATTCAACCATTTTTTTTTTAATCATATGGGCTTGCTCTATAATCACCTAGCCACTCTGGTTTGCGCTGTTTTTGCATCAGTTTTGACTTTACTTTGGCCTATGTTCGTAGACTATGCTGAGGTATTAGATGTAGTATTTTGGTTGGCTGTACCAATCATGTGGTTCTTAGTAGCTGTCTGTTTTGTAGCCCAAAGAAGTGCAGACTATATGCATGGCAGTCATAAACCTAATCATAAACCTAGTAAAAAATTAGGCAAAAATATTGTTTATACTGCTGACGGAAGATTATCTGAATAAAACGTAATTAACAACATTCACACTTGTGACCATCACCATGGTTTTCTTTGCAGCCAGGGCAACTCACAGCACCACCAAGGTGACACTTGCAAATACAAACATCAGATTTATCCACATGCTGATAATTACAACAGCTCTAATAGGTTTTGAAATTGCTAGAAACTATAACCAAATTCAAAGACGGGCTTGGAGGGCTTCGATCCCTCGACCTGTAACTTAGGAGGCTACCACGCTATCCATATTGCGCGTCTTTCGACTCTGCGCCACAAGCCCAGCAAAAAACACACATGTAACAATTTAAGCTTTAATCAAATCCGACTAATTTTTTGTTAAACGTTAATAATCCACAAATAATGTTTGGCAGATATGGGCCGATGGTCTAGTTGGTTAGGATACTGCCTCGACACGGCAGTGGTCGAGAGTTCGAATCTCTCTCGGCCCATTTATTTTACAGGTATTAAATTTAATTAAAAACTAAATTGAGCTATCAAACTGCACATCAAGTACCTGCCAAGCCGTTTCAATTGTGTACTGTCCCGTTACCCTATAATCAAGGCTTTCTCCGGCAGCTATTGCTTCGTAGATATCTTTTATGTCATCAGTTAGATTGATTGTTATTTCACCTACTAATGGTACCTGCATTCCTGGCAGCATCAGAGCTCTTCCATTCAACGGAATGTCTGAAACAGAGTATGAAGAACTTCCCAGTGATTTTCCATTGGCAAAAAGCTCAAAAGAAATTTCTGGAACAGTAACTGTCCTCTCACCATAATTTGTTACTCCAAAAACAAGATCTAAATGCATACGGTTCTGAATACTATCTACTTCTACAACATCAACAGAAAGCAGCTCAAGTTCTGATTTTTCTAATTCTGGAAAGTCTAAAGTGGAATAATATACTATGCCTCCCAAGAACGCAAATAATGCACCTATCGCAACATACACAATTATTTTTGAAGGTTTTATGAGCAAGTCATTTTTCCTTTTTCGTACAACTAAAAAACCTTGCCAGAATTCATATGGCTAATATTTGAATAAAAAAAGGAGTTTTTATGGCAATTGAACAGGTTATAATCACTTGGGCTCATCTTGTTAGCGCATCAATTTGGGTGGGAGGAGGAATATTTCTCGGCGTTGTCTTGACTCCTCTTTTGAAAAGAATGCCATTTTCTACTGAAGAAAGACTAGAGTTAATGATCAAGACAGGTAGACGATTTAACAAAATTGCTCTCCCTTCACTTGTAATTTTGATTGCTACAGGAATTTATAATTCTCATTTGGTACTACAGTCTCCTGAAATATTATTCACAAGTAGTTATGGAGCATTTCTGATAACGAAAATCATTCTTGTTATTGCCTTGATTGTAACTTTTGCTGTTCATATTCGAGTGTTTAGCAAGGATGTTGAGAAAAAAATAACGGACAGGCAAATTGCAGACAACGAATTACAAAAACTCAACAGAAAAGGAATGATCTTGGGCGAAACCACAGTTATACTTTCGGTAGCCATATTATTTTTTGCCGCACTGCTTGACGCGGGAATTTAAACATATTTTTTAAAGATACTTTAAAGATAGTTTCATGGATGGACTTTTAATTGGACGGTTTCAGCCATTTCATTTAGGTCATCTTGACGCTGTGCTGTTTGGGTTGTCGAGGACAGAAAATTTGTTCATTGGCATTGGCAGTTCAAACAAATCAAACGAAAGGAGAAACCCTTTTTCTGCTGAGGAAAGAACAGAGATGATCATTTCATCAATTGAATCCTCGATGATTGATCGGCTCAAAATTTTTAATATACCTGATGTTGATAACCATGAAAAATGGACTTTTGAGATTGATCAAATAGTACCGAAATATGACGTTGTTTTTACAAATGACGAGTTTACTAAAACTTTGTTTGAAAAGCGCAAGATCGATGTGATTCTAGTAGTATTGAAAGATCGCGAAAAATTTTCGGGAACAAATATACGCGATCTAATAACAGATGACAAAAACTGGCAGGATTTGGTTCCACGTGGGACCAGAAAAGTACTGGATAAGATTAACGCCAAAGAACGTCTAAAAAATCTGTAATTATAAATAAAGCCCATTGCCAATCCGATAAGAAGCCATTTGGAATATCTATCAATGCTACCCGGTCCAACAAATGTACCAAACAGAGTTATGCGAGCAATGCTTGCACCAATAATTAATCATAGAAGTGATGATTTTGTTGAATTGTATACTGATGTTGTTTCAAAAACACAACAAGTCTTTGAAACACAAAATGATATTGTAGCATTATCTGCATCTGGAACTGGTGCAGTTGAAGCAGGCGTTGTAAATATTGTTAAAAAAGATGATAAAGTCATCATACCTGTAAATGGAGAATTTAGTAACAGATTATCACAATTAATAGAAGGTCAAGGTGCAAATGTAATCAGATTAGAAACACCTCCTGGAGAAAATGCAACTTTTGATCAAGTAAAAGAAGCTTTTGATAATAACAACGATGTCAAAGCATTCTATGTTGTTCATAATGAAACTTCTACCGGCACAATGGTAAATTATCTCGATAAAGTCTCAGACCTAACATCACGTAATGATTCAATGTACATAGTAGATTCAGTTTCATTACTTGGCGGTGCATCATTACCTGTTGATAAATGGAACATTGATGTATGTATGACTGGTTCACAAAAAGCAATTGCTGCCCCACCCGGAATTTCTCCAATATCTATAAGCCCTAAAGCTAAAAAATACATGATTGAAAATCCACCTGCAACAATGTACTTTAACCTAGCACGATATTTCAAGTACTACGAAGAATCTAAACACACTCCGTTTACTCCTGCATTACCATTACTTTATGCATATAGAGAAGCATTATCAATTTTATTAGAAGAAGGATTAGAAAATGTCTTTAATCGTCACAAGATTTGTTCTGATGCATTATACGCTGGCTTAAGTGCATTAGGATTAACACCATTTGCAAAAGAAGAAGATCGTTCAATAACGATTGTAGCTTTGAATTATCTTGATGGTCTGGAAGATAAAACGTTCCGAAACACTCTAGCACAGAAATTCCGAGTTCTTGTAGCAGGCGGATTTGGAAATTTGAAGGGAAAAGTTTTCCGAGTTGGCTGTATGGGAGAGGTTCAGCGATATCATGTAATGAGAACAATTTCTTCCATCGCATCTACATTAGATATGATGGGCTATGATGTTGATGCAAAAGCCGGCCTCAAAATTGCAGAAGAAAAATTAAAAGATCTTTAACTCACGTTAACTTATATAAGGAAATTCAAAAACGCAGTATACAATGGCTTTCAGTAAAGGATCATTAATTTTGGTTGATTACACTTCCAAAGTAAAAGACACAGGAGAAGTTTTCGAGACAACCATTGAGGAAGAAGCAAAGAAACATTCCTTTCATGATCCTAACGTAAAATATCAGCCAAAACTTGTTTCGGTTGGAGAATCATGGGTAATCAAAGGATTAGATGAAGCATTAGAAAAAACTTCTGTAGGTGATAAAAAAACCATAGAGATCACGCCAGACAAAGGATTTGGAGAAAGGGACACAGGAAAAGTTAGAATGATTCCACTACGTAAGCTTGGAGAAGATGCAGAAAAGGTTTCAATCGGAGATATGATTGAAGTTGACAACAAGAAGGGAGTTGTGAGATTTATTGGCTCTGGTAGAGTTCAGATAGACTATAACCATAGATTCGCAGGCAAAACCCTCCTTTATGATATCAACGTCTTAAAGGAATTAAAAACAGATGACGAAAAAACATCTGGAATTTTAAAAAGATATCTTCCAGTAAAAGACGATAAAATTTTATTCAAAAAAACTGGAAACATATTAGATGTTACCATGCCAGAAGAGATGTTTCGTGCTGACGGCTTGCATGCCATAAAGCATTTTATTCAAACTGATATTTTCAAGTTTATTCCTACATTGGAAAAGGTAAACTTTGTTGAAACGCATGTAAAACAGCAAACAAAACCACAAGAAAAAACTTCCGAGAAAAAAACAGAGCCAAAAACTAAAACAAAAAAAATTAAAGCACCTTAGTGCTTTTAGCAAGCGAGATGGCTTTCTTTTCAGTCATATCAACTTCCTTCAATATGGTGTATCTTTCTGGTCTTAATGACTGAGCAATAGTTAGTGCCTTTGCAAGAACTTCAGGCTTCAATCCTATCTCTTTTGCAGTAGTGGGGGCACCTACATCCTTCAATGCCTTTACAATCTGTTTCCAGTTCTGTCCCTGCAATTTTGAGATCAATATTGTTCCAATTCCACATTTTTCGCCATGAAGACCTACTCCTGGCTCTAATTTGTCAACAGCATGTGAGAACAGATGTTCTGCACCTGAACACGGTCTGCTGCTGCCAGCTATGCATGATGCAACTCCCGCACTGATAAGCGCCTCTACAATTTCTCTAACATGAAGACCTTTTTTTTGAAAAACGCACAGAATTTTTTTATTAAAAATTTTGCACTCATCGATGCTAATTCAGCAGAATATCTTCCATAATATTCACCAGTCTTATCTCTGCCGAGTTGCCAGTCTCGTACTGCTGTAATTTTTGCTATAAGATCTCCACAACCGCTTGCAAGCAGTCTTTTAGGCGCTTTTTTTTATAATGTCTACATCTACAAAAACTCCAAGTGGAGCAGTAGCTACTAGTGAATGTGGTTTGTCACCCTTAACCGATACAAATGGACTAGCTATGCCATCGTGCGAGGCAGATGTTGGTATACTGACAAACGGCTTGTTGAGATTAAATCCAATCAGCTTGGCTATATCTACGGAACGCCCACCACCAATTCCAATAACCAATTCGCTTTTGCTTTGGCGTACTTTTTTTTCAATGTCTTGTATTGTTTTTTGGTCATTTGTTTTAGCCAAATACCAATAGCATTTAATTTTAGATGCAGTGAGAGACGCTTCAATTTTCTTTTGAACTATTTTTTTAACATTACTTCCTGAAACCAAGGAAATCTTTTTTGTTTTTTTTAACGAGTTTAGAAAACTTCCTACACTATCAATGTTTTTTTCTCCGACAACAATTTGGCGGGGCAGTTCCATTGTATGTGAAGGCATATTTTTTTTCCCTTTCAAGTGCTTATTATTTGCCTCACAAAAGTTATTTAAAGGGTGAAAACAACTTGAAAACATCTCAAGTGAGGTATATACTATGACTACGAATATTGAAGATAAAATATTACACGGTACAACTACAGTAGGGATAAAGGCATCAGACGGTGTCGTATTATGTGCTGATATGAGGGCAAGCGCTGGATATTTTATTGCTAATAACAACACAATGAAGATACAAAAGATCTACGATCATGCTGGCTTAACATTAGCTGGTGGGGTTGCAGATGCACAAAACCTAACAGACATTTTGAGATATCATGCAAATATACACGCTATTCAAACAAACGAAAACATTACGATAAGATCACTAGCAAGACTCTGCTCTCTCGTATTTCATCAAAACAGAGGTTATCCATTTATTGCTGACATCTTGCTTGGTGGTTATGATCGTGACGGACCTGAATTAATTAATATAGACCAGTTCGGCTCTGTGGAACAAAAATCCTATGTAACAACTGGAAGCGGTTCACCTGTTGCATATGGTCTTTTAGAAGATGAGTATCGTAATGATCTTACTCTTGAAGACGCAAAAGCAATTGCTCTTCGTGCAGTGAAGGCTGCTATTGTAAGAAACATTGGAACCGGTGATGGAATCAATATCGCAACAATCGACAAAAATGGATTCCAACTTTTGACAAAGGAACAAAAAAAATCTATCATTTCGCTTTAGTGATTTAATGCAAAAAAAGCAACAGCAGGAATTATCTAATAGCCAAAATACTATGGCAACCATACTGACAAGTATACCCAAAGAAGCCAACGTAACCAAAATTGATTACGAGGGTCCACGATTTGCACTTTACACAAAAACTCCAAGATTCTTGATGGAAAATAACACTATAATTTCAAATCTGGTTAAGGCAATCAAAAAGCGAATTGTAATTCGAATAGATGAATCAATCAGAAAAAACGAAGATGATGTAAGGAAAATTCTTATCGAAGAGGTACCAAAGGAGGCAAACCTACAGGCAATATCTTTTGATATCACTACAGGCGAAGTCTCGATAGAGGTAAAACGTCCATGGCTTTGTCAGAGAAATGCTGAAGAGTTTAACCATGCAGAAATTGCTGAAAAAACAGGCTGGAAGCCACGTATAAGAAAATCTACAACTAAACCATCAAACACAATCAAGGCGATAAACTACCAGCTTAAGATTTCATCATCTGATAGGATCAAGCACCTCAAACAAGTTGGCGAACAAATTTTCAGACCACGTCTTGCACAAAAATCTGAAGTATCACTGCTAACACTTGGAGGTTTTGGCCAGGTTGGTAGGTCATGCATGTTGTTAACCACACCTGACAGCAAAGTTTTGGTTGATTGTGGAATAAACCCTGGTGCGCGTACTCCCAGAGAATCATTTCCACGTCTTGATTGGGCAAACATAACTCTTGATGAACTAGATGCCGTGGTAATAGGTCATGCACATCTTGATCACTCGGGGTTTTTGCCAGTGCTGCTTAAGTATGGATACAAGGGCCCAATTTTCTGCACGGAACCAACGCTTCCTATGATGAATCTCATACAGCTAGACGCAATCAAGGTTGCACTAGCTCAAGGAAGAACACCGATGTATGCAGACAGGGATGTCTTTCAAGTGATGAGACAGACGGTTACTATTCCTTATGGGGCAGTAACTGATATCTCACCAGACATCAAACTGGTATTATCAAATGCTGGACATATTTTAGGTTCTGCAACATGTCATTTTCACATAGGTAATGGTGAGCACAACTTTGTGTACACTGGTGATATCAAATATGGCAAAAGCATGCTTCTTGAAAGTGCCAATACAAACTATCCACGGGTAGAAACCTTGCTTATCGAAAGCACATATGGTCTGAAAGAAGACATACAACCAGATAGACAGGAAGTTGAATCTACATTTGTCGCCTCGGTCAATTCAATTCTCAAAGATGGAGGTAAGGTTCTCATTCCTATACCTGCAGTTGGAAGGGCACAAGAGCTTATGTTAGTTATCGATCAGTACATGAAATCTGGCGATCTTGTTGAAGCTCCAGTCTTTATGGAAGGAATGATACAGGAAGCTACTGCAATACATGAATCTTTTCCAGAATATCTAGTAAGGGATCTCAAAAAGAAAATTTTAGAAACTGATGACAATCCATTTGATTCTGAGTACTTTACAAACATTGAACATCAAAACGGAAGAGACGAAGCATTACGAGAAGATTCACCATGTATTATCATTGCAACATCTGGAATGCTTGAGGGTGGACCTGTGCTGGAATACT
Organism: Thaumarchaeota archaeon SCGC AAA007-O23; assembly: GCA_000402075.1. Classification (GTDB taxonomy): domain Archaea; phylum Thermoproteota; class Nitrososphaeria; order Nitrososphaerales; family Nitrosopumilaceae; genus Nitrosopelagicus. The sequence goes on from ARWO01000031.1 coordinate 93,893, forward strand.
TTAGGAACATTGCACCACACACAAAAAACAAGATCTTGTTTGTCTCCTATCAGGTGAATGGTACACTTGGCAGAAGGGTGATGGATGGAGCCAGACAAGTTTCAATATTAGGAAGAGACGGTAAGATTGAAGTGGTTTCGATAAACTGCAGTACAGAAAGACTTGATGGTTTTAGTGGACATAGTGACTACAACCAGCTTATGTCGTTTGTTCACAGACTACGACCTAAACTAAGACGCGTTCTTGTAAATCATGGCGAAAAGAAAAAATCGGAAAATTTGTCAATGTCAATTCGCAGAATGTACAAAGTCTCATCACACTATCCACAAGTTCAAGAAGCGATTAAATTATTTTAGATCATAATCAGGCTTCCAAATTTTTATTCTTGGTGGAGTTACAACAATTCTCTCTTCACCAAGTCGTGCAATGTCTGCACCTGAATCTCTTGCGATTACATATAGCTCCTCTACAATCTTCCTTAATTTCTCAACATCCTTGTGAGCAAGTGGTGTAACGCGGAGGATTAGGATCATGCCCTTTTTGACATCCTCCTTGATTGTGTGGATGTCACTAGGGTCTCTAATTGTAATTGCCTTTAGATATGTGGGATTTGCCTGCTTTTGCATTAGCTTCTTGCGATCAGCTTATCAAAAAAGTCTTTCTTATTTTTTTACTAGTAAATAGTAATTTAATGACTAAATTCTTAATTTTATATATGAAGTTTCTTCGGCAGGCTTTATCGAAATTTCTCTACCATCTTCGTTTTTATGAACAGTAACAACACCAGTTTCATTTTTTGGTGCGTCGGAGTAGCGCAGTGTAACACTAGCTGAAAACTCTACATGTTTGCCCGTGTCGTCTCCTCTTAACAAAACAGTTGGTCCAACATTTTCTTTATCTTCAAGCAAGATGTCATTCGGTAACGCCAGTACCTTGATCATCTCGTTTTCATCTTTGTTCCTCCCAACAATTAGTTTTGAGTTTTTATCCAATCTGAAATGTCGTCCAATCTTTAACAGATCAATATCGTTTGTTGTTGGTGTTTCAATATGTTTGAACAAGTCCTTAGCTCTTAATGAGAATGCTGGGTCTGTCAGTAGACAACCTCCACCAGCGTTTGGTGGATCTTCAATACCAAATTCTTTTGCCATTTGTATCTGTTCTTTTCTTGAACGACCTCTTATCATGCCAAGGTCTTTTCTTTTTATCAAGCCGTTCTTTTCTGGATCAGTAGCAGGCAGTAGTGCAGCTGACAACGGTCTAACAATTTTTCCTTCCAAATCTGACAGCTTTTCAATTTTTTTCAAAGCAGGTGCAAACTGACTCATTGGTCTTTGTCCAAGCACTTCACCTGAAATAATAAATTCTGCACCGATCTCTTCCATGTGTTTCTTGCCAGCCTCAAACATCATTGCTCTACAATCAATGCATGGATTCATTCCGGAACCAAAACCATACTTTGGGTGTTTTAGCATCTCAATGTACTCGTCTCCGAGATAAACTGTTTTTAGATCAACTCCTAGATCGTCCGCCCTCTCTCTGATCTCAAAGCCACAACCTCTACCACAATCGAAATCACAAAATGGCGTCTTGATCGCAACCGCTGAAACTTCAAAGCCCTGCTTCTGCATTGTTTTTACAGCAAGTGTACTATCTAACCCACCTGAAAGCAGCGCCACAATTTTCTTTTTTGCCATTATAGTTACAAAATAATCTGGATATACAAACTTTCCAACATACATAAATTCACAAAAACATCTTTTTGAACAGTGAATACGCGTAGAAAGAGACTGGAAAAATTCTGCAATGCAATCAACTGTGATACTCTTGTAACATTTGAACCTGAGAATCTATTCTATATGACTGGTTTTTGGGGTGAAGCAATAGGTATCCTAGAAGGTGGAAAAACTACGATCATTGCTCCCGAACTGGAGGCACAAAGGGCAAAGGAAGATTCAGTCAACTGTAGTGTTATAACTTCACAAAGAGGTGGTTTGGTGTCTACACTAGCTTCTACCATAAAGAAGAAAAAAATCTGCACTGACTGTCAAAACTACCCTGTAATGCAGTCATTAAAAAAATCAATTCCTAAACTAAAACAATCTTCTATTCCCTTTTACAATGCGCGCATAATCAAAGATTCTGAGGAGATCCGTATTTTGAAAAAGGCATCTTCTGTTATAGATGAGATGTTTGAGCTTTGCGTACAAACCATCAAGAAAGGCAGAAAAGAGTCAGAACTGCAGGTAATTTTAATGGCGTTTGCAAACACAAATGATCTCTTTGATACTGGATATCGTTCAACCCTGAATCCATTGATAATAGCTAGTGGTACAAACTCTGCATTTCCACATGCACAAGTTACCAAGAGAAAATTTGCAGACGGCGACATGATTACTGTTGACTTGACGTTACGATACAAGGGATATGTTTCAGACGCAACTAGGACATTCGGTCTAGGCTCTATCTCTAAGGAATCTAGAACGGTTTATGAAATTGTAAAAGAATCACAAAAGGCTGGACTGAAAGCTGTAAAACCACAAAAAACATGTGCATCGGTAGACCACGCATGCAGAAAAATTATAGAGGAATACAACTACGGACCACACTTTATTCATTCAACGGGTCACGGAATTGGTTTGGATGTACATGAAAACCCAAACATTTCTGCCAAAAATAAAGAAAAGCTGAAGAAAGGCATGGCTATCACGGTAGAACCTGGCATCTACATACCAAAAAAGTTCGGTGTTCGTATCGAAGACTCGCTAATAGTAAAGGATAGTGTATCTGTGATGCACAAGTTTACGAAAGACTTGATTGTAATTTAGTGATTACTGTCTCCTAAATTATCTTAAAGCAGTATCAACAGGCTTCTTTTCTTTACAGCTTAGAATTTCCAGCGGCGGAATTTAGGAGACATTAGGAGACATTGTTCCATGACATAAAAAACAAAACCAAAACAGAGTGGTTTGTCTATCTTTGTCGACTTTTTTCCACTTTAACAATTTTTTCTAGAGAAACCATGAGCAATTGGTACGACCCAGATCACCTTTCTGAGGGGAAAGTAAGAGACACCAGTATACACGAAGAGAATCCTGATGATTGGGACTGCGAGATAGAGTTGAATTGCCATAAGACAGAAAACAGCGGCCGCGTGTCAACTGTGTTTATGAGATATTTACGCGATAAATATGGCGAAAGCACAGCCGATAGAGCACTCAAACGCGCTCAGAAAAGAGAGCAACGTGCGAGAGGAGAAGACATGTCAACTATCTCAACAAAAATGGCAGGCGTTTTCTAGATAAAACACCTTTTGCAAACTTCATAAAGCCAGAAAAATCTGGTAAATCATGCCATTACGAAAAACAGGAAAGCATAAGAGATGGGCAGACCAAAAGGCTGATCGCAGAAGAAGCAAGCAGAAAAAACGTTAATTAAAAAAATTATATAATTTGTAGAAGGTTGTTTTTTATGGAAGTTGAAAGTTGTGAGAATTGTAAGGACTGGCATGAAAATTTAGATTTGAAGGCACAAAAATACGGCCAAAATTTTCCACTAACAAGAAACCCGTTTAAGAAATGGCACGTTAACTGCAGATGCTCTTGCCACAAAAGCTAGGGTCATCCTATTTTACCAGTTTTGTACTCTTCAATCATCTCTTTCAGCCTTCCTACATGATTTGATGGGTCGTCCCTGTACACGTCAAGCTTGCCGTCTTCCGTCGTGGTAAGAATTGCTATCTGGTTTATCTTCTCGCCGGTCCGTTCCTCCCAGGCGATAGAATAAAAGCTGGCTTGGACAAGATGGTTCTCATTTATTTCATCCCTTTTTCGCGTGGCAGTTTTGAAATCGATCACAGTTAATTCCTTGTCATATTCTGCTATGCAGTCAACCCTTCCGGCAATGCCAAGACTGGTACTGTACAATCCTTGCTCCAATGCTCTGATTCTGTCAATCTTATCTATAGCCGGCATCATTTGGCTGAACATTCTAGAAGCAAGCTCACCATAATTCCCAACAAGATCAGTTTCAGGCTTGTTTGACAGACAGTTTTCAATTATTTGATGAACCTTTGAGCCTCTATTGGTAGCAGCTATCATGACTGCATTTGCAACCTCTTCTCCAACCGCTTTTCTCCAATCTAAAATGCCCTGAGGTGTGAAATTCTTCAAAAGCGAGGTGATTGAGATGAGTGTTCCATCGGGTGTCTCATAATGCCGGATACCATCAATATTGATCTGCTTAATTTTTGGAATTTCTGGATGGAGTAAATGCGTGAATGTCATGAATTACAAATTCTGTTTACTAAACACTATTTTATTTCTTGGTCGTATTTTTTTTGATGGTAAATCAAGTTTTAGTTAATGTAAAGACATCAAAAGGAACATGGGAAACCACATTTCAGAAATCAACCAGAATAAAGGATGTGATACTTGGTTCAAGGATGCATTTTAGATTATCAAAAGAGACCAAGCTTGTTTTATGTAGACAAGAGTTACCCCATGTGGACTTCGATCCAGACAGGGCACTGGTAAACTATAACATAATTGACGGTGAAATCTTAATTCTAAAGGAATTATGATCGGCATTAAATACTTTGAATGTAATTTAGAATTATGGCACAAGCATACGTTTTAGTGAACTGTGAACTGGGTGCTGAAGAAGAAATAATTGGTAAACTGAAGAAACTTGAAAACGTCAAGGAAGTACATGGAACTTTTGGTGCTTACGATATAACTGCAAAGCTTGAGGCGGAAACAACCGAAAAGCTTAGAGAAACCATCACACAAAATCTCAGGAAGATGGATAAAATACGTTCAACCTTAACACTAACAGTAGTGGAAGGACAGGGCTAACAACTATCTTACATTGTTAAATATCATAACACAGTATTGTATATGCCGATGGCAGACAAAGCTAACGACTAAAAGAGTGTGGCCTCGCAAAACAAAAAAAATCAAAGCTTTAGCAGTAAAGCAATTGGAGGTAGTCTCCAAAAGACGTTTTGCCTGAAGGGGTCACACACAATATTTATCATCAATCACTAAAAATCGTCTTTTCCCACCCAGCCATCTTTCTTGTCAGGCTTTGGTTGTGGTTCTGGCGGTTCATTTTCTCTAAATCTTGGCGGCTCTGGCATTCTCTCATTTGTGAAAAATCCTTTCTGAGAATACAACTCATCTGGTTCAGGTTCAGGACTTTTGTTCCTATACTTGCGTAGCAAACGAGGAAGTATTCGTGCTAATGGAATTATTATAAATATCAAATAAATCCACATTCCGCCAGTAGGATCTTCCATACTGAATTACGATTAAAATTTCATTATTATGTTTTCCATTCTCTATAAATACAGGCATTAGTTAATTTTTGCATGGGAAAAATGACATGTATCGTATGTGGAGTTGGATTCTTTAGTCCTGACGATTCTCCAAAGTGTGGAAAGTGCAGAGAGCAAATGTCACAGGAAGGTCATGAAGAAGGACATTCTTGCGGTTGTGGACACAGCCACTAGATTCACAAAACAATTCTTTTTATTATTTAGAAAAGACGTAAGTTTGATTTGGTTGTACTAGAACTTCATGGCTCTGGTGGTCATATTTTTGCAGACATTACAGATGAACAAGCAAAAAAGGCAGATCTTGGTGTCGGTAAGTGTTTTCTTGCTCCAATTGGCAAACTTGAGGAGCAAAAGATGCAGAAATATTTTTGCAAGAAATGCGAATCTGAGTTTGACGGTTCGCCTAAAATTCAGATAGAAGAAAGTCCCAATGAACCGGTTGCAGACGGATTGATTCTGAAAGAGAGAGGTCAGTATACGTGCAACAGATGCAATTCTATAATTGGCGAATACCGGGTATTTGAGAAAGGACAGTAAGACTAGGAACTCATTAGCCTTTTGATCTCTATCTTTTGACCGTATTTTTCTAACAAATCGTCATAAAGTTTTTTCCGTTCTAACTTGAGATTTTTATCTTCATCGTACATTTTTGTAAAGAAACACGCGAGAATCCTTTCATCATCGTTATCAAAAAACCTGACACTGAAGCTTGTGCGTTCTGGTTTTTCCTCCATGACGAACTCTGCGTGTTTTATCATGTAAGGGTTAACGTGCATATGGCACGGACCGTCGTTATCTCCTATTGTTATCCATTGGTCCTTTTGTTTTATGCTTAAGGAATTGCTTCTCATCTCGCTGGTTGCGCCGTTTGATTTTACCACCAACAAAACATCATTGACACTAATTATGTCCGACAAAAGTTCTTTCAGCATGAATTTTGTACACAAAATAACAATAAAAGTCGTGTAAAGTTCTAAATTGATCCTCTAATCTCTTTGATTACATGTCTGAAGGAACTGACAACGCTCTGCTTGAGCGCTTTGAACAAGAGGTATGGAGTAAAGTTCCACATCTGGAAGAAGGTAGCGAGACAAAGGTTGTCAACGTAACGCCACTTGTTGACATGACTATAGATTTTAAGGAATGTGCAAAAAGCGTCTTCAAACTGGATCTTGACAATGCAGACCTGAAGGTTTTCGGCAAAATGGATTCTACCTTGCTAACTGGCTCGATCAAAGTCAGACCCGCAGCCAATATCATTCACGATGCTATTGTTACAGGAAAGCTCAAGAGCGGTCAGACAGTAATAGAAGCTACATCAGGCAACTTTGGTATAGCACTTGGATTATTATCTAAACTTGGGCTAAATGTAATTGCACTTGTTTCAAGAAAATTACAGGAAGGAGTGTTTGAGGAGTTAAGAAACGGAAATACACGCACAATAGATCTTGACATGGACATTTGCCCTGCACCAGGAATGGAAGGCAAGCAAGATCTTATGGTTGCAAAAGCAACTGCTGCAAATGTTCGTTCACAATTATCTAATCTTGGGTTTGACACTGACATTTTTGATAAAGAAATTTCTGAGATAGAATCGCTTTTAGCTAAACAAGACATCATAAACTTGGCAAAGTTTCTTGCCAAGAGTTACGGTTTCTTCTGTCCAGCACAATATGATAACCAACTAAACATTGAGGCGCATAGAACTGTTACAGCAGCTGAGATTGACCAGCAACTGCATGAAAATGGAGATTCATTAGAAAACTTCAACATCTTCTGTACATTTGGTACGGGCGGAACATCTGGCGGTTTGAGCAAATACATTTCTGAAAAATATGGAAAAAAATCAGTTTACGTAATATTTCCACCTACCAATCAAGACGTTGCGGGAATTAGGACAAAAGCAAATGCAGACGGCTTGACGTTATATGATCCTGAGATATACGCTGAGCAGCAAGAAATGGATTGGGAGAAGGCAAAACTCCTCCTAAAGTTCTTTGTAGAAAAAGGCCATGACATGGGCGAAAGCAGCGCACTCGAACTTTACGCAATCTTGCAGAAGGCAAGCTCTGAAGGAGGCGGAAAGTTTGTAGCAATGATTTGTGACGGAATTGAAAAGTACAAAAAGAACCTTGCAACGATTGGGCAGGAGGGTCCTATGCAGGTCTCCCTGCAGGAAGCAAACGAAAGCGGCTATGACAAGGTAATTTGGATTCATGCCCAGTATACCCCACAGGAACCAGGGATAGAGCTAATTGCAAAATCTCTAGGCATCGACAAAAGCAAGATTTGCGTGCCAGACGCGAGAACCGCTCAGGAACTGTTGACAACACAACAAATTCCGCAATCACTAAGCAAAGACCTGGAAGGCGACACCAAGCCATTGCTGGTTTGTATGGCAGGAAAGACTTCACTGATGGCTGCCAAAGTACTTGCGACCAAGGGCGTTATCACCGACAGCTTGATTGGCGGAATTACAGAACTGCCGGAAGGAAAAACCAAGCAACTTTCTGAATTGATCAGGCAAGCATGAACGATAAGGAAAAAATCGAATCTTACAGGGAAAATATCGCAGAATCTTTACGAATACTTGATGAAATTATTGAAATTATTAGGTTTCAAGATAATCCAGAGGATACAATAATTGATCAAAAGTTGGAAGAAATCAAAAAAATATTAAATCGATAATTTCTGAGGTAAGATATGAAAAAAACGGATGAATGCAATGGTAAGTATTGGTTTACCTGCACCAGATGTTTACGGCTTCTTGTAAAAGACTTACGTGATATTGTTAGACCATCTAAAAATGATTAAAAAAAATTAATAATTCTATGGTATATCTAGAATAGTGAAATTTATTAGCTGAAATAAAAATCAGAATTTGTTTGAAGCCAATTATGATAGACGATGATGATGAGCGTCCTGAATGGGATTGGCTAAAGAAAAAATAATTTCTTTTTACAATATATCTGGCTACAGTGAGCTGTGAGTTCCGTCACACTTTCCGGTTTCATCCTTGCTGTGTTTACATCCGCAAAACGCAACGAATCCTGCTTCGGTTGCTTTGAAAATTCTTGGTCCAAGGCCTGATCCTGCATGAGAGCCATCACATAACGGCTGGTTCTGGGATTTTCCGCACATACAAACATGATATTCCTTTCCCGCTTCAACTTGCATTGGGTATGGTTTTTTCTGTGGTATTTCTGGCTCTGTCATAATTTCTTCATATTCATCTTATTTGTAAAGGTAATTATCAGGTCTTTGCTTGTTTTCTTGAACATTCTATACAGAACTCGCCAACTTCAAAAACGTAAAGTAGTTTGTTGCAGTCCTTGCATCTTCTTTCTGATCTAGTTTTGTCATATCCGTATGGCATTCTAGAAATGATAAATGTTGGACATGTGTTATAATGTTATGAAACCTGACAGCGGTAGAAAGTCATTTTTTTCTGCTGGCAAACCAAAGAATTTACCTGCGTTTTATTTTCTTGTCGTGGCAGGCATCATTTTGATGATTTTACTGTTCAAGTGGTTTGATTAGTTTTTAACATTAATTTATGACTTTTTGAGCTCTATTTTGGGCTTTTTAACATCAATTTTAGGCTTTTATCTAGTAGTTTTAACCGTAAATTAGACAGTGTTCGCAATCACATATTGGTATCTTCTTGGCCTTTGCAAGACAATTTTTGTGCTGACCAGCTTGGCATTGAACACAGACTTTTTCCAGATTGTCAACCGACGTATATTTTTTGGATTGGTCAAATCCGAATCCTCCATCTTGTGGTCCTACCATGATATTATCATCACTTGGTTTTAGTTAAGATTTTTCTCAATGTTTTTACGGATGATCTTTACAATCTTAGCTTTAGTTTTACGACCAGTCTTTACCACATTCTTCGAGTCTACCAGAAAGACCTCGTTATAGTCAGAATTATTGTATCTGGAACCAATATCATTAGCTACTATCAGGTCGGCATCAGATTCCTTCAGTTTCTTCCTTGCTCTGGAAACCAACTCCTTTTTTGATACGTTGACTTCAGCCTTGAAACCGATGAGAATTCCCTTGTGGATCTTTTTGATGTGATCTATGATCTTTGGTGCTCTGGTAAGTTTGATGACAGTGCTCCTGTTGCTCTTAATCTTGGAGTTTGAGTTTTTTGGAATAAAGTCAGATACGGCAGCAGCCAGAATCACAACATCAAATTTCTTCCTAAGTTCCTTTTTGACCGCACTAAACATCTCTGAAACCGTCTTCACATGAATGATTTTGGCACCTTTTGGAGGTTCGGCAGTTCCAGGCCCATAGACTAGGGTCACTTTGGCACCTGCTGAAACCAGTTCAGAAGCCAACAAGGTTCCAGTCTTTCCTGTACTGATGTTTGTCATGACGCGTACAGGATCAATCTTCTCAACTGTGGGACCTGCTGTCATCAACACCTTCTTTCCTTTCATCTTTTTTGACTGGCCAAACTTGGTCAAAACAAAGTCCAGTACGTCTTCTGGTTCTGGCGCTTTTGCCTTTCCTTCAATCATTTGCGGAGATATGAAATCTACCTTCTTTCTCAAAAACTGCATATTCTTGCGAACCGCAGCATTTTCGTACATCGATGCATGCATTGCGAGTCCCATCAATATTGGAGTCTTTGAACCAAACGCTACAGTGAGTACCGTGGAGATTGGCGTGTCATCTATGCCATTTGCCAACTTGCCCAAGGTGTTGGCAGTTGAAGGATATACGATAATCAGATCAGATCTTTTGTAATCTGCAAGATCAATATGTTCCATATTTCCAGTGAGTTTTGTAATGACGTGATTTCCAGTTGCCCATTTCATATAATCAGGCTTGATCAGCTTTGTGCTTGCACTGCTCATTACGCACTTGACATTGGCACCATGTCGCATCAATAACCTTGCAAGCTCGATTGATTTGTATGCCGCAACCGAACCGGCAACACACAGAACAACCTTCTTTCCAGAAAGCTCGCTACCATGACTTTCCACAATATCTAAGGACGGGTGTTTGGTCATTTCTGGGCCTCCATATGGAAGGTATGCTCTTCAGCTGGAAATGTACGATTTTCGACGTTTTCCACGTATTCAGACACGGCTTTTTTGATCGTTTCCGACAAAGAGAGGTATTTTTTGACGAATTTCGGCGTCATCTTCTCATAAAGCCCTAACATATCATGAATCACTAGAACTTGGCCGTCACAGTCCTTTCCACAGCCTATACCGATTGTTGGAACATAAACTGCTTCTGTGATGTGCTTTGTGGTTTCAGCCGCTACCATCTCCAAGACAATGCTAAAGACTCCTGCTTCTTGTAATGCCTTGGCATCAGCTAGCAGTACTTTGGCATCCTCTTTTGTCTTTCCTTGAACCGTATATTTTTTGGCCGTTTGTGGCAAAAGCCCAAGATGACCCATGACGGGTATTCCGGCCTTGATAATTGCCCTGATTATATCTGGTAATCTTCCCTCCAGTTTTACGGCATCTGCTCCAGCCCTGATTAGACGTTCAGAATTTGTTACTGCGTCAGCCTCATTTTCATATGACTTGTTTGGAAGGTCAGCTACAATTAGGGCATTTTCCCTTGCATTGCTGACTGCCTTTGTAAACAACAACATTTCGTCCATGGTTACAGGAGCAGTATTTTCATATCCAAGCATAACCATTCCGGCACTGTCCCCCACAAGCAAAATGTCTACCTGGTCGCAAAGCGTTGCCATTGTATAGTCATAGCTGGTAACTACGGAGATCTTCTTGCTACCCTTTTTTGCTATAATGTCATTTACTGTCTTATGCAAGAGATCCTCTCCTCCTTAAATTATTCTTGATTTCTGAAACTGCAGAGGACAAGGCCCTTTTGTTGTTAAAGTTAGTTTTTGTTGATTTTGGTTTCTTACAAGCTGAGACGAGAAGCTTCATTCCACGGATAATGTTATCCACTATTGTAATGTCCGCTTTCTGGGCAGTTCTGGAGAGCGGATTAAGATCAAACGTAATGACAGTTTTTCCCATTTTTTGTAGTGCCTCTGTCCTATCTCCATCTTCAAGTGGAACTAGTACAACATCTGCTGCAAAAATTCCATCCTTGTCTACGATGCGTCTAGGGCTGTCCAGATTACCAATTTTGCGATATGACCTTGGATTTGTGCCTAAAACCTGCTTTGCACCAGCCTTTTTCAGTGATTTTTCAATCTTTTTCTTCCTAACTTCGTCATAATAAAACAGGTTTACCTCAATCTTTGCTTGGGTAGCTTTGGCAAGCTGAACAATCTCTTTTGGGCAAAGTGTCGCCACATTTCCATTTACCGAGATTACCGGATTTTGGGCAGAAAGCAATTTGGCTGCAGCAGCCTTGATAGCAGCCTTTGCGGTTTTGCTGGTTTTTTCTCCTACTAGATAATCAAATGCCTCCCCACGTCCGTGTGCCAAAAGACCTTCTTTTGCAACAAGACCATCATTATATCCTCTGACGATTTTCTCGCGTATACTGAGAGAAACAAAACGTGGATGAGATTTAGGAATATTCAACAAATCACCACAAAAATCTTTAATCTAGCCTAGCACCGGAATTATCAATCTTTGAAGACAAAACGAAACCGTCGTATTTTTCTAAGATTTGCAAAACCTTCTTTTTTTCACTGCAAGGCACCAATGAAAAGATGGTCTCGCCAAACAGTGCAACACCGCATTTTATCCCATTTTTACGAAGCTCATTAACCACCTTTTCCATTTTTGGGGTTACGACCTTGATGTATTTTGCAAATTTTATCGATTTATCCTGAAACTCACCTATGTCCTTGGATTTGATCAGTTCCTGAACCATCTTGCCTCCCAATCCATTCACTAGAGAAATTTTCTCGCCTAGGAACTTCTTGGTAGAGATCGGGTTAAAGCAGACTATCAGAGCATCAAGCTTCTCCTTGGGATCTATCTTTTCAAGTTCACCAATTCCAGGTGCACCAGATTTGGTACGAATCTCGAACCCACCGTGATATGATGCCAAGACATCACCTAGACCAGTCTTGCATCTTATTTCAGCCAAGTGGGCGATCTGTGCTGCCTCAGTTTTTGAGTAGCCTGTATTGAGTGCCTGATTCAGTGCAAGTGATAATGATAGTGCAACGGCTGCGCTACAGCCAAGCCCATATCCTACGGGCACATCCAGCTCGTGAATCACATCAACAAAATAATCATCATTGTCGGCAAGAAACTCGTTCAGCACATATTCAGAAACTCGGACGTCACCAGTCTTGAACCCCTTGATTTGGATATGGAACTTTGTAGTATTGCTAGGATTCCTAGAACTTAGAATGACTGTTGTCTTTACTCCCTTTTGA
>ARWO01000032.1 GCA_000402075.1 Thaumarchaeota archaeon SCGC AAA007-O23
GAATACGAAAAACAGTACCTCTCTAGATACAAACAACCAAAATCAGGTGTAAAGAAATCATCTAATTTGAAACATGATACTGATTTAGGCACATTAACTCTCGGTCAATACGTTAATGCAAAACGTAAAACAAAACAAAACGAAATAAGAGAATACGAAAAACAGTATCTCTCTAGATACAAACAACCAAAATCAGGTGTAAAGAAATCATCTAATTTGAAACACGATTCTGATTTAGGCACATTAACTCTCGGTCAATACGTCAACGCAAAGCACAGGGCAAAGCAAGACGAGATAAGAGAATATGAGAAACAGTACCTCTCTAGATACAAACAACCAAAATCAGGTGTAAAGAAATCATCTAATTTGAAACATGATACTGATTTAGGCACATTAACTCTCGGTCAATACGTCAACGCAAAGCACAGGGCAAAGCAAGACGAGATAAGAGAATATGAGAAACAGTACCTCTCTAGATACAAGGAACCAAAGTCAAAGAAAAGGACAATACAGTTGGAATGGGAACCAGAACCAAAGCAGGATATAAAGAAAGAACGAAAAGACTACGAGAATGAATTTCTTACACGCTACAGGAAGCAGCAAAAAGCAAAGCCAAAGAAAAGGGCAATACAGGTGGAATGGGAACCAGAACCAAAACCAAAACCAAAGCCAAAACGAGACATAAGGAAAGAACGAAAAGACTACGAGAATGAATTTCTTACACGCTATAGGAAGCAGGAAAAAGCAAAGCCAAAGAAAATGGCAATACAGTTGGAATGGGAACCAGAACCAAAGCAGAATATAAAGAAAGAACGAAAAGACTACGAGAGGGAGTATGTATCCAAATTTACAAAATTACAAAAAACTAAATTAAAAATTGCCGCATTAGAGCAAAAATTAAGACTTAGTCAAATAGAACTTGAGGAGCCAAAAACAGATCGAAAGAAAGAACGGAAGGAATACGAGAATGAATTTCTTACACGCTATAAGAAGCAACAAAAGGCAAAGCCAAAGAAAAAGGTATCAAAGCTGTTAATGCCTGAACCAAAAATAGATCGAAAGAAAGAACGAAAAGACTACGAGAAAGAATTTCTTACACGCTATAAGAAGCAGCAAAAGGCAAAACCAAAGAAAAATGTATCAAAGCTGTTAACATCTGAACCAAAAACAGATCGAAAGAAAGAGCGAAAGGAATACGAGAAAGAATACCTATCTAGATTAAAAAACAATCTATAAACCTTCTAAAAATTTAAGAGTGTCATGAATCGGACCCGTTGCATAGCCTGGATAGTGCGAACGCTTGCGGAGCGTTAGGTCGCAGGTTCGAATCCTGCCGGGCCCGCCTTTTTATTTAATTAGGATTAGAAAAAAATATTTTCTATGGTTATTATTACTGAAGAAATTAAAAATTTTGTTAATTTTCAAAAACTAGGGTATGTTGCAACAATCTCTACTGATAATACACCTAATCTATCTCCCAAAGGCACTATCATGGTATTAGATGAATCATATCTGGCTTTTGCTGATATTCATTCACCTCAAACGGTAGAAAATTTAAGACATAATCCATCAACTGAGATTAATGTAGTTGATCCGTTTCGTAGGAGAGGATATCGTTTTAAGGGAATCGCAGAAATAATTTCATCAGGTGATAAATTTAATAAAGTTATTTCGTATTACAAAGAATCTGGAGTTAAAAACTCGATCAAATCAATTATCTTAGTGAAAATCGAAAAGGTAAGTGAAGTACTTTCACCACTTTATGATCTTGGTTATACAGAAGAAGAATTAAAAACTAAATGGAAAAAATATTATAAATTTTAATCCAACTTGACAGATTTTTTTTGGTGTTCTCGTTCATTTTCAAGGGCTTTTTTTACCGCGTTTAACTCTGTAAGTGTGGTCTGCAATTTTTGATTCATTGATGCTACTACTGCACTAGCCGCATCAACAATTTTATCAGTTCCCTCACTCTTACTGGATTTTACCATTTCATCTTTAATGAATTTCAGCTCCCTAAATCCAGAATCAAGATCCTTTCTTTTTTGTATTATTTCGTTTTCAAGTTTTTCTTTTTCTTCTCTCATTTTCTTAAAATCTGGAGAATTATCCGCATTTGTTCTAACAGATTCAAGTTCACTGTTGTATTTCTTAATTTCATCCTTTATTTCAGATAATTCTCTTTTAGAATTGCTTATTTCTTCAGTTAGCAAGTTTTGTTTCTTATACTCCTCTGCTATTTTTGCATTATCTTCAGTTTTTTTCTGGAGTTCATTATTTGTTTTGAGTAGTTCCACTCGAGCTAATTTGGTTTTTGAAATAATGTCAGCGTATTCACTGTTTGATTTCTGAATATCTTCTTTTATACCGTTCAATACTTTTTTTGCATCCATTAAATTTTTTATTGTAACATTGTATTCCTGTTTGACAGATTCGAATTTTGTAGAGAGTGATTCCGGTTCTTTTTTTTGTATTTTAACTTTAACTTGATTTTTTTCATCCGATTCTATTTCTACGTCTTTTTTATTTTTTGATATATTCTTTTTTTGTTTAGGTTTCTGTTGTTTCTTATACCGTGCAAGATATTTTTTCTCGTAGTTTTCTGATTCTTTTTTTTCGGAGCTTCCAAACCATTTCATATACATTCACCTTTTTTTATACTCATTATCTCCTTATTTTCCCTCTTACATACTTTAAGTAAAAACCAATTCCACCCAAAATGAATCCAGATACCAGTGCAAGTATTCCTAATTCGGGATGTTCCTGGTACTGTGTTGGGCCAACCATGAATAATACCGCGCCAAAAATGATCAAAAATAAGGATGTACTTCTTTTTGGTTTGTTGTGTTCATTATGTACCATAATGATCAAATATGCCTAGAAATAGCATCTGCAACATTTTTCTTTCCAATATCTTCAATAAACGGTCCAATTTTTGGTCCACGATCTTTTGAAAGTATGATTTGATAAAGAATTTTGAAAAAGTCTTTTGGTTGAACCTGATTTTCTTTTGCTATATTGTATATCGAATTTTGTAGATCTTCCGGTGTTTCATCCTTTTGTAATAAATCGGCTAATTGTTTCAAGGCAACTTTAGATGAATCATCGACCATTATCTTAGTAGCAGGTATTTTTGTTTCTTCAAAGTCATCAGAATAATTTCCAGCTAGTTTGATCAGTTCTTCTACACTATCTTTTCCCTCTTCCTTTATTGTACCATAATCAATCAGCTTTGAAGTTACGTATTCTATCCGATTATCTTTGAATATTTTACATAATTCTACTAACAGTCTATAGCTTACATGCGTGCTGGGATTCTCTGGAGGTTTTAGAAGATTAACATACTCGTAAAGTCCCTTCGATTTTACAAGTTTTGCCTCATTATCCACCTTGATTTTTCCAAAGTAGATACTTTCTAATTCATTATATTCGTCCATTAGTGCAGGAATATCTCCAAATCCAACCTCTCTTGCACCAGTGATTCTCTTGTAAAGTAAGAGAAGAATTGATTTAGGTGTTCCATATGTTAACCATCTTTGTGATGTTATAACATTTCCAAGAGATTTTGATATTTTTTTGCCGCCCTTATCCAAAAACATTTCATACTTTACATGGTGAGGATGTGGGAATTCAAGTATTTGATCCGAAACCCAGTCGTTTACTTTGACCGAGTCCATGATGTCTTTTCCATGTGCTTCAAATCTTATATCAAAGGCTTGCCATCTGGCAGCAAACTCAACCTTCCATGCTAACTTTCCAAGATCATTTGTGATATGAGCTTCTCCATCATGCCCACAACCCTTCAAAGTATACTTGTTATAACCAATAGTGGAATCTTTGCATCTATATCTAACTTTTTTTTCATCCTCAATGTATTCATAAGATTCTGTGGTGTATAGTTTGTCACAGTTTTGACATACTGGAAAATACGGCAAAACATTTTTGAATTTTGTTTGACCCGTTAATTCTTCAACTTTATTTCCAATTTCTTTATTGCTTACAAGTATTCTATGAATTTGTTCCTTCAAGATACCATTTTTGTAAGTATCATGCGCTGTCCTGTGCACATATTTTATTCCTAACTTATCAAGCCCCTCTAGGAGCATGCTGCTCATATGACTTCCGTAAGAATCATGACATTTTCCATATGGATCTTCGATGGCAGATACTCTTCTACCCATATTTTCTTCTTTGACATCTAACCCTTCTGGGATTTTTCGTAATCCATCTAGATCATCTGAATATGCTATCAATTCAGATTTGTAGCCCAAATTTTCAAGTGCTAATTTTACACCGTATGCTCTAACAGCATCGCCTAGACTACCAATATGTGGAATGCCGGAAGCGCCTAATCCACTTTCTACCCTAATAATGCCATCAATGTCTCGCCCAAGCTGCTTTTCACGCTCAATTAATTCAAAGGCTAGTTTGTCTATCCATGTGCCCTTACCAATTATTTTTTGTTCAGTCATCATTTATCTTAATTGCTTCGACATGTATGGTTCATCTAATGAGTAGCCCAATTTTTTGTAATATTCACGTGTGCCAACTGCACTAATCACAAGAAGTTTTTTTGCGTCAAAATTCTCTTTTGATATTTTTTCTGCCTCATCCATCAATTTTCTACCTAACCCAGAATGCTGAATACTGTTTTCTTCGTGTTCACCAATCTTAATTGATTTCCCAAATACATGAAGCTCTCTAACTATACATGAATTTGGAGTAATTTCATCTCTATGTGCCAATTCACTTGGTTTTCTTAAGCGCAAGAATCCATAAATTGTTTCATCTTCATCGTCAAAAGAAATGAAAGTCTCTCTTCCATTTGAAGAATCATATTTTTCTTTGTTAAGTTTCAATAATTCTGAAGGCATATTTTTTCTAGAAAGCCCAGCCTCTCTGCATCTAATACATTTACAAGAAAATCCTTCATCCTTCAATCGTTTGTGAACAATTTGCCTTAGATTGCCTGCTTTTGGACCAGCCTGAATTTCACCAGGTGTAATTTCTCTCTGAATGCGCATAATTCTAACCCATTTTGGAACCATTTTTTTTGCTTCAGTAAGTACATGTAGCATTTCTTCGTCAGTATACGGCTTGTATTTTTTTTCTAGGTAATCGTTGTACAGTGGGGTATTTTTCAAAACCAATGATGGATATATCTTTAACATGTCTGGTTTGAGATTCGAGTCATTGAATAGCTTCTTGAAATCATTGACATCTTCATTAGGTGTCATAGTAGGCAAGCCTGGCATCATATGCGCAACTATTTTGTATCCGGAATCCTTTGAAATTTGGAACGAATCTATAACATCATTGTAGTCATGTCCTCTATTAACAATCTTGTAAACTCGCTCGTGTAGACTTTGTACGCCAATCTCAACTCTTGTTATGCCATATGAGAGCATTAGGTCAACATGTTCTTTTTTACAATAATCTGGCTTTGTTTCAATAGTGAAGCCGACATTCCTATTTTTTGCCTTCTGATTATTTTCCATGGCAATTTTCAAGTTTGGTGATGGAAATCCATTTAATGCATCGTAGCATGATTTGATAAAGTTCTCTTGGTAATCCTTTGGCATGAAAAGAAATGTTCCACCAACGATAACTAATTCAATTTTGGTTGTGTCGTGTCCAAATATGCGTAGCTGGTTAAGTTTTGCAGTGATCTGAATATTTGCATCATATCCATTTTTAATGGAACTGATTGTGACAGGCTCTTTTCCCGTATAGCTATTTGGTGTATTGAATTCAATTCCACCAGGACAATAGGTGCATCTTCCATGAGGACATGCATATGGTTTCGGCATTAGTGCAATTACCGCTACGCCGGATGCGGTTTTTACTGGTTTTTTAAGCAAAATCTTTTGGAGTTTTTCATATGATTTTCCATCCACCGTTGATAAGATTTCATAGTTTTTTGGGATTTTATCCAAAGAGTATTTTGTACAAATTCTTTTGATCTCTGTTTTTGCGTGATTTTTTGTAGGTTCAGTAATTTGCAATAGACTTTGTGATATCTCACGACATGCATTAGAGAAATTTGTGTTTTTCATCTGTTATTACAACTATTTTTCAATGTGGTTCTTTATAGAAATTTTGCGGCTAAGTATAGCTACAATTCCAACAATTACGATTGCCAAGATTTCCAAATATAACCAATCTAGTCCTTGGAATCGGAAAATTTCAACTGTAAAAGGAGAAAGCAGTGGAAATCCACTTGTTGAACCGGGATAAATTTGTCCAGCAAGCCAAGTATCAAAAGCAATATGTGATATGATGGCAGAAAATGAGATAGCTGCCAAGCGATAGTCTTTTTTTCCAAAAACATACAGCATTATCACAGCAATAATTATTGCAAATGGGAATGAATGTACAAAGCGTGCAATCATTTCCACATTAAAAAACTGCAGTAAATGATCAGCATCAACCAGTAATGCAAAAGCTCCTGTCATGAATACATATTTCAGACTTAAACTAACTGCACCTGCAATCATTCCAAATAATACATGTCCAAAAATATGTTCTAGGCTTGGATTACTAACTATAAGTGGGCTCCCGATTATAGACGAGTCATCTGTAAAAGCAAATCCAGTTAGGGAAAAACAAAAAGATAGAATTGAGAAAATAGCACATGATTTTATAAAAAATTTTACTTGCTTTGATATATCCATATGCAAAAACATTTTCTGTCTATTTTTAACCTTCACTACTGGTTGATAAAATCATAATGCTGAATATTTACAATACTATGGAATAATCTCTATCGTTTTTTCTTTCTTTTTTTACTAGCAGACTTGGCTTTTCTTTCCAAACTCTTTCTGTATTCCAAATTTTTTAATTTAGCTAATTCAACTTTAATCGCAGCATTTTTTGTTTGGTTGTCAAGAAACTTTTTACCATCATCAGTAAGGATAGTTCTGTCATTATCATCAACTGTTACATATCCAGCCTTGAGAAGATTTTGAACAAACATTTTTTTCAGTTCATCCAACTTTGGTGGTGTTTTTTTCGATTTAGTTTTTGTTTCCTTTACACCTTGCTGAAGTAATAGGGTTGTAAGATAATCAGTGCCTTTTTCCAGATGTTGAATTTCTTCAGTTTCAACATTCTTCTCTTCATCGTGATGCTTTTTTCCACCTAATAGATGTGAAGATAAAGCATCTGAATCATCAGGTTTTGTTTCCTCATTAATTTGATCAATACCACTTTCCGGCAATATCGATCTTGGAAAATACTTGAATTTATGTTCTTATTTCTACGAGAAGAACATCACTCTTAGATAAAATGCTCCAAACGCGACCATTGTGGTTATAATCATTAGTGGCATACCTTTGATAAGAAATTCCCTAAAGAATATTCTATATCCAAATCTTTCAGCAACTGCTATCGCTACAAGATTTGCACTTGCTCCAATTAATGTACCATTACCACCAAGGTCAGCACCAAATGCAAGTGCATACCATAATGGGTTGTAATCAAATGCAGTTAAGTTCTGAGCAAACATCGGGTCAACAGATATGCTTTCAACTATTGGAATCATTGTTGCAGTGAACGGAATATTATCTACAAATGCAGACGCAAATGCAGACACAATTGTTATACTAAACATTGTTGCACCTAAGTCACCTTCAGTAATTTCTAGTATATTATGCGCAAGAAGTTCTAAAGCACCGGAAACTTCAACACCACCCACTATGACAAATAATCCACAAAAGAAAAGCAGAGTTGGCCATTCAACGTGGTGTAACGCTTTGAATGGTTGTATTCCTGTTATAACCAGAAGCACTGCTGCTCCACCTAATGCAATTATAGATACATCTAGGTCAAGCATTCCATGTAACATAAACATGATTATTACACCACCGAGAACAATAGCTGATTTTTTTAACAACATGACATCTTTGATTTCTTTTTTCTCGTCTAACGCTTGAAGCTTTTCAACATTTTCTGGTTTTTGCTTAAGATCTTTTCTAAACATGAATTTGAAGAGTACAATTGCAACAGCCATAGTGATAATAATTTCTGGTGTCATGTGATATGCAAATGACATAAAATCAATTCCAGCTGCTGAACCAATCATAATGTTTGGTGGATCACCAATTAGGGTTGTAGCGCCACCAATGTTGGATGCAAAAATCTGTGCTAAAATCAGTGATATCGGATTAATGTTTAGTATTCTACACACTGAGATTGTAACAGGCACCATAAGCAAGACCATCGTAACGTTGTCCAGAAATGCAGAACCAACGGCAGTTATTACTGCCAGCAAAACCAGTAACTTCCAGACATTTCCTTTTGAAATTTTTGCAGCCTTGATACCAATGTACTGAAATATTCCTGTCTGTCCTAGAATGCCAACTATTACCATCATTCCCAAAAGCAGTCCGATTGTGTTGAAGTCAATCGCGCCAATTACAAAGTCTACACTGTCATGCGGTTCAAGTACACCGGTGTAAAACAGAATAATCAGCATTACAAGTGCGCCAAGTAATGCAAGAGCAGTACGGTGTATTACTTCTGTAATTAAAATGACATACATGCCAACCAAGACGCCCAAAGTAGCCATCATTGTAATGGTAAGTTCTAATCCAACATACCCTGGAAGTGTGAACAGCATAAGATTCAGCACGACAACTGCGACAATTCCAATTATCATGCCTCTCATTGAGAAATGAGATGCGATCTCTACATCCATTTACTAACTGTAAAATTTCTGTATATATTGCATCATATAGTTAAAATTTATTTCAGATTAAGTCAGGCAATTTTTTTGGAATTAATGAAAACTCCTTTTTTATTCGTAATTTTACCTATTTCATAAGTTGTGAACTTGTGTTTTTTGAAAATAGACATAATTTTTGTAACATTGTTTTTTGGTGAAATGATGCAAAATCCTATTCCCATGTTAAACGTCCTGTACATTTCCTTGTTTTCAACACCACAGTCTTGAATCAATTGCATTAGTGGGGGCGTTTTGGGGAGGTTGTCCAGATCATATCCAGTGTTTTTTAACCGTAAGAGTTTGGTGAACGAGCCGCCAGTAATGTGCGCAAGTCCATGGATCTTACATTTTGCCAATGCTTCCAGTACTGGCTTGACGTAAATCTCCGTAGGCTTTAGCATAGCACTGCCTAGATGTCCTATTCCCCTTATCCTGGAATTTAGTTTGTATTTTGATAATAGCACGCTTCTTGCAAGTGTGTAGCCATTAGAATGCAGCCCACTACTTTTGACGCCGATTATCACATCTCCAGATTTAATTGACTTTCCAAGCATCATATCCTTTTTTGAAATAATTCCTACAACAGTGCCAGCCAAATCCATTGCAAAACTCTTTCCAGAAAACAGATCAGGCATTATGGCAGTTTCTCCACCAATAATTGGTACCTGGGCTTGTTTTGCGCCTTTTGCAAGTCCCCTAACTACTTTTTTGAAAATATTCTGATTATTTTTATTCGCAGCTATATAGTCAACAAACGAAATTGGTGTTGCACCAATGCAAATTATATCGTTTACATTCATTGCTATACAATCTATGCCTATTGTATCGTATTTTTTCAGCATGTTTGCAATTATGATCTTTGTACCTACTCCATCTGTGTGTGTAGCCAAAAATTTGTTCTCAGGTATTTGAACTATCCCAGCATAATGCCCAAAACCATGTACTACTTTTGCTAATTTTTGTATCTTGTGAGTTGATGATATAATTTGTCCAATTGCACTATGGCTTTTTTTAATCTCAGTAATGTCTACCCCTGCTTTTTTGTATGTAGTTACCATATCACATGTACATGTTAGAGTCTATTTTTCTGTGCTCTGTATATTTATCTGAAAGTTCCTTAAAGTCAGCATCTATTCGTTTTTTCTCCTTTCTAAGACTAGATGTGTCAATATTCATATCATATGCTCTATTGACAGCCTTTACCAAGGTAGCAGCCGCAAGTGGATCCGGGCCCTTTTCGTTTGCTTTTACCAATAGAGTAACCCCCTGAATTTTTCGTACTAAACATTCGTTTAGTAATCCACCAGCAACGCCAGTGATAAATCCCTGAGGTATCATCTTAATATCATTATCCTCCATAACACGACATAGGTCTTCTTCTGCAGCACAAAACGCTTTATCATCATGACTTGTACTAGCAACACCATCTAGAATCACAATTTCATGCGAGCCATTTTTTTCTGCCCAATCTAAAATTGTATTAACAATATCATGCAAGCCAAAAGGCAGTGTAATTTCACAAATCACTGCACAGATTGTTCCATCATCGTTTGAGTATAAACGGAACGGATGTCTTAGTCGTCCTTGCATGAAAACAGTTGATGGAGGCAGATGCTTTGATCTAAGATATGCAATCTCTTTCATTTTCAGCTTATCAATCATGCAACCTACAGCTAATGTACCCACAAGACCAGCACCTACAAATCCCGCAAATATTATAGGACTTTTCAAAACAGTTTTTTTGATTTCATACACTTCATTATCTGAAGATACTCTATCTTTCACGCTTTGTTAAATTTTGGTAGGCTAATTATTCTTTTACTGAATAATAATACTAGTCACGATTTTTCATAAATAGATTAAGCATAGTGGTGCCATTTTCTGTGATAGAGTATATCATATTTGGTCCAACCGGTTTTTTTGTGATGAATTTATAGTCAAGACATAGATGCAGATAGTTTAGGAAAGATCTTTTCATTCTAATTTTTGATTTAGCATACAAATCAGAGAATGTTATAGAGTTATTGCGTAATTGGTATAGCAGTTTAAGCAATGATAAAGTGCTATAGTCACGCGTCCTAGCCTTTACCGCATCTAACACTTGCTCATCTCTCTCTATTATGAAGTCACCAAACTGATCTGCTACCTCAATAGGGACATATGTCAATCTTGCTCTCATTACGGTATTGTACGGTAAATTACCTTATTAATCTTAACGTGAGTTTTTTTTGAGCTGTCTTACCCATATCTTGAGCTGGCTATTACTGCTAGATCTAGATTGATTGTTTCAAGTGTAAATTTTCAGTAAGACGCTTGTTTTAAACAAACCAATTTCAAGATTTCACATGGAAATTGCGATTAACGCGTTGCTAACTATAGTGGGTCTTGTGATGCTGTGTTTTGGTGGAAACTGGCTGGTAAGCGGTGGTGTATCCATTGCCAAGAAACTCAGGATTAGTCAGATGGTAATTGGTTTAACAATTGTAGCATATGGAACATCAACTCCTGAGCTAGCCGCAAGTGTGGCAGCTGCAGTAGGCTTGCATACAGATCTAATCTTGGGTAACGTAGTTGGAAGCAACATCAGCAACATAGGAATGGTAATTGGCATATGTGCAATCATCTCTCCGCTGGTTGTAAGCAAGGCAACCACAAGAAAAGAAGTTCCAATCATGATTGGCGTCATGTTGCTCTTGGTTGCAATATCTGTCGATGGAGAAATCTCACAGTACGATGGAATTTTGTTGATTGCTGGCTTGATTGCATTTACAGTTTACACACTTTCAAGGGCTAAAAAAGAACGGAAGCAGGAAGAGGAAGATCCGGCAGCTCAAAAATCATCTATTCCCAAGGCAGTTGGACTAGTTGCCATTGGCTCTGGACTTCTATATCTTGGAGGATATCTTACAATTGAAAATGTGGTATTAATTGCACAGGGAATTGGAATATCTGAAACTGTAATAGGAATAACCATAGTTGCCATAGGCACATCACTTCCGGAACTTGTCACGTCAATAACTGCAATAAAGAAAGGTCATACTGACATAGGAATTGGAACCATTGTTGGAAGCAATATTTACAACATCCTTATGATTATGGGCGTTGCTTCTGTGATAACCGGCATAGCTGTTGTGCCAGGTATGTTCACTGACTATTTGGTAATGATTGGCTTTGCTGTTGTTCTGGTTGCATTCTTAAGATCCGGTATAATTCCCAGACCTGCTGGAATTGGTTTGGCAATTGCGTATGCAGCGTATCTTGGCTACACCTTGTTGATCTAAATATTTTCGTCATCACCACTTCGTAGACCACTCCTGGCTTCACCACCTAACTTGGTGATTATTGGTAGTAAAACCATAGCTATACCATCAGATACTTCACCTGCCCTTTCTTGAGTTGACATGTTTTCATAATCTGGCCTTTCATCTTCTCTACTTTCAGTTTGTTTTTTATCGAGTTTATGATATATGCCAAATGCAACCAATGCCATAGCCGATTTGTACAAGGTTAAGACGAAGTCAGGTTCGTTTTCACCAACAAGTTCCTGTAGCAGAAATTCATTATCCATGTTTACATAAACCATAAAGTCCTTTGCATCATAAGTCACCTTAAATCCTGTTGATTTCGTAAAACCAAATCTCTCCCAGTTTTCATCATTTTCATGTACTGGTACTGGTATTGGTAATGACATTCCACCTTCACCAGTACCAATTATTTGCACTGGAGTTCTAGTGTAAGGTTTTGCGGGTTTTTTGGATTTATGATTTTCTTTACATTTGTTACAGCCGCTAGTACCTCCAGCATTATGACATTCACATTGACATTTTCTAATTTGTGTTTTTGAAAGTGATTTGTAAAATTTGATTTTTCCTTTAAACATTGTTGCTAATTTAGGATGGTCATTTGAGAATTTTTTATCTATCAGTTCAATTTTGATTATATGCTCGTCTCCAGCTTTTGATTTTGGAAGTGCCTGAAATTTTAGCTTTGAAATACCATTAGTCGTATTTATTGACTTGAAAAGGTCTGTGTTTTGAACATAGTCTTTCTTTTTTTTGTTCCAGACATAAATTTTCAGTTTTGCTGGTCTTACCGGTCTTCTAAAATAGTCATTCTCAGCATCATGTTCAAAAATAAGCGTTGCATGTTTATTCATCGGGCATTGAAGTTTGAATTTTTTATCATCATTTTCTAATCGGAAAAATGATGGAGTTTTTTTACCAACATATGTTCCAGACGTTTTCTTCCACTTGAAGCCGGCAGGCTTGACTACCGGACCAAGTTGAGGAAAGAATTTTGCAAGAACAGGATCCTTTTTCACCAGTTTTGAAAATACGTCTTGTAATGTGCGAGTATCCTTCATTGCTTTTTCTAATGCTTTTTGTTTTGCCTCTTCATTCAGTTCGTGTAATCTTTCATTATCTTTTAGTTCTTCAATTAGAGACTTTTCTAACTCGGCTTTTTCATCACCAGCCCTTAGTCTATCTCTAGATGCCATAAACAAATTCTCTCTGCCTTGAACAGAGATGTTTGTTGCATCTAAAATTACGAATAAATCTGACTCGATATGGTCCAACCCAACAGACTTTCTACTAAACAACGATTTTGGAAGTGTACCGTGTTGTTGTCCATTAACAATTATTTGAATCTCTGCACCAGCATGATACCTGTTTCTGTTTTTATGTTCAATATTTTGTAGTACATGTATAGTGTAGTTTAATTCTCCTACATTTTGTATGTTGATTGCACCAAACTGTTTTTCTTTAATTAGGTCATTCCTTCCTTCTTCTAGACGAACGCTCATGCCGGCAAGTGTTGAATCAAAACTATGACCAGAGAATTTTTTCCTATCGTATCCTACCAGTCGTCTTTCATCAAGTCTAATTGGTAGACCCATTTTGAAGAAATGACGGCTCAACTCATAATTTAGATCAAACTGAATGTTTGCTTTTCTTGGACCAATTTGATATTCGTATAATTTGATACATGTACCATAACTCATTGGTTTTGAATACGCATGTTCCGCAGTGGACTTTGCCATTTTATCATAAGCCTTTGGTAATGCAGGAATAGAATCAGCAGAAAATGTTAACGTGTCATTTAGTTCTCTGCCAGACACATTAATCGGTGCAAGATATTCAATTACAGAACTGGAACGTGATTTGCTTGGTGCACGTCTTCGTATTACTGTGAAACTCCATAATTTGTCTTTGTCGTAAGCTGAAGCTGGTAATAATTTTGGATTTCGTTTAGTAATTATTAACTGGATAGATTGTTTGCCACAAAATGGTATTACTCCTGTACCACCCATGTTAAAGATACCTTGAACAAATGGTATACCTTTTTTATTTGGATTACCTTTTCTCCCAGGAAGTGACAAAATTGTTGAATGAATATTAGTCGGTGTTTGACCTTCACCTTGATCTATAACAGTGTAACATGGATCACGTTTAGGAATACCTGTAGCAACTAAATGAATAAACTGTGCTAACTTACTTCTCTCTCCACCAGAAATATCTCCTAACATACCATTGGGAATATTAAAGAACTTTTCAATTGCATCATACATATTTTGTGGGGCTTCAGGAGATCTTGGATCAACTCCATTTTGTATACATGTAGAAATCAAAACAGTGTCAATAGAGTTTACAAGTTTCTCAATCAGTGATGGAACAGATTTTGATTGTTGATTTCCTACTGTTGACCAGTTAGATGGACTGTCACTAAGTAACCTCCAATTTTCCTCATGGTACCAAAGATTAGATTTTTTTAGAATTTCTACAACTTCATTTTCTGTTTCAGCATGAAGTAGTTTTAGGCATAATTCCCTACATTGATTATTATCTAGCTTCTTCATTGTCTGCCCGCAATAGATTCCCCCTGTTTGTGATAAATATGATCTAGGTTCTTTCGTATCTGAATTTTTTAATTTTGATCAAATCAAAATAAGAACCAAACTTTGAATCATCTACATTATCCAATTCGTCATCAGTTGGTTCATTTTCAAACGTCCTGAGAATTTTGTAGGTGGTGTTTCTTTCCGCAGGAATCCTGCCAACATCTCTGACAAGGCGTCTGATTTGCTTTGGCTTCAATAGTTGGCCATGCTGTGAGCCTGCAGCAGTTGAGATGCTTTCATTGATCAGTGTTCCTCCAAAGTCGTTTGCGCCACATTTCAGTAGTTGCTGTGACATTTTTTCACCCGTTTTTACCCATGACATCTGTATGTTGTCGATGCAGTTGTTCAACATGATTCTGGAAACCGCATGTGTCAGCATTATATCATCTGAATCAGCGCCAGGTTGAATTCCCTTTTGCAAACCATGTTTGTACATGGGCGCTTCTGTGTGTACAAAATTGAGCGGCACAAATTCGGTAAACCCCCCAGTCTCCTTCTGTATTTTGCGAATGATTCCAATGTGATTGGCACGGTCTACATAACTTTCCACGTGACCATACATCATGGTTGACGTTGACCTTATCCCAATCTTGTGAGCAGTTTTGATAACCTTAATCCAGTCCTTAACAGAAATCCTACCCGGCGAAATTTTATCACGCATTTTTTGATCTAAAATTTCAGCTGATGTTCCGGGTATCGTACCGACTCCCGCATTTTTTAATCTCAAAAGGTAATCTCTTATTGTAATACCGTTTGTTGTTGCCGCATACAAAATTTCTTCAGGTGAAAATCCATGAATGTGCATCTTTGGAATTTCTTTCTTTATCTCCCGGCAAATTTTTTCATACAGTTCGCCGTCCATGTCAGGTGGGAGACCAGCTTGTATGCAAACTTCCGTCGCACCTAATTCATGTGCCTCCTTGGCTCTCCTAACTACTTCTTCTACTGGGAGGAAATAGCCTTCCTCTTCTCTGAAATCTCTACTAAACGCACAAAATCCACATTGCTTTATACAGACATTTGTGAAATTGATGTTTCTGTTTACAACATATGTGACAACATTTCCCACTCTTCTTTTTCTAAGTTCGTCAGCTACGGAGCAAACAAGTTCAAGTTCAATTCCTTTTGCAGAAAATAACATTACAGAATCTTTTATGTCGATTTCCTTTTCTGATAATGCGTTGTTTAGTATTCCAGCAATGATTGGATCAGCCTGTTTAAGTTTTGAATCCAAATTTGTAGTTTCTAAAGTCATCTCCAAAATTCCCTCCCAACATAGTTTTCATTATCAGAAAGTTTTTCAATTTTTTCTTTTAGATTGGGGTTAATCATCTTGATGAATTTTGGATATACTGGGAAGCGTGCCTTTAATTCAAAACTCTGTTCAGCACATTTATTTTCCAAGGTGTTAATTTGTGGCCAAGCGAATTCCGGGTTAACATAATCCACAGTTATTGGTGAGATTCCCCCCCCAATCATTTATTCCAACGTCAAGAAAATCATTGTAATTATTTGGCGATAGATTTGGTGGGATTTGAATATTCATTTCGGGTAAAATTATTCTTGCTATGGCTACTATTCTCTTAAAATATTGTTGAGGTGTAGATGGATGATCTTTCATCCTCGTATCCTGTTTGGGTTCAAAGTTTTGTAAGATTACTTCTTGAATATTTTCAAACTGTTCATGAAGTTTTTTGATTGTAAAAAGAGAATCAATTATCTCAAGTTCATTCTCGCCTATTCCAACCAAAATTCCCGTAGTCATTGGTATCTTTAATTCACCAGCATTTTTTAGAATCTGAATCCTAGCTTTTGGATCCTTGCTTGGTGCATCATGGTGCGGCATTCCTTTTTCTACAAGTCTGTGGCTAGAGTTTTCTAACATGAGCCCCATGCTGACATTTGTTTTTTTCAGGTCATTCATCTCAGATTTGTTAAGATTTCCAGCATTCGTATGGGGAAAGAGTCCTTCAGCTAACACTAATTCAGAACAATGAGCTAAATATTCACCAGTGGATGAAAAACCATTTTTTTCAAGCCATTTTGCAGCCTCATCATATTTTTGCTCTGGGCTTTCACCCGTAACAAGCAGTGCTTCCGTACATCTGAGTTTTGCCGCTGACTTTGCTAGATTTTTCACATCATCAATATTCATCATTGAAAGCTTGGGTTCGCCAATTTCAGCCTTGTATGTACAATAGGAACATGTGTCCCTGCAAAGATTTACGATGTTAAAGAACGCCTTTTTGGAAAAAGAAACATCTTTTCCCTTATGCTGGTCGCGAAGATTGCTCGCCACTTTGAAAATTTTTTCTGAGTTGTGTTCTGAATGCAAAAAAATCTCATGAGCCTCATCTTTTGTAACTTCCTTGCCATCCAAAACTTTATTCAAAGGCTCAAAATCAAATTCTAGTCTGCTCAATAGAAGAGGTGCCTGATTTCAAGTATTTATTTTTGATTTTAATTACAGATCTGGTCTTTCAACTAATTCCAAAGTTATATGTAAAAACTCCCCATCCCTTAGAACTCCCAAAACCATTTCATCACCTACGGATTTCTCACGTTGTAGGTGAATCAATATGTCACTAATTTTTCTTACCTCCTTATCATCTACAGAAATTATAATATCTCCGCCTGCTGGATATTCCTTACCACCAGATTGAAGTGTAATTGTTCTTCCTTTTAATCCAGCTTTATCTGCAGGACTACCATCCACAACTGCAATGATCATGAATCCTTTTGTCTGTTCGAGTCCTAGAGCTTGAGCAAGATCTGGGTCAATATCTTGACCCGTAATGCCAATCCATGGATGATGATACTTCCCATCTTCTATTAGGACAGGTACTATTTTTGAGACAGTATTTGATGGAACAGCAAATCCAATTCCAACAAATTCTCCAGTTATAGACTGGATTGCTGTATTGATTCCGATTACTTGTCCCTTCATATTCAATAACGGTCCACCTGAATTTCCTGGATTTATTGCCGCATCAGTTTGAATAACATCTGGAATTGAAAATGCTGTGTCTGGAGAAGCTATCAATCTTCCCATTTGACTTACAATTCCGGAAGTCATTGAACCTGAAAGCCCAAATGGATTTCCAATCGCAGCTACCTGTTCACCGACCCGAAGTAATGATGAATCACCTATTTGTAATGGATGTAACAAACGTGGTTTTTCACTAACTTTGATGACTGCTATATCAGTAAACTTGTCTTCTCCTATTATTTCAGCATCATATTGACTACCATCCAAAAATGTTACCGTTGCCTTACTGGCACCATCTACAACATGTGCATTTGTAATAATATGACCAAGATTATCATAAACGAAACCAGAGCCCAGACCACCAGTATCTGTTGCCGAGCCAATTCTTTCAACCTTGATTTTCACAACACTCTCTTCAGATTTTTCAAATAATTCTACCAAAGTGAGATTGCTTTTTGATGATGATAATACATCTCCTAATGTTGTAGCATCATGACCATTTGAAGTGATTAGATCAGGCGTTCCAATTTCTTGTGAGGGAATGAGAATGAATGTAAAGAGTAAGATAATTGCAGTAGCACCTACGATACCTCCAACAACAAATCCAGATTTTGCCAAGTGTTTACAGCCTCTTATTTTTTATCTATAAACTATTCTACACATTAATGGATTTTTGAACTTGACCCTTCATATGATATGTTCTACCCCTCCACGATATTGCAGTTTTACTTTTAGCTTGAATTAGACCAGCCAAAAAACCACTAACTACAATAAAGCCGCCAACAGGTGCAAATAACGAGTATTTTATTTTCAGATCAAGTCCCTTCGTTGCATCTAATATTCCTCCGATGTACACAAGTATAGAGGCAATGCATGATATTACAAAAAGCATCAAGAATGAATCCGTACTATTGAAAAAAATTATTGAGTATCCCAATATCGGGAATGGCATAAACAGTAAAAATAAAACACCAAAAAAACTTGCTACAGCAATTTTTGCATTTTGTAGGTACAGTGGTATCATGAGTCGTTTAAGTGCATTCCATAATGTTGGCATGTCTCTTGCCCATACCGCATCAACAAGGTGTTCACCTCTAACCATGCGCATTTTGAAGCCAGATTCTTTGACTTTTCTTCCAAGTGCGCCATCCTCAACTAGTTCGCCTTTCACGCCTTCATGTGTTCCAACTGAATCATAAGTAGATTTTTTTATGATGAAAAAACTTCCAAAAAAATATCCAGTGCCTTTCGATGTGTCATTCACTCGTAAAGCAGAAAATCTTGTATGTAAGAATGTGGAAATCATTGGTAATGTTATCTTCGTTATTTTATCTAAACATAGCATTCTTGGAATAACTGTTAGCGCATCAAGATCTAATGATAACAAGTGAGACACGGCAAGAGAAATCACAGAACTTGTATGAATTGTATCTGCGTCAGTAAATAACAACAAGTCTCCTGAAGCCTTCTTGTATCCTTCAATGCATGCCCAGTTCTTTCCCATCCATCCGTCTGGTTTTGGTTTCGCATCTACCGAAATAACTTTTGGAAATTTTTCAGAATATTTTTTTATTATATCTCCGGTTGCATCGTTTGATGAATCATTAATTGTGATAATCTCATAGTTATCGTAATCCTGTTTTATGAGAGAATCAAGACATTTCCCAATAAATTTTTCTTCGTTTCGTGCAGGTAAAATTATTGAGACCTTTGGTTTTTCATGTTCCTTTTTTTCGAATTTATCCAAAAATGGCGACTCGTGGAATGTCTTTAACATGGATTTTATTAAAGCAATCCACGTTGCTGAAACTCCGATTAAAATTGCAACAAGTATGTAATTGATGATATCTAGTATTATGTTTATCAATTATGAATTCTCAGCCTTTTGTTTTATTGATTCTAGGGCTTGTTCCGTCCCACTACGTATATGCTTCTTAATCATACCAGTAAACATACCAGCCAATCCTGACATTTTAACATCCCAGTTAGCCTCAAGTAAAGAACTATCATCTTTGGGTTTAAGAGTTAATGTTTTTGAACCTTTGATTATTCCTTTGGTGAATTCAGCATAGATTTTTTCTTTTGGATGTATGGTAATTTTTTGCATGCACTTGGAATCTCTAAATGCAATTGTTATCTCTCGAGTTACTACATTTCCATCTCTAGAAATAATTCTTGTTTCTTTAGTACCCCTCCAAAATTTTGGTTCATTATCAAGATCTGAAATTATATTCCAAACTCTATCGACTGATGCATTAATGTCAATAGATGTGTCTATGATTGCCATATAGACACGGTTTTTTTTAAAAATATTAGTCTTGGTTCCGTAATTAATTTTAAACCCTGAAATGAAGATGGGTTATGTCCATTAGCTATGATGACTTTAAGAAATTAGATTTACGAGTTGCAAAAATACTCAAAATAGAAGAGATTCCTGGCAAAACCAAAATCGTTAAGGGGGAGATAGATCTTGGTGATGAAACCCGAGATGTTATCATAGGCGGTGCAGAATTTTATGAACCTGAAGATTTGATTGGTAAAACTGTGATAGTAGTTGCCAATTTAGAACCCAAAAAAATGGCTGGTGTGGAATCCAATGCTATGCTTTTAGCGGCTGATGTTAACGACAAACCATTTTGGTTATCCGTTGATCCTAAAGTACAGCCTGGAACACAAATAAAATAATTTTTTACAAATTTAATTTAAACGTCTTACTCGTACTGCATTAATTTTTTTTCTTCAAGTAACGCATGAAGATTGTTAACAGATCTGTATACATCTGGCTCTTTTTTTGCACCAGTACAAACTAGTTTTCCAGATGAAAACAAAAGAATTACAGTTTTAGGCTCAACCATTCTATGTATGAGACCCGGAAATTGTTCTGGTTCATACATACTTCGTGGAAGTGTTCTTGCCGCTTGTTCCAGATGTATTCTTCCTCCTAGATTAATTGAGGCCACAATATTTTGAACAGTTACAACAGCTTCTTTTTTTACTTTAACTCCTCCCTTGCGTAGTTTTGAAACAACAAGTTTTACAGCTTTACGAGACATTGCTTCAGACTTGGCTCCGGTGCATACCATCTTACCAGATGAAAAAATCAGAGTGGCCGTCTTTGGTGAACCGATTCGAAAAACTAAACCTGGAAACTGATCAGGATGATACTCCACATCTGCAAATTTACGTGTTATTTCGTTAAGATCCATTCTTTGGTCTACTGATGCCGAGGCTACTACATTTTCAATACTGACAATAGGTTTTGTTTGAGGCAAACAGTGGTGTTCTAATTATCCATAATAAAAACAATCACCATCTGTTTAGCCTGTAATAGTACATTTTTGTTGTCGAATAGTTTAATTTGATAAAATGTTTGCTTTGGTTTGTGGATTTTAGCAGTCTAGATGTACTTGACGAGTTTTTTGGCACGGGTGGCGATTCAAACCCGTTTATGATGCTTATTTGGTTCCTTCCCGTTATTCTTTTTGTATTCTATGGTCAACGAATACAACTAATCATCACTTCTAGAGACATCAAAAAAGATATGGCAAAGCTGGAACAATTTAGGAATGATTCTAGAAATGAACTAATTGATTATGTTAAACAAAAACTATCTCCTAATGGTGATCCAACCCAAAAACTTGACAGATTCTTTGATTACTTTACAATCATGCCGGTGGATATTGATCCAAATGGAATAATTCCTAAAATCCATCATCTTGTACGTTCAAGAGATGATACTACGAGAAAGCAGGTCAAGTCTATGTTCTCGGAAATTAATACATTGGAGATTACGAAAGTCCAAAATCTTTTGGAAATAGTAGCAACATTACAACTTTTACATAAAGTTGTGAGGCATTTGTTTTTGACTGCAAAAAAACAAAACAACTATCCACTTATTCTACCATTGCAGATGTTACTTCCGTTTATTATGGAACAGGCTGAGGCTCTTAAGGATGCTATTCCTGCATTTAAAAAGGGACAGCCAATCGGTGATGGAATTGGTCCACTTGTAGTTGGTGGAATGATGCTTGATACAAAAAAACAAAATGCTGAGTTTGAAACTGTTTACAGTGAGTCTGAATTTGATGGCAGAAAATTAATTCTGCTAAAGGCTGAAGGTCCATATGCTACTGTTGGTAGACCAGGTGAAGCTACTGAATCAATCGTTGAAAAACTCAAACCCGATGTCATAATTATGATTGACGCTGCGTTAAAACTAGAGGGCGAAGATTCAGGAAGTGTTGCACAAGGATTTGGAGCTGCAATAGGTGGGATTGGAATTGATAGATTTAAGATCGAAGCAATAGCCACAAAATATGATATTCCAATATTTGCAATTGTAGTTAGGCAGTCTGTTAAAGAGGCAATTACACTCATGACGAAAGAAATTTCCGAGCAAGCTGAAAATGTCAAAAGTCAAGTTTATGAAATGATAACCGACAATTCAAATCCTAATCAAACTGTACTTGTTATAGGTGTTGGAAACACTTTGGGGGTTGCTCAGTAATGTCTAATAAAAATGAAATTACAACTGCATATACTTTACAACAATGCAATTCCTGCAAAGAACAATCCAAACAAAAATTTTCTGATGGTGATTATGTTTTCAAAGAAATTTCAAAATGTTCTTCATGTGATGGACAAGTAATGGTCACAAAAATTTTTGGAGAATCTCTTACCCAATAGTAGTTACTGTGACGCCAGTTTGAGTTGGAATAAACGTATGCTCTGCTTGTGCAACCGTCTTGCCGCTTGCTTCAACAAGAATTGCATATGCTTTGACTGTCTTCTTTTTAATCAAAATGTCTAACAGTCTTCTGGCTTCCTTTTCTTCCCATTCCTTTACAATCCATCTTAATGCAAATGGCAACATGTTAAAATTGTCCCAGATGAATTCCAGTAATTTGTCAGCTTCATCGTCTTTAGTCCTTTTTCTTGAAGACAGAGCAAAGATGTTTTTAATTTTACCATTACGAACGAATCCTAGACCATTTTTAGCTGTAACAAATGGTTCACATGCATATGCCACATCTTCTGAAAAATCAAATGAGCCAATTGACCACATGTTAGGAACTGTTTTTCCTGCATGAATTGTATATTGATCAAGTGAATGACCGCTGAGATTGGCAATCGGTTTGAACCCCATATCCATTATAGTATTTTGAATTTTTCTTCCAACATCCTTTGATTTCACGCCTGATTTGATCATTGACATTGCTGCCTCCAAAGCATTCTCTGCAGTCTGAACCAATGAATCGTATTGGGAATCATAGTTCACTGTTACAGCGGTGTCAGCTATATACCCATTAATCTGAGCGCCAAGATCAATTTTTATCAAGTCAGAATCTGAAACTGTTTTTGGGTCGTTTGGCTCAGCGGTGTAATGTGCTGCTACTTCGTTCAGACTAGTATTCACAGGGAATGCACATTTCGCACCTCGTTTGATAATTTCTGATTCCACATATTCACAAATTTCTGCTAGGGTACTGCCAATCCAATCTTTCTTACGAACATTCTCTCTTACTTCTCCCGCGATTTTTCCCGCTTTTATGTAGTCTTCAATCTGCATTAACACTGGTTGATTCTGTATGTTATTAAAATCCTAATCTCCCTATCCTTGGAAGTAAAGACTAGAAGGGACTGAGTCTATCTAATTATTTCCTTCAGCATTGAATTTTGTTGGTATCGTGCATTTTTTAGCATAAATTTTAAAAACCTAATTTCTGATTTTATTAATTTGACTTCAATTTTAACCAGGTCCTTTCGTAATTCCTCAGAGTTACTATCTACCATAGGAAAGCAATATGTAATAAAATACAAAAATGATCAAGTTGTGAATTTCTGACTTAGTTATTGTAATTTTCTGACACAATGGAATCTCATCTATTGTCTTAAATTGGGCAATTGTTTTTGTTTGCTGGGAGTGTGGTCTAGCTTGGTATGATTCTGCGTTTGGGACGCAGAGATCGCGCGTTCGAATCTCGCCACTCCCATATTCTATCCTTAAAGAATTAGTGATATTTAGAACAAAATATTAACGATATACGATAAATTTTGTCATGTTTCTCAGAGTTTTAATGTTAAAGCAGGATGATCCTAGAAAATGCAGCGCTGCAAAATTAGTAAAATTTGGTCTTGCAAAATCTGTTACACGAACTGCCTCACGTACATTGATTTTAAACCCATTTTCAAAAAAAACGTTATTGAATTCAGACAAAAAATTTGTTAACTCTATTACTGGAATTGATTGTTCGTGGAATCTTGTTACACCAACCTTCAAAAAACCATTTACAGGCATATCAAGAAAGCTTCCACCATTATTAGCAGGAAACCCCATGAATTATTCTAAATTAAATAAATTATCTACTGTAGAGGCATTGGCTGGGGCTGTCTACATTTTGGGAGAGCCTGATTTGACACATGATCTTCTTCAAAAATTCAAATGGGGTAACACATTTTTTGAACTAAACAAAAACCTCCTACAAGACTACTCAAAAGCCCAGTCAGAGGCTGAGATTCTTGAAATTTGTCATGAGTATAGGCTTGCTAATGCTTAGTTTACGTAATGTTGATCAATTTCACTAACAATTACAGATTTATTCAAGTGTAATTCAGTCGGTTCGATATGAGCGCGGAAACCAATTCAAGTGGACTTGTTCGAAGCCTTTCCCTTTCACAGGCAATAATGATTGGTGTTGCATCAATGATTGGCGGAGCTATTTTCGTGCTAGTAGGACCTGGCATATCTGCTGCAGGCCCTGCTTTGATAATCGCATTTCTTCTTAATGGAATTATTACTCTCTTTACTGCATTAACTTATGCTGAACTAGGATCTGCCTTGCCCGCAACTGGTGGAGGATATAAGTGGGTAAGAGAGGGACTACCCAGACCGAATTCATATCTAAGTGGTTGGATGGCATGGTTTGCGCATACTATAGCAGGCAGTCTATATGCAGTTGCGTTTGGAACATTTTTTGGGCATCTGTTAAAATCTGCAGAAATAATTGACGATGTATTTGGCATTCCTCTTGAAAAGTTATTTGCTGTAATTGCAATTATCATATTTACCATAGTCAACATTAGAGGTTCTTCACATACAGGAAAAGTAGGCAGTGCAATCACTTTTACACAATTAGGAATCATTGCTGCTTTGGTCATAGCTGCTCTTGTGGCTATGACGTTTACGAATCCAAACTGGCCAACTAATTTTCGAGATTTCTTTCCTAACGGTACATCCGGTCTTATATTGGCAATGGGTATTACATTCATAGCATTTGAGGGCTATGAAATTATTGCACAGGCAGGGGATGAGATTAAAAAACCGAAGAAGAATATTCCTAAAGCGATTCTTGTCTCCTTGGGAATAGTAGTTTCTGTCTACATTCTTTTTGCTTTTGTCTTTATTGGTGGACTTGATCCTTTGCAAATTGGACAGCCTGCATGGGAGTTTATTGGAGATCATGGTGAGCTTGGAATAATTGAAGCTGCTGAATACTATCTTCCATTTGGTGCACTAATTGTACTGGCAGGTGGGTTTGTGTCAACATTGGCTGCATTAAACGCAACAACATTTGCTGCAAGTCGTGTTTCCTTTGCAATGGGAAGAAATCACGATTTACCTTCGGTGTTTGGTAAATTACATCCTAAATATCGAACGCCTTTTGCATCTACAATATTCTCTGCCGTCGTTATGATCACACTCGCAATGTTATTTGATCTAACAATGATTGCGCTTGCTGCAAGTGTTATGTTTTTGTTTTTGTTTGCCCAGGTTAACGTAGCCTGTATTACAATTCGAAGAATGGCTAAAGAAAAAAAGTTAACGTATGGTTTTAAGACTCCATTCTTTCCTTTAGTTCCAGTTATTGGTTTTGCCGTTGTTTCTATCCTTGCTGTTTACTTGCTGTTTGCCCAACCACTTAGCTGGGCAATCGCTCTTGTTTGGATAGGAGTAGGCTTTTTGATTTACAGATTGTACACATCAAAAAGAGAGAAGCAAGCCACCGCACCCCTTGTATTCAACCAAGCGCCTGAAGAAAGAAAGGAGTACAGGATTTTAGTAGTATTTTCCAAGAATACATCCACTAAACTTGCCAAGATTGCAGCGGCAATTGCTAATCAAAAGGACGGTGAAATATCTTTTCTTAGTGTTATCAATGTACCAAAGCAAACCCCATTATCTTTTGCAAACAAATCTGGCGAGACCGGAATCGGTGTATTTGATGAACTCAAGAAATCAATTTCACATTCAATACGACATAGATATCTTGTCAGGCTTTCCCATGATCCTACCGAGGCCATATTAGCTACGGCTGAAGATGAGGGAATTAACACTATGATAGTTGATTTCTCCTTTTTACGGAATAATAGAAAATTATTATCGCTATCTACTTGCGATATAATTGGAGTAATACCAGGAAAAGACTTTGAGAATGATATATCAAACCTCATTGTTTCATATGATCAGGGCCGTCACTCAAACCTTGGACTTGAAATCGCACATGCAATTTCAGCTGATTCCAAAAGTAAGATAAGAGTAGTTCGTGGAATAACACAATCGCCACAGACTGAAGTCGAAATTGTTAACAAAATTAATGAGGTTATGTTTGATCTAGACATGAAAAAAGTACAATTTGAAAAGGTGTACCCAAAAACAAAAAACATGCTAATATCATCTGAACTTTTGAAGAGCTATAACAAAACAAAGAACGGTGTTCTAATTTTAGGTGCTGGAAATCAAGCTGATACGGCGTTTAGCCCAAAGGCATTAGAGCTAGCAGATAAATCAAAAAAGACAGTATTCATAGTACGCAATCATTTGTTCTCAGAATTTCATACTAGATCATTTTTCAATATACTATTGCAAATAATAAAAGAGAACAAGATACTATATCGTACTTACATCGAGATTTTAGCAGGAATATCCTTCGTGAAATCCAAGCAGAAGATTGGAAGATACGACGAAGAGTACTTTGATTCAAAATCCTAGTAATGTTGAAATTACTGATTGAATTAACATAATCAAGTGTGAGCTGGTGGACGACACGCTGCTACGGCAGAGGAAACTCCTCCCTTCATACAGGATGTGTGATCTGTAGATGGATAGTCAGAGATGGCTGGCAACAGAACAGAAAAAAATCCCATCTGGAGTGTACAGTGATGGTACTGCCTGAGGTTTCCAGAGACGGAATGAAAATCTGTCCCGCACGAAGCAAGGCCAAAACGAACCCTATGTTCCTGTACTAGGTTCAGGTAGGCCGCAAAGCGAAATATCGTTAAAACAGAAGGAGGGTTACGGCCAGCACTCACTTATTCTTTTGACTCAAAACCTTTTGGCATTGCACCACCTTTACTTGATGGTTTGTCTTCAGTCTTTTCTTCAACCTGTGGTTTTTCTTCATCGTAGTAACTTCTGTGTTGATTATAATCTTCCAAACCTTTTACTTGTGCTTCTCCTCGGACAGTTTGGTATCCGCCTGAACTTGCACTTGTCTGTACACCAGTGAGTTGTGATGGGTCAATACCAGTTTGTTGATAATGCCCTTTTTCTTTTGATAGTTTTCTTTTACTCATAAACATCATTGCAATACCACCCAGTGCTGCCATACCAGCCATTCCATAGAGAATAAATGCTGGAAATTCTCCAGACGATGTTGATGCATATCCTTCAGGCGCATTTGGGGTAACGCCAAAAATTTCTGAATTATCTAATGTATCTCTGTTTGCAAATCCAATTATGTCGATACTTGCATTACCAGATGACTCGTAAGTTGTCACTCGGTATATTTTATCAGAACTAAACGTAGATTCGTGTACTTGTTCTCTTATCAATCCCTCTCGAAGACTGCTTTCTCCCATTGTAAAGGACGAAATTACAGAACCTGTTTGAAATCCATATTGTGAAGCATCTGCACCTATTCCAGTTGGATCAAACAAAAAGTGCCAGTTTCCAATCGGTTGTGCTTTTATTTCATCTCCGTCCATTAGTCTGGTAGAAAGAAGTTCTCCAGCATCACTAGCCTTAAGTGATAAAGCCAATGTTGGTGTGAATCTTTCAAAGGTTGAGATTGGCATGTTGATTTCAACGTCACCGTATGTGGGTGTACTTATTACAACAGGTCCAACGGCACCAAACCCTCTCCAGTCTACATCCAAAAGAGTTGGATCATTTCCGGAGCCGGCTTTAATCACAAAATTGTGAATTGTAGGATGTAGTACGACAGTATAATCTACTGACATGCTTGAAGTTCTTCCAGTCATTAATGAGTTGTAATCTACAGTAAGGTCAGTAATCTGAGCTATGCTACCTTGTGAAAGTATGTACGAATTTATTTTTGAAATTAATGATTGCACGCTAGGATTTGATGAATCAGCAGAAAATATAATTTGATGATTTTTTCCATACATCGTTTCAGCTAGTTGCCCGCCATCCGAATAGTCTATGTTAACTGACCTTTGGTATGTCATCTTAGCAATTGCAGTATCTGAATTAGGGTCAATAGTAACTTCCAGCTGAGATGATGCTAAAACAGGTGAAATGCTTCCAATAGCAATAAAAATGGACAAAAATGCTATAATTACTACAATTTTTCTTTGCACTAACTTTCACTTGCTATATCTTTAATTAATTTTACCCAAAAAATTACCATAAAAATGATAAAGTAATATTGGAAGCCTTATTTTGCTAAATGGTTCTAGGAGAAAAAATTGATTACAATACTTGCCGGTGGCTCCGGCTCAGTTAAGATGGTGAGGGGATTTGCTTCTCAAAGAACCGATATTAACGTGGTTACTAATGTAGGGGATAATTATTGGCTTTATGGGATGTATATCTGCCCAGACATTGATACCATTACTTATGGACTAGCTGATTTACTGGACCATGATAAAGGATGGGGAATTAAGAAAGACACATTTGGATTTTTACGACAGATGGAAATTTTTGGAGAAGAGACATGGTTTAGGATAGGTGATAGGGATACTGCTACTCATCTTACCAGAACTAATATGCTAAAAAATGGTAAGAGTTTGAGCTACATTACAAAATGGATGTGCGAAAAATTTTCAATTGAAATTAAAGTAATACCAGTTACTGATAATACGATAGAAACTAGAATTATAACAGATAAGGGTGACATGCACCTTCAAGAGTTTTGGGTTAAGCATAGAGGATTGGATGAAGTAAAAGGAATTGAATATCAAGGCGCAGAGAAGGTTCGCCCAAACCCAGATGCTATGAACGCAATTCATGATTCTAATCTTATAATTATTGCTCCAGGTAATCCTCTCACCAGTATAGGTCCAATGTTAGCAATCAAGGGCATACGGAAAGAGTTGTCAAAAAAGAAAAACAAAGTGGTGGCTATAAGTCCTATAATTGGAAATTCTGCCATTAGTGGACCCACCGGAAAATACCTGGAGGCGGCTGGAATTGAAGTTTCAGCGTTGGGCGTTGCAAAGATGTATGCAGATGTCTGTTCCAACATAATTATCGATACTAAAGATCGTATGCAAACAAAACAAATTGAGTCATTGAACATAAATGTGCATGACACAAAAATTAAAATGACAACCAAACAATCCGAAGATGCACTCGCAGCATCCATTATAAAACAATACTATCATTGAGTTGAAAATTTCAGCGATAATTCCAGTTAAGACTTTTTCTAATGCTAAAAAAAGATTAAACTTACAGCAAGCAGTAAAGGAAAAGATATGTAATCTAATGTTGCAAGAAGTTCTTAAGACTGTAAATGATTGTAAACTTGTTAACAAAATAGTTCTTGTGTCAAAGGATGAGACAGCATTAAAGATTGGTAGACAATTTGATGCCAAAGAAATTTTTGATAATGAATCTGGTGTTAACGACGCTGTAAGTTTAGCAGATCAGTATATTTCAGATAAGAAATTTGATTGTTCAATTATCTTTCCACAGGATATACCCATAATGACGTCTTCCGATATAGACAACTTGTTAGGTTTCGTCAAGTCTAAAAACTCTGTAATCATTGTTCCATCTAGACAATTTAACGGGACAAACGCATTAGTTAGATGTCCTGCTGACATAATGAAGACGAATTATGATATGGGCAGTTACACATTTCAGATGGACTCTGCAAGAACAAAAACTAAGAACATATCGATTGCCCTAATTCGTAGAATGATGCTTGATATTGATGATGAACATGATCTTGCATTTATGCTAAAACAAAACGACAAACTAGACTTTTGTAAAAAAATAGAATCATGCTTCTAGTGTATGCTTTCTCGAATACACATAATTTAACACCAGAACTGCAACTG
Source organism: Thaumarchaeota archaeon SCGC AAA007-O23 (assembly GCA_000402075.1). Taxonomy (GTDB): domain Archaea; phylum Thermoproteota; class Nitrososphaeria; order Nitrososphaerales; family Nitrosopumilaceae; genus Nitrosopelagicus. Next base: position 29,917 of record ARWO01000032.1, read on the forward strand.
AAATTATTCCAGTTACAACTAGTATTAATTCGAGTGTGTTTAGCAAAGAATGTGAAAATGCATCACCTATAGAAATTTGATTAATATCAGCTACAATGTAGCCATAAGAAAAAATGAAATAGTTAGTTGCCCAGTGAATTAGTACAGCAGGAACAAACCCATATCTGAAATATACCCATCCAATTATAATTCCACTAGCAATCGCCTGTACCAATTTACCAGTACTCCACGCTTCATCTGAAAAAATATGTGCCGCACCAAAAAGTATTCCTACTATAACAATCACTGATAACACCTTTTTCATATTTACATTACGAAGATTTTTCCATGGCCACCACAGTGATTTTACAAAAAATTTAAAGGATAATTTGTGCGAATATAACATAAAAAGTGGAAGTCCAATCAATACAACTCTAAAACCCAGTTCTTCTATTATTGGCGCAAGCGATATGTCAAAAAACTGAATTAGTTGGTTTGGTGCTTCTGGCTGTTCAATCGAGATACCAGCAAATTCCTGCACAGCAATTATACCGCCAGACACAATCACTAGAATGGAAAACCATTTGATGACAGCAACAATATAGTTGTCTTGGATTTTATAATTTCCTTCAGAAATCATTGATTGTAATACGGCGACAAAATTTTTTTTTGGACCTAGTATTGCAGCTGTGAAGAGAATCAAAAAAATACACCATATTACAATAAACCCATCTCCTAACTCAAATTGCACTGGAACTTCAAAACCTATTCCTGCAAGAAAAAGGCTTAAGCTATCCATAGGATATTCATGTGTTATATTATCTCCAATTTCTGAATTAAAAACCAGGTATGCCCCAGTGGGAAATGACAAAACCATCAAACAAAAAATTACTGATATTAATGCAGTATGCGGTATTGCTAGTCCTTGCAAAATTTTGTTTTTGGCTGACACTTTTTTTCAGTGTAATTCTATTGTTTCTTCAGCAAAACCAAGCTTTACCAACGTATCCTTAATTGTATCTCTATGGTCACCCTGTAAAAACACATAGCCATCTTTTGCAGTTCCACCACACGCATATTTGTTTTTTAGCTGTCTTGCAACATTTCCTAGGTTGTTAATCTTAGGATCAAGTCCTTCAATCATGGTTCCCTTTTTCCTAAAACGTCGAGTCTCAAGACGTATTATAATATGAGTACTATCTTTGTCGAGATCACCACAGGCGCACAAATCATCAGGAAGTCCACATGTATTACAAATAACCGCCATTACTTCGAAGTGTGATGCTTTATCACATTATTAAGCCTTATCGATATAAAATAAAGTAAATTACAAGATCCTAGTATTTTTTACAAACTAATTTTATGCTATATCATTGCCAAATGATATAACGCAAAAAGCAATTAAGATGATGCTTAACGGTGGTACTTTACTAAGCGAGCCATGTCCATATTGTAAAGGTGTAAGGGTTATGAAAGATGGTCATGCATTGTGTGTTAATTGTGGAAAAGAACCAAAACAAAAACCAACAAAAACACAAACCAAGGAAAAAAAATCTGTTTCTACTCTAAAAACACTAGAGCAGAAACTTGAAAAATTATCTAGTCAACTCGAAGTGGAAAATGAACCAGCAAAACAACAGGAATTGATAAAATCCATTGATTCGTTAATAGATGTTATAGCAAAATTAAAGTCAAATTAAAAAAGTTTTTATCTTTACACTTCGGCTTTCAATATTAAGTATGGCTGATAATAAGAAAAACGCACCATTGCCTGCATCTAGTGCAGGTCTACTAAGGTTCTTTGAGGACGAAACCAAAGGAGTTAAGGTAGATCCAAAGATTATCATTTCTATACCAATAAGCCTTATTGTAGTCTCATGGGCTATAGAACTACTTCTAACTCTGTAAATATCATGTCGGATTCAAATGACATTCAAAACATTCACAGACGGTACACACTCACTTTAATTAATCCAGCATCATTCTACGTTTCTTTGTGTGGTTCTATCGCTATTGCATCCATAATTTCTTTTCTTTGTTTTAACAATTACATTCAAAATTATGAAATATTCTATCATCTGCCAGCTGTTGTAGCTGTATTACTTGCTATACAGTACTTAGATTCACGTTTTACTAAACATAAGGAATATTCAAAATCATTGCACATGTCATTTTTTGGAAATACACTGTGGTTGATCACTATAGTAGGAGGAATTGTAGGATCTGCTATACTATCAAAGGAACCAACATTGTTTTATGTTGCTGTTGGCATGTTCATATTTTCTAGCTTTAGGATTGGCATTATGACAACCACACTTGGAGTAAACATGAAAAAAGCGTGTGTATTGTGCTTTGTCCAACCATTAGCAATGTTTCTTGTTCTAATTCCTATTGATATGTGGTCTGTTCTTTACGATGTGCAATCACTGGTGTTTGGAATTGCATTTTTAGCTGTAGCAGTTGTTTGGTCATATCTTACAAACAGATCTGGATTACCTGTGATAAAAAGCACACATAAGTTATTGCAGGCATATTTACAGTCAGTCTCTCAAAATGATCCGAGTGATATGGAATCGATAATAATTGAAACATCGAAACCATCAAACGTTTCAACATCCCAAATACGTTTCTTCACAAATGATGATAAAAATGATTTTAGAATGATACTTCCTGATCTACACCCGGGCCCTTTTCATCCAGTCGGCGGCAGTGACATACCACATAAAATCTACAAAACTATGAACTCGTCTGCGATGGTGTTGCATAGTATTTCTGACCATTCTCTTAACTTGCCCTCACAACAAGATGTGCAAAATTATCTACAAGAATTGTCAAAAAGTCATGTATCAACAAAAGGTGTGACATGTACGGAACCTGTCACTGCGCAGATAAACAAGGCGCATGTTGTTGGAATACGCCTTGATGATACAGCATTATTGTTTCTATCATTATCTCCACATGGTATGGAAGACGTTCCTATTACCATAAAGACAGAGATTGAACAAATAGCAAAAAACAGAAATTTCCAGCGTGCATTGATCGTTGATACGCATAATGCTATGGGAGGGGAGATATCGCAGGAGGACTCTCAAGATTTACTTACTGCTGCAAAAAATGTACTTGACGTTCTCATCACAAAAACGAATCATCCATTACAATACGGCTATGCAAATTCACAATCTCTGAATATTCAAACTAATGATATTGCTGGTGGTGGTATTGGTATGCTTTGTCTTGCTTTTGATCAAAAGAAATACTTTTTGTGTTGGGCAGATGCTAACAACATGGAAAATGGCGTGCGTGAAAAAATTATAACACATCTAGAAAATAATGGTTGCGAACTAGTTGAAATGTTCACTTCTGATACACACTCCACAACAATGGGAGTAAGAAACAGAAATGGTTATCATGAGCTTGGCAGTGTTACCAAATCAGAAAGTTTAGCAAACTGGTGTCTATCTATTGCAAAGCAAGCGGAAAAAAATACCGCTTCAGGTAAGTTTGAGATATTAGAAAATAGCGCAAAAGTTAGGGTTATGGGCACAGGAATTTTTGAGCATCTTTCTAGAGCACTCGATAGCTCATTGAAGATGACACAGGGATTTATGATTTTATGCACAGGAATTTTCTTATTGTCTATTTTTCTATGGTTCTAATCTTTTCCAAGTTTCCATAAAATTCGTCAATAAACGAAGAAAACTGCATTATTGGAACGATAGGTACTCTGTTGACAAACCTTGTTTCCTCTTGATATAACGTGACAATGACTGGAGCAGCTACAACTTCATCCGTACTTGCTACATAATGTTTTACACGATCTATTTGCCTTAGAACAATTTTCTCAAGCGCGGAATTGGTCATCCTCTTCCAATGTTTGCAATCAATAAGTACCGCTGTACCAAGATGTATTCCAACCACATCAATTTCCATTGTCGGCTTCTTCATCCTAAAGTTACGTACAACTTCAAAGTTTTTTGATTCCAGTATCTCAGCTACCAGACCCTCAAAGTCTTTCCAATCAACTGAACGTGAAGCCTCTTCAATAGGTATTCCAGTCTTTATATCCAAAAGAGCAGATTTCAGTTTGTTTTCCATAAAAAAATCACCGCATAGATTTTTTGTTAATGCTTAATGAACCTTAAATTATGATAACATGTCATGTCTGACATGAAATTTTATCTAGTTTTCCTAACGGTAATAGTCCTTCTATCACCACTTATGCTACATGCTTCGTTTGCAGAAAAAGGAACGTTCGTTGACCAAGTAAAGTTCATCCAGTATTTGGATGAAAACACAGCACTTGAGGAAGTTCGAAATGGCAATCTGGACATTTACTTTTTCCGTGTGTCATCAGACAGGATAGAATCAAGCGAAGCAAGGGAAGGCATTCAGGTTTTTGAATCTACTGGAGGGTCATACAGCATGCTGGTAAATCCATCCGTCTCTGAAAGTTTCAACCCATTTTCAATTACCGAGTTAAGATTCGCACTGAATTATCTCATAGATAGGAATCTAATTGTTAACGAACTTATTGGTGGTTATGGCAACGCCATGATTTCAAATTATGGAATATTTTCGGCTGATTATCTTTCCATCATAGAAGAACTAGAATCATTCCATTTCAAATACAATCCTGCATTAGCTGATGAAATAATTTCACACGAGCTTGAAGAAGCAGGTGCTGAAAAAATTGATGGATATTGGTATTACAATGGTGAGCAAATTGAAATTACATTTTTTATTAGAAGTGATGATCCAGTAAGAAAATCTATCGGCGGAATTCTGTCTTCAGAACTTGAAAAGATTGGTTTCAAGGTGAACAAGGATTTTGGTGATCTAAACAAGGCGTTTGTAGTTGTTTACGGTTCAAACCCAGCAGACCAGAAATGGCACCTTTACACTGAGGGATGGGGCAGCTCTGGATTTGCAAAGTATGATTCAGTCGGGCTTGCGCAAATGTACTCCCCATGGTTTTCAAACATGCCAGGCAACAATGATCCAACATACTGGAATTACAAAAATGACTACATTGATTCTATAACCAAAAAAATCTACGTTAGCGATTTCAAATCTGCTGAGGAAAGATCTTCTCTGATTAAACAAGCAACAAAAGAGGGTGTAAGCGAATCTGTCAGAATTTTTCTTGCAAGTAAGACAGACCAATACGTTGCTAATGACGGCATTGACGGAATCATCAACGCACTTGGTGCAGGTGTTCCTACTAGATTTACAACAATGAATGCAAAATCTGAAGATAATTCATTGGTAGTAGGAGTCAAACAAATCTATCAGGGCGCATGGAATCCAGTTAGTGGATTTAGCGATACATACAGCAATCAAATATGGCTCAACCTTTATGATCCCGGAGTCTTTAGTCACCCATTTACTGGCAAGATCATTCCAATTCGTACAGACTGGCAAGTTGAAAATTTTGGTAGTGATGAAAAAGTCATTGTTCCTGAGGATGCAATTTTATGGAATATAGATACTCAAAGATGGGAAAACGTTGGAGCTGGCAGTAAGGCAACAAGCAAGATTACATTTGATCTAACCCTTGGCAACTGGCATCACGGAGAAACGATGGACATGAATGACATACTGTACTCTCTGTATTTCCTACAGGAATGGGGCTCTGAACCGCAAGAGAATGATAATACATACGATTCTGAGTATTCTCCGCAGGCCGTACAAAATGCCAAAACGCTAGTGGGAATAAAGCAGATAGATGATGATACTGTAGAAGTTTATGTTGATTATTGGCACTTTGACGAAGCAGAAATAGCTGCATGGGCAGCACCTTGGAGCAGCATGCCTTGGGAGATTGTCGCTGCATCAGAGGATGCCGTTCTCGACGGCAAGGTTTCCTTCTCACGCTCTGGCAGTGTTAGCAAGAGTGTAAACTGGCTTTCATTGATTGTTCCAAACGATGCGAACATGATCAAGGAACAACTTGCAGAATTCAAAGAAATAAAGTATATTCCATCATCATTGAAAAACTCGGAACATGACTGGCAATATTTTGAGCAACGCTATGATGCTGCCATAGAATGGATTGATGAAAACGGACATGCGATAATCAGCAATGGGCCTTTTTACCTTGACAACTATTCACCAGAATCAAGGACCATCACCATCAATTCATTTGATTCAGCAGGATATCCTTTTGATGCTGGCAAGTGGGAGGAGTTTGAGCAAATCAAGTTTCCAAAAATTACTAATGTGGAAATCCCAAACGTTGTGGATTTGAAAAAAGAACTCTCAGTTAGAGTTCATACAACCGATTCGTCTGCAATCCATTATTTCATCTCAAACTCTAAGGGTGAGACAGTCACATCAGGTGTGAAATCAGTTTCGAACGGTTTATCTGAAATTGGATTATCAGAAGAGGAAACTTTACAGCTTGGTGTTGGAGCAAATACACTGAAGGTCTTTGCCTCATCAGAAGAAGCACTAAGACCAGATGTCTATGAGACCAGTTTTCTCGTAGTTGAAGGACAAACTGAACTTCCAACCGTTCCTATTTCTGAAGTAGAATCTAGTTCTGAGGGCACATCATACACTGGCATTGTCTTGGCAATCATTGGCGCAATAATAGTTGGAATCATTGTATACATCAGAAAAAAAAGAAAAAGAAAAGCCTAGATTCTCTTTCTAACAGCCATTATCAGAACGGCTGGAGCGACAAAGTACATTCCAATGTTCAATAGAATGACACCGATTCCATATCCAAGCATCTCAGACTCGGAATCAATGTCAGCATACTGCAATAATGTCAGCGAAGCTAGAAGTGGAGTCAGTGTTACCTTGACAGCTTCCTTGAATGCTGGGTTTTCCCTTTCATAATCAGCTACTGTTGGTGAAAATGAATAGTAGAATTGGTTGAATCCTGTCATGAATGATGTTCCAGATTCTGTTTGTAATACAGTATTATCACGAATTTCTCTAAGGAATTGAACTTGTGGTGCCATTTCAGAACCGAACGCAGCTGTAGCAATGAGACATCCACCTCCATTGGATTGTTGCTGTTGGGTTTGTTGTTCAGGATTGGATTCTAAAGCAGATTCAGCTGCAGCTCTACACTTATCAGCAGACACAGATGTGATAGATAATGCCTTTGAATATTCGTTGTTTTCCATATACAACCAGCATAGATGTGTGTCTGTTCTTGTACTGATTGACGAGTATACGTAGGCGAAGTCATCATTTTTTACCTGATTGTAATAGTAAATTCCGTTGTCAGTGTCTCCTACAATATCATAAGATCTAGCAACCAGATACAAAAATTCTGCCATATGGAATACATCATCACTTGTATGTTGAAGCAATCCCTTATCATGGATCATGCTAGGATTTTGTTCAAAACATTGAAGAAACTTTTTTGCAGTATCCACATCGGGATCTACAAGAAACTTTTCGTAAAGCAGATGACGTTTCTCCATATCAGTAAGTAGATTCTGAGCATCAGGATTGTCACATACGTGCCACGCATTTGCAAAATTTACTGGAATCATAATCCCAATCATACAAACCACAAGAACTGAGAGAAGCAGATACCTCATTGTATAACGACTATCTTTGTTTCTGATAAATCTGATCTTGCTATGCAGGAATTTTTTCTCCGATAACAAACAGCGTGCCAAACTCCCGTTTCCACTTCGCTCTGTGTTTTGAATCCTTCACCTGCCTTGCAGTTGTCTTAAAGCCGGCTTCGTTGAACATATTTTTCCATTCAGTTTTAGAACGCAAGTCCATTGGTACTTTCATAACTTTTTTCCATCTCTTGGTGAGATGATTGTCACTGTAAAAATCAGTTCCACAATAAAATAAACCGCCAGCTTTGAGCATCTTGAAAACTTTGTTTAATGCTGGTTCCATCGGCACCGAATAGTATAACGATTCCATGGAAAAAACCACGTCAAACTTTCCGGCATAGTTCCAGGATTCAAGGTCAGTGCATGCATATTTTTCCTTTTTTGAAGTACTGTTCGATACGGCTCGTTTTATCATGTTTTTACTCTTGTCTATCCCAACAGCCTTTTTGCATTTTGGAAGTTGCGCAATTTTCCTGACAACCCAGCCATTGCCACATCCAATATCCAGGAATGAAAATGGCTTGTCAAAGGAAATGCTGTTTAGAAACTTACCAACGGTTACACCGTGACCTTCTTCCATCTCTTCTGCCCTTCCGGCTTTTGCCCAGCTGTCAAAGACTTTGGTTGTCTTGTCCATTCAAGCACCTTTGATGATGTTGAAGAATTGTCGAACAGCCAATATTGGATGATGTGCTGCCAATTTGACCATTTTTGATACCGTAAAATCTGCCCTGATAAAATCCAAGAATTCGTCTGCTGTTAGATTACTTATGATGCCAATCTCTTTGTCCCAGTCATCATCAGACAGTTTCAGCCACTTGGCTTGAACTTTATGTGCAGATTTTATTTTTGGCTCTATCTCCTTTTTCCATGTTTCCTCATAGGATTGCAAGGCTTTTTCTGAAGTGTCACCTGACTTGATAGCTTTGCTGGCTGTGTCTCCAGCAATTCGTCCGTACTTTATCGCGTAACGAATTCCCTCCAACACCAGAGGATTTGCCATACCAGCAGTATCACCAACTAAAATCAAATTGTCATAAACTGTCTTGCGCGAAAGTCCTTCGTTTGGAATCAATCCATAATGAAATTCCTTCTTTGTTATCTTACCCAAGTCCTTGATTGGTCCTGTACCTTTTTCAATTAATTCGTCCAGCCTTTCAGTAGGATCCACCTCTGATTCAGGCTTTCCTACCCCAACTCCAATTCGCACCAGATTTTTTCCAAGTGGAAATATCCACGCATATCCAGCTGGTGAATACATCTGTCCAACCATCAGCCACCATGTGTCTGGGTTTACATTCTCAACTTCCACTTCATATTCTGCGCCCACACCAAATCTCTTCCATTGTTTTACAAGGCCAAGTGATTTTGATACAACAGACTGGAATCCGCTAGCGTCTATCACCACCTTTGCGCGAAAAGTCATTTCTTCATTTGATGATGATGCCTTTACTCCAACAACTCTTCCATCTTCTGTAATTACTTCGGTTACGTTTGTGTTGACGAAAATCTCTGCTCCATTATTTTTTGCCTGCTCTGCCAAAAATCTGTATGTCTTTCGTACGTCCAGTACCGCAGCCTTTGCTTGCTCATCACTAATTGAAACATTGTTTTTTGGGGAACAAAAGTTGTATGTCCTGATTGGGTTGTAGCAGTCTTCCGGTATGCCAAACTCCTTTGCATAGTCAATCCACGTTACGCCGCTGGTCCTTACAGTTTGCGCAACGTTTTCCTCCTTTTCTAGCAGGGCTACACTGATGCCATTTTTTGCTGCCATATATGCAGCTGACGAGCCTGCCGGTCCAGCACCTACCACAACTAGGTCATATTCGTATTCAGACAATGATTTAGTTCAATAACTACTCTAATTTCTTAGTTTTAGTTTCAATAGATTATTTTAGTACAGGAATGTCTTTTTCGTCATTTGCCCTTTCAGCATCCATGGGCTCGTCATGTTCGTCATCACGATGCATAAAGCTGTGGGTTTCGCCCTCTCTTTTGCGGCAGAAATTTTCGTGTATCTTTACCATCATCTTCAAAGTGTCCTCATTTTCGTGAAATTCACGCCTACCACATTCCTCACAGATAAACTCAGGCATGCAATTCAGCTAATTCTAATGTATTTATTTTATTCCTATTGATTAGATAGAACATGGCAGAATTTGATTTTACAGTATTTGGAGTATGGTGTGCCATCACAGCAGTAGTAATAGTAATCACTGGTATAGTCTACAGGTCATATCGGAGAAAACAAAATGAGGAATCTTCATCTTGAGAAACAAGGCATCCGCGGACTAGCAATTGCTGAGAGTTTCTCACAAACTTCCAAAAAGTCAGTTCTGTCCGGCATCGTAATGTCAACAGATTTGGTTATTGATGGTTTTGTTTTTGGTCACTCTACCGTGGGAGGAGATGATGCAACCGACGCTATATTATCCATGTACGAAAAACTTGACAGACCGGATGTTAGTTTTTTGTTGATATCTGGAATTGTAATTTCATTATACAACATAGTTGATGTGAAAAGGATCTCGGAAAAAATAGAGCTGCCAGTAATTGGCGTTACGTATGAAGAGTCACAGGGAATTGAGGATGCAATAAAACACCATTTCCCAGATTCCTACGAGTCGAAACTTGCAGAATATTCCAAACTAGGATCACGCGAAAAAATCACCCTCCATACATCACACAACTTGTACATACGAAATGAGGGCTGCACTGTATTAGAAGCAACACAGCTGCTTGATAAGATAACATTACAGGGCTCTATACCAGAACCACTAAGAATTACACAGTTGCTAGCAAATACACTTCTAAAGGCTAAATTCTAATTCTGCTTCTTGCACGCGTTCTTAACTTCATTTTACAACATGGACATCTACTCTCAGGTGTCATGAAGTATGCAGCACAAAGTGTGCATCTCTTATGTCCAGTAGCATATTTTGGCTGCTTTGTAGCAATTTTTACCCTAAATTGGTCACAAATTCCCCTGCAAGTAACACCCATACCGATCATTATTTTTTTAGGTTTTAATACCTTTACAGTAAAATCAGTCTCCAGACAATTTTTTGATATAGGCTAAAATTCCCGTATAATCAATCTCGCCAAACCCAGCGTCTACCGCGTCTCTGTAAATTTCGTTTGCGCGCTCAGCCATTGGTAGCACAGCGCCAAAGTCCTTTGCCGCCTCTGTGATTATGCCCAAATCTTTTTGCAGATTTTTTAGCGTAAAGGTAGGCTCAAATTCATCCTTTATCATCTTGTGAGCCTTGTTTTCGCTCATACCCGTCTTGAAGTAGGTCGAATTTAGTATCTCCAAAAACTTCTCCGGGTCAAACCCAGCCTTTCTTGTTAGCATAATACCTTCAGACAACGCTAAAGCTAAAAGTGAAATTTGAAGGTTCATTGCAATCTTGATGCTGTGCGCACTACCGCTTTTACCAAGGAAAAATGTCTTGTTGGCAATTGTATCAAACACTTTCTTGTATGCCTCAAAAACATCCTTGCTGCCAGATGCCATCAGCACAAGCTGTCCATGAATTGCCACATTTGGTCCACCCATCACGGGAATCTCTAGTGAGTTGATACCTTCCTCATGAAGTTTTTTTGAAAAATTGATTGCGCTACTGGGGTTTATTGTGGACATATCTGCAACAGCCAATCCATCGTGCTTTCCGGCAACTATCCCATCCTGACTAAACAGGATTTGCTCAACGGCGTCAGCATCCTTGACGCATGTGATAACCAGTTCCGATGACTCCGCCACATTTTTTGGCGTGTCAGCTATGGCGGCTCCATTCTTCTCAAGGTTTGCCGTCTTTGATTTTGTCCTGTTATAGGCTGTCAGAGAATGCCCAGATTCCAGCAGATGAAGTCCAACTGCCTCGCCCAACATTCCAGTTCCAACCAGCCCAATTTTTACCATCCAAGTAACTAGGGAAACGGAAATTATGTGTGTTATCTTGCCAATGATCGATATTCTATTTTACAACTAGATAAAATCCAGCAGATTTGCCGGTTTCTTAATAGAGTAATCAGATATTCAATTATGGGAGAGATTCGGGACGTACTCCTAAAGTCATTAAAGGACAACCCAGATGTGCTCAAAAAGTTAGAGATGGAGGAATCTGACGACAAGACTAGGGCACTATTACAGTTGATTCTCAAAGAAATTCAGGATGATCCAGAGTATTCTGGCATAAACCACTAGGCATCAAATCTTAATAGGATTATAATGCCGGTTATCACAAAGCGATTTGAATATGGCTGGGTCAGAATCATTTGGTGTAGAGTCTGGTTTTGGAGAACAAGTTTTGGAGTGGATGAATAGTGAAGCAAAAAAACGCAAGTCAAAGTTTGAGGCGAGAGCATACAGCTATGAAATAACAACCAAAAATTTTGGCACTTTTGAAATGTTCTCATGGATAGGCGATGTCAAAGCTGCTAGAAGCCTAATTACAAAGGCTAGCAGGCGTTTCAAAATTAGAGTAATTGAGGGAGGTTACAGAACCAAAGAAAAAGTACTCAAATCAAAAAAAACAGATTTTGCCATGGTCAGAAAGGGCGATAGAGTGATTGGTCACCTGGAATTCTCTTCATCACTGTTCGGCGATACAAGATGGAAGCTGAAAACCGAGGAAAGAAAATAAATTTTTTCAGAGATCGATCTTAGATTTTTTTGATCTGAGGATTTGTAATAATTTCTAGCAGGTACGAGATTCGGACGATTCACTAATAAACAATAGTGAGTTATAGAGTACACAAATCAAAGAAAACCCACAAATTTGGGGAGCATCGTGGAATTTCCTTTGATCTGTGTCTAATTCGCACTAGATCCAGCTATGTATTAAATACGATCATTTCTAGCGATCATGCCTAATTTTTACATGTTTTTGTCTTTATACGCTCAATTAATGGTTTATACGTGGTGTTTTTTGAGGAATTTCAATATGGAAACAGGTAGTGTAAAATGGTTCAACCAAAGAAAAGGTTTTGGTTTCATCGAACGAGAAGGCGAGGCGAAAGACCTCTTTGTCCACCAGACAGAGGTTGAAGGCAACATTCGTGATGGAGACAAAGTCGAATTTGATGTTGGTGAATCAGAAAAAGGCCCAAACGCAACTAAAGTAAAACGAGTAGAGTAAGATTAATAATTTTTAAGTTAATTTTCTTAATTTCTATAAAGTCACTAACTTTACAGTATCAATCCTTCTATTTTTTTTAAAGTCTCTAGTGATACTACTGACCGAATCTAGTCACACTTCAACATGAACAGTCATGGTTTATACATAGTATTTTTTAGAGGAATGTCAATATGGAAACAGGTACCGTAAAATGGTTCAACCAATCAAAAGGATTTGGTTTCATCGAACGAGAAGGTGAAGCAAAAGACCTCTTTGTCCACCAGACAGAGGTTGAAGGCGACATTAATGATGGAGACAAAGTCGAGTTTGACGTTGGCGAAACCGAAAAAGGCCCAAACGCAGTTAAAGTAAAACGAGTAGAGTAAGATTAATAATTTTTAAGTTAATTTTCTTAATTTCTATAAAGTAACTAGTTTAACAGTATCCATCCTTTTATTTTTTTGAAAGTCCCTAGTGATACTACTGACAGAACTTGCATCGCCCTTTAGCATAAACAGCTCCATGCACTTTTCGCCCTCTATCTTGCTGTGCATGTGAGTCGTGATCAAATCCTCAAAGCTGTGCTTTATCCCATTTACCTGATCATCATATTCATCGTTGTGAACAACAAGCAAAATTGCATTGATGTTTCCAGAAAGATTTTCGTTTTGCTTTTCTTCTGCAACAAAGCTTCTGATGCCAGCTCTGATGGCATCCGACCTTCCGGAGAATCCCATCGACTTTTGGAGGTTGTCAATTTCCTTGAGAATTTCCTCAGTGAGGGAGATAGATACGATTGGCATGACTAGATTGTTATTAAGAAATATAAAAATTTTAACTAAATGTTATTAACTTTTTATAGGTTTATTAATAATTTAGGCGTGATTTTATCATGATAGTAGACATCAAAAAACTGTCTGTTGACTATTCCGGAATCAAGGCATTAGATGACATAAGCTTTGGAATTGCCAAAGGCGACTTTTTGGGAATCATTGGGCCGAACGGCGCAGGAAAGTCTACGCTGTTCAAATGCATGCTTGGATTGCATACGCAGTATGACGGAACAATCAAGGTCTTTGATCATGATATACGGGACTCTAGAAAATATCTGTCGCAGATAGGGTTCGTGCCACAAAAGCCAGTTGTAGACAGAAACTTTCCGGCAACAATTAGGGAGGTTTTATCCATGAGCCAAAACTCTAGTGATTCAGAAAAAATAGATGAAGCACTGCAAAAGGTTTGGATGCACGAGCTGGCTGACAGAAGAATTGGAGACTTGTCAGTTGGCCAGCAGCAGCGTGTATTCATTGCAAAGGCATTGGTCAACTCGCCAAAAATTCTAGTTTTGGACGAGCCAGTTACTGGAATTGATCAATACAATAAAGATCTATTCTTTCAGATTTTGGGCGAATTAAACACTAAAGAAAAAATTTCAATCATATGGTCATCACACGATTTAGACGCAGTGGAAAGGCTTGCCAACAAGGTGGCCTGCCTCAACAGGACTCTATTCTTCCATGGCGTTTCCGAGGAGTTCTTTTCAGACGATGAGATGCTCAAGAAATATTCAGAGACTTCTATGCAGATGCACATGCATCACCACTGATGTAAAATGACCTTTGAAGCAGTATCATACGAGTCTATCCCGCATGCTTTAGTATCGGGAATTGCCATTTCCATCCTTTGCAGTGCCATAGGGTTGTTTCTGGTTCTGAGGAAGTTTTCCCTGTTTGGGGACGCTTTGGCTCATTCTGCCTTTGGAGGCGTGGCGTTTGGCCTTTTCATTGGGATTTACCCCTTATGGATTGCATGTGGAGTAGCCATACTTAGCGCACTGGGACTCACCAAGATCCGTCAAAAGTTTGATATTTCATCTGATGCTATTGTGGCAATCCTGCTGGCAACCGGACTGGGTGCAGGCATAATTTTGGTAAGCATGTCCGACGATTTGGAAATCCATGACATTGAGGAATTCCTGTTTGGCTCGGCGATAATTGATACTCCAAATGTTATTACAATACTTGTAATGGCTGGTGCAATTCTGGCCATCCTTTTCTTCACATATAAGAAATTGCTGTACTCTACATTTTCCGAGGAGCAGGCCAGAGCCTCTGGAATTCCTGTGGAGAAGATGGGATATCTTCTAATCGCCATGGCAGGTGTTACAGTTGTCATATCGATGCAGCTGGTCGGGGTTCTCCTAATCTCAGCGCTGTTTGTGCTACCCAACGTTTCGGCCATGCTTTACGCTCGCTCCTTCAAGAAGACAATGATGCTTTCAATGTGCTTTGCGGTATCTGCTACTGTTTCGGGCATTTTCATATCCTATCAATTCGACATTGCACAGTCAGGATGCATCGTACTGGTTGCGGCTGCAATCTTTGTTGGCTCGCTTGTTGCTAAGGGTTCTGGGATGGTAAAGACTACTGGGATATTGGCGAAGCGTGCATAGAACAAACCAAAAACCGCGGTGGGACAACTATTGCATATAATGTTTTGTCGGCAGAAATTTGAGCTAAAGTGGCGTAAAGCTGGAATTTTTTTTACATAGAACTTATCTGATAATAAGCCCAAGATTTCTTATGGCAAGAGCATGGATAAACGAAGCAGTTTTACAGAGATATGTAAGGGACAATCCTCGTAAGTGGAGAATTAACGGAAAAAGAGTTTTAGCAGTGAATTATAATCAGCCGTTCGATAGATACCCTGATCTTTCCTTTATTGTAGATGGCGAGCCAGATCCAATACCAGTTGAAGTTGAATGGACGTCTAAAAATTTTCTTGAGCATGGACATCATATTGAGACTCTAAGGGATGCAAACGGATGCATATTTGTCTTATTCAAAAACATTGACAATCTTGGCGTACCGCAGTATGAAATTCCATATGACGGATTTAAAGAATGGGTCAAAGCAAATTCTGAAAAACTTGTAGACGATACTGCTGAAGCATTAGGAAGAACTGAAGAAATCACGACACCAAAACTTTGGATCCAATACATATCCCAAAGGGGTGGTGCAATAGGAGATTACGAGATAGGGCTTGCCGCACAAACTTGGGGCATTCCAGAAAATTCGTCAATGTTAGGAAAATTTCAAAAAATCAAAAAAAATGATCTGATCATGTTTGTAATAGGAGGAAGGAATTTTCGTGGTAGACAGGGTCAAGTGCGAAATATTTGGCACAGGAGATCTTTTAGTGGAGAATTTGATAAAGTCCAAGTTTTTCGAATAACCTCAGGCTATTTTCGGTCAGATGAACCAATCTGGCCAGTCAGAGGAGGAGAGATTTACCCACATCGATTTAACTTTGATGAATTAGACAGTCAAGGAAGAAATCCGTTCTTAAGTCTAAGAGATGTTAAAATTAAAAAAATGGCCGAATATGAAAAAGAACAACTACGCATTGTGGTTGGCGCTAATTTTATGGAAGGCACTCCGTCGATATTGGTAGAATGCATGCATTGTAGCAAACAAGCAACATAATTTTCAAAATAAAATACTGACAAATCACCCGTTTTTCTAGGCGTAAAATGTCAGTTTTACTGACAATGTAGGAATCATCGGTTTTCCTCCTTCGTGTCTTTTGAGAAGTAATCTCTTGGAACGTCTTCGCTAACTGTGCCATGGATGGGTGTTGCAGATTTACGCCAATCGTCAATATCAGAACCGTTGTCTGCATGATAATGATCTATGTTGGCTGTAAAGTGATTTTCAGTATAGTTTTCAGTGTAAGAGTCGCCTTGCTTGGCTTCCTCCAGGGTTTTGATGCCCCAGTATGCAATGAAGATAATGCCAATAACCAGACCAATTCCTGACGCGCACAAAAAAATTCCAATATAGAGAGTCCAGACGCTTACTGCCATTCATTCATCATCTTCCCTTGTATCCCAACCAATGATCTTGCGTTCTTTTCCCAGTCCGCATACTGAGCATATCGAAAATGTATTGCTTTTATCCACGACAAAATGATGTGCCACATGTGGCGTGTCTTTCTTTTTAAATTTCATAATTATATTGTCATAGACTGATAGTTATCTTAAAATTTGTAGACTACAATTATATTTTGTAGCAATGGTAGTTCATATCGCGCCTATAGGAGAGCATACGGAGCACGTAATCGAGTGGATTCGTGAAGTTACCCCTGTCACAAAGCTATACCTTATTCACAGCAAAAAAACGTCGGAAACTAACTTTGCTAAAAAGGCAAGGGACTTGGAAAAAAAGATCAAGGGAGATTATCCGGGAGTCGAGATAATCAAGGTCGTAATAGAAAATCCCCTGAATCTTGACGACACCATGGACGCAATTACCAAAATTGTCCATGATGAACGGGAAAACGGCGTGGAAAATTACGAGATTGCAATCAACGTTACAGGCGGAACAAATGTCATGGCTGCCGCCGCAATTTTGGCTGCAACCATGCGCGGCACAAGGGCATACTATGTCTTAAACCGAAGGAAAAATCCAGGACAAAAAAGCTATGTTGAGGAACTGCCAATTCCTCCAATTGGAATCGTAAAGATGAATGAAACGCAGCAAAAAATACTGGAGTTAATTTCTAAAGGAACATTTGTCTTGAGGCACCCTGACGGCAAAATCCTTGATAAACAGGGACCTGGCGTCATAACAAACCAAAAAATCCTAAGCACTATGAAATGGAGTAGCCAAGTTTCTTCAGGCGTACGGAAAAGGCAAAAGGGAGCCACTAGACTACACGCCATCGCAAAAAACCTAGAACGCAAGGGCTACATAACCATCCTCAAGGAGGTTCCAGCATTGGAAAGAAACTATTTTGGGCGTGGGAGATTCGAGTACACAAAGGGAACTCACAGCGGTGTGATGTATAAAATCACACCAGCCGGGCGAAGACAGGCAAAAGACGCCATGATGCTTAAAGAATAGCCCAGCATCAAAAAATACCAATTTTTGGGCTTGCGACAAATAGTTGTACAAAAACACAATCTATGGTTAAAGCGAACTACGCATAAATCACTACAAAATTAATTTGTAGTCTACAAAAAAATCGCTAACAATTATGACCCCCTATATTATAGTATGAAAGAAAAAACTTCTTTTCGAATGGGTAGCGACCGAACCGCCAAGCACTTTGGTGCTTTAGGAAATATTTTGCACGCAGCGGGTGAAACCGATTTTTATCTGCGACAAAATCAATGTGTGGCAACTGTCATTCCGGAGGTGGGTGACAAATGAAACCACAAGAATCAGTCTGTCTGAAATGTCAGAAGGATCAACATAGTGAAAAGCTATGGGAGATGCACGAGCTTGCCGTAGAGCAGGGACGATACTGTTCTGAACACGGCAAAAAGGAAAAGCTGTATCCAATCACAATGTGGACAGCAGGAAGGGGAATTGCAAGGGTGTGCAGGATAAAGACTGCTCCACCATTCGAGAATGATGTAGAGATAATTCCCATCCACATGTCCTGTGTGGAATGTGGCCTATATCTCGGCAATATAGAAGAGGATCATGCAGACGTCCTGGGCCAAACGTGCCTAGAATGCTTCACGGAACAAACTGGGCAAGAACACTACTGGTACTCGTATCATTCCCCCAGTTGCAAAAAAGGTGTTTGCAATTGCTAAGCGACAGGGAAAAACTCGTACTGCATGCCTGCTGCACGCTCACAATCGCAAAGCTAACTGGTGTAAAGAACCGCAATCAGATCATGAGCAGTATGATAGAGGATATCAGACGGAACAGGTGCCGCTCGATAGCCCCAGAAGACGTGGAGGATCTGCTCGAAGAAATTGAAGAAGAAATGGTGGCTGGAAGAATTTTGTTCCAACACCTGACGGAAGATATCGCTTGGAGCATGACAGGCGAGCGCCCAAACAGGAACACCAACTGGAAGGACATGAGATGAGAAACATACCCAAATGCAGAGCCTGTGAAAGAGAAATATCAACAGATGACATTGATATGGGCTATGACGACGTGTGTATTAGTTGTTATAACTACATAGCATATGACGAATATCCACCCGAAACAAAATGTCTTAGATGTGGGCTTAAAATAGAATACACATGTCCGTGTGGGGAGAAGCAATGATCTGCCATATCTGCCTGTCCGAAAAGGTGAAGGGCAAAATCTACAGATTAGGATTATGCGATGAGAGAAGAAATATGTTCAAATATCTTACGGAGTATGTATTCCATGACACATTGTAGAACTGGGTGTGGCGCAGAGATCAATTACAAGAGAGTTCATTTTTCAAGCCCTGTCGACTGGTATGATGTTCCCATGCAAAATGGTGGTGTTTTAGGAGATGTAATTCATGATTGCCCAAAACTAAAACCATCTACGAATGATGGTGCTAATGATGTTCTCAAAGAACTACAAGATATGCATGTGGCTTTGAACGATTATTGCCTACGTTCCATCGTAGAAGATTTTGCCTCGCCGATTTTGGACTTCATAGATCTCCCACAAAAACTCAAAATGCATTCTAAAGAGTTTCTGCAAAGAAACTCCCAGCCGAGTTCAAAAATCGGTAATCTTGGACCGCCAGGATACATGCCAAGAGAAGATTTTGATAAATTGTCGAAATCTGAGAAGGAAGAGTATAAAGAATTCTATGGGTCTGAACCACCAAATAAAACTCCAGGAGAACGTCAAGCAGAATTTTGGCAATATATTAACATGGCATTTGATTTTTTACAACGATGTGCAGACCGTTTTCCCGCTCCATTTTATACAGATAGCGGCAACACAATTGACCAATACATCTATCTCGAATATTCCCAACTAGAACTTTTCAGAATTTTTTTGGAATCAAAAGAGCAATATGCTGACGCAATGAATTGTCATATTATTCAGGGTGCTGTAGACATAGCAAGGAGTAAAATGGATGCAGATGCATTTATTGAAGTTACTGGCAGGTTACAAAAGAAACTAGACGCACAACGTTTGGCTAATGAATGGACATCAGAGGACACTCTGGCGGAAAAGAAGCGGTTGATGAGCCTAGGAATGGACGAAAAGGAAGCAGAATCCGAAGCAGAAATGGCAGGAGTGACTCATGAATGGGAAGAAAAAGGGGAGCGAGAATACCCTGCTTCACAAATGATATGGGCATTAAAACAGTACAGAAAAGAATTCGATAACCCTGACAGAGTTTATGCTGAAGCAGTAACGGCAGGAGAGTTAGAGGCAATGGAACGTGAGGGCCTGGGTCCAGACCAAATCGAAGCAGGTGATACTGTTGATAAAGAACAATCTCTTGATGAAATGACGAAATCGTCCTCACAAGATTTTTTTGGTCCCTTGCATGAAGGGTATAGGAATATTATCCTGTTCATATACAATGGCGATGAAGAACCAATCAAGGAAAAATGGCCTAAGATATATGATTATTGTAAGATGCGGAGAAAGCAACTAAAGAAAAAATTGTATAAAATGAAATACAAGGACAATCTTTTGGGCCATGCAACATTTGGACATCTTAGCGAAATCTTTGAAGACCAAGAAACAAAGAAGAGATCGGTGGGCTATGTGGAGTGCAACGTGTGCGGTAAATCATTCTTACATCAATCAAATCTAAGAGCACACTTTGATGCTGCAGATGAACACGACTCTGCAAATGTCAGTTCCGTCAAGATAGAGGGCAGGCTGGTTCAACATGATGAACTTCTTCTTCACCTTAAGCAGATAGGGATGTGTAGGAACATGTTGGATCATGACGAAAGAAAAGAGCTACCAAAAGAATGGAAAGTATTTCTTGCTGCCTTATCATCTATTGTAAATGATTTTTTCAGGGATCTAAAGCACCAACATTTGAAAGGGAAAAAATAACTGTCAAATCGCCTGTTTTTCTAGGCACAAAATGTCAGTTTTACTGACAAAACGGAACTAATTTAGAGACTGGATATACTCGTGAAGCTTTTGCTTCTTTTCCTCAAGTGTCAGAGGAAGATACTCCTTGAACATATGTTTCATGTCTGCCCTCTTTTGGGCTTTCTCATCATCAGACATTGTGTCCCACTGCAATTTTGCCTGCATGAAATGAAGAATCAACGAGGCCCTGTCTTGTATTGATAGTGATTTGAACGCCTCGCCCATCTCCTTGAACTGGCTCTTCTTCTCTGCTATCTGCTCGTCAGACATTCCCTTGAAATGATTTTTCATTTTTTCATTGTGTTTTTCACTCGAATACTTTTTGTGGCTGTAATCCTTTTTTATCATATCAGAGACATAGAGTGCCTCGCCGTTTCCTGCGTCAACCAGGACCTTGTAATATCCATGATCCTCGGTAATCAGTACAACTTTGTGAACCAGGAATCCGTTGACATCTGCAAGCTTGGCATACATTGCCTTTCCATCCGAGACAGAATTCTCACCAACTGCCATTGCGACAGACATTGCAATTCCATTTTTTTGCTCAAAGTTATCTCCTGATGAAACCGTAACGGTTCCTTGGATTTGCGGATAGCTGAACTTGCCCCAATCAGCAAAGGCAGGAGCGGTTGCAATTGATATCGAAAACACGCCAATTACTAAAATTGCTGCAATTGTAATTTTGGCTGACTGCCTCATGATTTACTAGTTTTTGTATTCTATAAAAAATAATCCCATGACTTGTTCGGTGTCGTAAATCGTGCCTAGATCTCGATTAAGCAAGAATCTCAAAGTAAACAACAAGAATTGCCATAAAACAGGCCAGACCAATTAGTTTTTTGATAGTTGATTTTTTCATGTTTTGCCTACGGTATAGAGAACAAACTTATCTAAAACTGGACCGTCTTAGAATATTATGACCGCTCCTTATGATGACTCGACACAAAAAGAATGGAAAGAAAGAAAGGGAAAAATCGAGGGCTACTATCGTGAAATGGGTCAAGTAGGTACGGCTGCTAATGAAAAAGTCAGTTCAATCATAGTTGCAAAATCAGGAGACAAGTTGATTGTTCAATTTAGTGATGGGGACGGAATACTGTATGAAATTATTGAAGATCTGGTAAGTCCTTTGAGAATGATTAAGACCTTGTCAAGTGACGAGATTGAAAAATTTAAGAAATTGACAAAGTAAAACTAATTTTTCTTGTGACATGAGCAATTACAATCTATAGTAATGTCGTGAAATTTTCCTGTTGTCTTGTATTGCTTTTTAGAATGCATACATTTCGCGCATGTCATTTTGACTCCTTCCGCTTTTTTCTGCCAATCATAAAGATAATCCAGCCACCAGCTAGAAAGGCTACACATAAGACGGCAACTAGCTCATTCATGATCTAATAAAACATGAAGTGATAGTTATCTTTAGTTTCTTTTATGACTTTGAAAGCATTCGCTGCAGTAGACTGGCTTGTCCTGTTTTGGCTCGAATGGAACTTCACAATCTTTACCACAATCTCCACAAGTCGCTTTGTGCATTTCTCGTGGTCCTCGGTTAAAGCCTCCTCTTCCGCCAGATCCTCCTCTTCCGCCAGATCCACCTCTGCCTCCAAATCTTCCACCACCTGAACCTTCTCGTCTTGCTGGTTTATGGTTTGGAAAACATTCATTGCAGTAGACTGGTTTGTCCTGTCTTGGCTCGAATGGAACTTTGCATGCCTTGCCACAATCTCCACAAGTTGCATCGTGCATTTCTCTGTCTCCTCTATATGACATATTACTAATTTCTAATTTTAGAACCGTTAATTATACTTAGAGGAACAATATAGGGTAATTATGCGAAAATCACTATCTAGCTCTGAACTAAGACAGATTTTAGAGACTACAAATGAGCGGGATCTGTTCATGGTGGGTCATATCTACATTGAAAACACAATAGATAGAATCTTAGAAAAAAGATTCAACATTCCTTCAAAGTCAATTGACAGTACGCGATTTACAACAGATCTTAAGATGGACATATTGTCTGAATCTGGCCTGCTCAAGGGCAACGTCAAAAAAAATATCGGGCTGATAAACAGCATCAGAACTAGATATGCACACAAGCTGGAACCAAATGAGCAAAGGATTGGAAATTACATCAGGGAGTTGGATTATCTTGGCTCTACACCAAAACTAAGTGGAAATAAAAAATTTGAAAAATATCGAATATGTGTCATAAAGACATATTCAGCTTTAGATAAAATGAAAAAATAACCAAAATCAGCATGCGATCAGACTTATCTAAAACGATGTTGATCCCAGATCCACATGGCTTCCGAAGAATCGCAAAAAACAGAATGTTATCTTTGCATAAAGGGTGCACCACACCATCACGAAAAAGCAACGCCATGCTATTTGTGCCTAAAAAATGGAAAGACTGTTTATTTTTCTGATACTGAAAAATACAAAAAACATCTAAAAACTGAACATTTCCTATAGTTATTGTAAAAGGAATGTCTGGAGAATCTGAAAGAATAGAGGAGGTTAGTAAGTACATTGAAGCAACTATCGCTGAGATAAACGACCATACAGAGAACATGGAAAAACTGTTCAAGATGGACAGGTGGAGCAAGGACAGCTCATTGTATGAAATTATCATCAATTCGTACGAGCGCCATAGGAACACGCTAAAGCGGATTCAAAAAATGATAGAGGGTGGCAAGGTGGAAAGCGGTCTTTACACGCTCAGCACCAAGTCAGAAATTGACATGGTCAAAGAAAGGATTGAGAAATTGGAAAGCGACTTGGGTGATCCTGAATCAAAATTGAGCGACAGCGAAATTTTAGACGGATTTAGCGAGATAAAAAGTGGCGAAGCTGGCAGAATGTCAGAACGCAAGCCTAAAGAATCAAATCCATAGGATTGTTCAGATGAAACCATTATTCCAGCTAAGTACCAGGCGATACGATGAGGAATTGTCTCTAGTGAAAAAAGCCATGGATGATCTTGAAAGTAACTGCAAGGTGAAGGATGGCTTTCAAATCAAGGAGCCGTTTGAAAAGGCTGGCTGGACTTTTTTCAATCTTGAATTGAGCGCAGAGATGGTCTCAGTTATAGAAAATTCTGGCATGATGGAAAATGCAGGAGGATTCAGCATAAGCGAACAGCTGAAAAATTTTCTGGGTCACTTTTTTGAATCAAAGGGCAGTAACGTAAGAATTACAAAAGTCGACTATTAGCCTGCGTAAAATAAGGAAAAGCCAACTGATAAAGAACACTGAATACTCTGTCTTGTATGTGGTACCTTTATCTTATGATAGGAGTGGCAGCGGTCTGCATAGGAGTACCGCTATTCCTTATTTATTGGACTGATAAGAGAAGCAAAAGGTCATTCGAGAAAAGAAACAAAAAGTCAGATGATATGAAAGATTTGGATCATTATTGAGGCTGGCAGATTATACTTAAAGGAACAAAACATCATATTTTGCCATGGGACTGTTTGGAAAATCCAAAAAGGAGAAGATGGCTGAATTTAAGGAAAAGCAGTCCATGCTGAATGGCAGAGAGTTAAAGAAACTTTTAACAATGTTCAAGGAAAACCGGGATGAGATAGAAAAGCGCACAGGCAAGAGACCTGACATAGATGACACGACAAAATTATACATGCAAAAGGTTCTGAACGTCTGGCTGTCTGAGGGGAAGGACATTGACGATGAAAAGTTTTGGAATGCAGTTGACCATAACAAGCAGTTTGACTATCCGGTTGAATATTACGAAAGGATAAGAAAAAACTAGATAATATTTTTAGACTTGTCCAAACGCTAGATCAGATTCCTGCATTTTGTTTTTCAAATCAAGAATCTTCTTTTGCAATTTGCGGATTTCTATGGCTTCATATGGCCGATTAAATTCCATGCTGCGCAAGTCATGCTCTAACCTGTCAAGCAGTGCGTGTTGGTCTTCCTCTTCTGCCATGAAAAACCTAACTAACGGTTCTATTTATACAAAATGAAATGAAAAAATCTGAGCTAAGGGAGCTTGTTGCCAAGTGGAAGGACCTCAAAAGAAGGTCGAAAAATCATGATCTCTCTGAAAAGATAAAGCTCATCGAGCATCAATATTATCACGAGACCGGAAGAAGGATTGAGGATGAATTGGACGGAAAGGGTCTACATGACCTGTACCGGCACACCACAAAACTGATAAAATAATCTAAATTTTTGGCATGTCTGTAGTGATGCTTTCAATAAAGTAGTATTCGACAAACCCGCCTGTAAGTAGCAGTCCAATGAGAATTCCAATCTCGAGCCCAATTACGCGGTAATCTGGGCGTATTGGCATCCTTTTGATCATCTTGTGGACGATCATATAGCTGCGGGACATTGCTATCGAATAGGCTGCAACTTCCATCAATCCAAAGGGAGACATGAATAGGATTGTTAAGGAGGGGACGTTTGCGAGCATCGGACTGGCATCCTTTAGCACTGAAAAAGCCATTCCAGTAGAGAATGCTGCAAATGCACCCCACGCAACTCCAAACCCTGGAATGAACATTGGAAGTGAAAGCAATGTGTTGTGGGTAAATATACCAACGGCATCTATCTCGTCAAGCAATGTCTCAAACTCTTCCAAAATTATTGCACTTTCTTCCTCAGAAACTTGAACCTCAGCTCCTATTGCAAACGAAGCTGAAAATATTCCAAGAAAGATAAAAAATAAAACAATACGGTTTAGCATCTTTAAAACAAAAATCATTAGAACACTTGAATGTTTTCAGAGAAAAACTACCGGTTTGAAGACAGAAAAAAAACTGTCTTCACGGTATTATAGGGTTTATTCTTGGGCGCTTCATCTAGAATTTGCCCGGCGTTACCCTCAACACGCTTACTTGTATTACACCATTGTAGTATATAGATGCGATCTATTAATTCTATATAGATTAGGCACGAGACGCATAATTTTGGTTTTTTTATGAGATGATTCTATGGATAACCATGGATTCAATTTGTCCTAAGTGTAAAAGGGATCTAAGAAAGCATACCAAAAAAGAATTGGTAAAGTGTTCCTTGAAGTATTGGGTATCAGATTGGAAAAAAAAGGATTGAGAAATCATGAAAATAGTTCACGGCAGTCCGGGGTTTGGTTCTATGTTAACAGAAGAACAAACCGTTGAGTTTCTCACAGATAAAAAACTAAATCTTTTACTTGGCACTGTTGGCAAGAACGGTGATCCGTTCATACATCCTGTATGGTTTTTGTATGAAAACGAAAAACTGTACGTTGAAACATCCAAGACATCAAAGAAAGTTCAAAACATTCGACACAAGAACATGGTGTACTTTTGTATCGATGATGAGAATCTTCCATACAGGGGCGTCAGGGGAAAAGCTTTGGTAAAAATATCAACTGACGTTGAAGATAATATACCGATTGCTGAAAGAATTATGGTAAAGTATACTGGTGACTTGGAGAACAAGGTTGCAAAAATGTTGATGGACGGCGTAAGAGCGGGTCAGTCAGCAATCTTGGAAATTAGTCCGGAATATTATTCCACATGGGATCACAGTGAATCTTAATGCGAAAAATGTGGTAAAAAATCTAAGACTTGATTTCTACTAGTTTTTAATTAGGTCTATTCTTCTTCGTCTTCTTCATTAGCTTCAGAAGTACTTCTGTTAGGCCTGATTGGTATGTAGATTTTTGTCATTAAACAAAATATAGTAAAAAAACAGATGGATAGGAAACTAGGTTATCAAAGATTGTCTAAGTTGTTATTTTGAATAGATCATTTGGAAATCAGCTACGATTCTGATACTAGGAAAAATTTTATTGAATTTTACATTTAATGGAAATTGATTTTGTTGTGGTAGTAGATGTCGTATTATGGTTTATTCCAGAATATCCACAATTCTTAAGATAATGTATAATCTTAGAATGTTTGTGGCAACAAAAGTACAAAAAGAAAAAGAAAGAAGATCGAAAACCAGTAGGAAGAAAAGAAGTAGAGTAGGTACTAATCGCAAATAATTAAACTATTTTTAAGATAAAGTTAGTTACTAAATGATATTATGAACGATAAGGAAAAAATCGAAAAAGCTTTGGGGGTGCTTTTTGCTTGTGATTACTATGATGATAAGCCTGAAAGCAGTTGCAGTGAAGTGAGGACATACTTGAAAGTAGTAATACGACAAGCAACAGCAATCTTAGAAGGCTAGAAAAATAATTAAAAACGAGTTTTCAGCGTTACCCACTCAAAAAGTATAGATGGTTTTTGTTCAATTCAAAGCATTGATTCTATCGTTGCTGCAAAAACAGAATATGGCTGTGCGCCACCAAGTTTTTTTGTTGTACCGTCAGATGAAACTAGTATAAACGTCGGAGTCTGTGTCGCACCATTTCTTACTGCGTCATCATAGTTTGCCTTTACACGTTGTTTATACTTTGAAGAATCCATACACTCGTTAAATTCATCCATATTCATGTCAAGCGAAAAAGCAAACGCGCTTAGTCTGTCTCGATCAGCCCATCCACTATCAGGAGGTCCGTCCTGGAAAGTGTAAAGTATTGTGTGATACTCCCAGTACTTTCCTTGATCATCAGCACAGTAAGACGCATGTGCAGCTTTTGGAGAATCACGTCCTAAGAATGGTAGATCTACAAAAACTAGTTTTGCTTTTCCTGTTTCAATATAATTATCAATTAGGGTGGATCTGGTATTGTGGAACCAGTGGTAACAAGCTTCACACTGATAATCACCAAACTCAACTATTGTCACAGGAGCGCCCTCTGAACCTAGTATGGGCGAACCATTTTCAAACTCCAGTTGTGCCTTTTGTTGGGATTTGAGAAACTGTTCCATAACCATCTCGTTACTGCTTTCCCAGCCAGTTTGATATTGGGTAAATGCAATAACCACAGCTATTACAATAACAACAAATGTCCCTGCAACAATAACAGGTTTAGCTTCCATTTTTTATTAGATTTTTTAAGAATTAAAAAAGCTATGCAAATTTTAATTTGCTATTTTTTTTGCCGAAAGATATCTGTAATTTTCTGTACTGCCGTATCAATTGGGCAGGATTCACAGTAAATTCCATGCTGCCTTTGAAAATGCTTCTCAAGCCCTTCCTTGGTAAAAAACGAGGCTTCACACTCGGCACAAAGATGCTGTGATTGTGGATGGCTTCCACTAGACATGATTTCGATTGGGATTTTATGGATATAAACAGTCCAATGGGGGAAAATTTTGGATAACTGGGTGATTTTGGCTACAAATAATGTATTTTGACATGATTGTTATGCTCCACCTCATATCTAGTCACATGTCCACAATGTGCACACGAAAACATCTGACCAACTGGTTTTGCCTCACGCTCAATTTTTTTACCAGAAATAGATTTGATAACAACATTATTTCCATTTGAGATTACGCCAAAGTTATGTTTCTCTCCTATCGATTCTAAGAATTCTTTAACTGCCGTAATGACTTCATTCTGATCAACCGGTTCATCATCCATAATTGGTGCAAGCACAAACTGGTGGAATTTCATTGCGGGGACAGCTGCAACATAATCTGAAACATATATTGCAAGTTCATGAAGTATCGACTCTGCGTCTTTACAGTCTACAGTGATCATGTAGATTGACAAGTAATAGCACAATTTATTTTTGGTGCTTGACGTAGCAACAGCCAATGCTTGGTCAATAATTTTCTCTACAAAGAAGATATTTCCGTCGGTCTTTTACAACATGTGTGAGAATATCATCAAATTTTTCTAGTTCTGAGATAAGAGAAAGAATTCAAAACAGTTGGCAGGAATACCTCTCAAAATATGGAAATCTTTTTGCATCAGATTCAATTGACGGTTCCAGTCCTCCATCAGTCTTTGTTGGATCATATGGATATCCTAAGGTTGGTGTTGGACCAATGCTACCACCTATGCATGGAGATACAACTTTACTTGATAATCCTGAACAGTGGATTGGAAAGAGTCTCGAAGAAATTGTGAACTTTAGATTAAATTTAGTTAGAGGTGTTCAAAAATTATCTATAGAAAAAACAGAAGGTAGATTTATTGAAAATCTTCATGAAGTTGCTATGTCTTCACGTTCAATCGATTCTGATTTACAATTCCATAAAACTACATTTCCTACAATCACTATTGATGGAGAAAGCCCGCCGTTTGGTCCTGTAGGTGATATAAAATCTGCCAAGTTTTCAGGTGGTAGGGCAGAAAAATCAATTGAACGTGTTTACTATGATCATGATCTAATGGCACAGGATGCGGTACTTACATTGTATAACAGCGGCATTGAGATTTCAAAAATTCAAAAATGTTTTAGTGTTGGAATGTTTGGCAAGGAAAGAAGGCTCGTTCCAACAAAATGGAGTATTACGGCTACTGATGACATAATATCAAAATCACTTGTGTCTGAGGTTTTAGAATTTGATTTAATCGATTCATGTAGGGTTTTTTCACATGATCATTTGGGAAATATGTTTTCAGTGATTTTGTTTCCCCATCGTTGGATTTTTGAAATGCAGGAAGCATGGCATGACGGAAATAGTATAGGATTCGGCTCAGACAGTGAAGATGCTAGAGGGATTAACCATCCACCTGCAATAGCTGGCGCATATTTTGCAGCAAAGCTTGGAGTCGCAGAGTATCTTGCAGAAAAAAAGATTCAAGCAGCTGTTCTGGTGTTACGTGAAATTAGACCAGAGTACGCAGTTCCTGTTGGTGTTTGGCAGATTAGAGAAGCTATTCGCGCAGCATTGAAAAAAGAGCCATATATTGCAGAAAGTTTTGATGACGGTGCTAATTTTGCATCAAAGAGAATGAGTGTGAGTAAATCTGAATGGTTTTCCAAGGGTAGGCTGCTCAAGATGTTAAAGCAAAAATCAATTTCTGATTTTTTTTAGTAGTATTAAAGCGATTTTTCTGTATAGCGTATTTATTGAACTTTTTTGAATTGACAATGATGCACAAAAACACAATACTTGCTATGCTGTTAATCGCAAGTCCAATTTTGTTTGTGTTTATTGCATATTCAGACACGTTCAGTATGAGCTGGAATCAAGGACGCGGCGGATTTCTGTTTGGGCTTGCATTTATTGTGGCAGAGATTGTAGGAATAAAATTTGTAGTTTCAAAAAACCGTTTAATTTTTGTAATCCCGCTAGTTGTTGCTACAATACTTTACTTTGTGGCATTAGACTTTGGATTACATGATTACATACTGAATGCGGCACCCGCGTTTAATGTCGTAGGTTGTGAGGTGGCAAATCCTCAGGGCTGTATTTATTCTTGGGGATGGCTGTGGGATTTTGTAATAATAACAATTTTTGTAATTTCCGCCGCGGTAATTTTGTTTGGTAAAAAATGGATTAGAATAGTTATTGCAGGCCCAGTTTTTCTTGGAGGAAGTGCGATAATCTTATCATTAGATACATTTTTTCCATTTGATACATTAGGTCCATTACAATATTTTGTTCCGCATTTGGTTCAAGCAAATGTTTGGATCATTAACATACTTGAACTCGGAATTGCCACAGGAAGAGACAATATCATGTTTTTGTCAGGTGATTATGGTCCATTTGTACTGCAGGTCTTTTGGCCATCAGCTGGTGTACATAGCATAATCATCTATTCGCTTGTGATGATGGCGTTTTTGCTGAAGATGAATATTCCGCGTAACAGGAAAGCTATGTATTTTGGTTTAGGAATAATTGGTACAGTTATAATTAATTTAATTAGAATTTTTTCGTTATCAGTATTCGCGTTAAAGGTTTCTACTAACCCAGTTGAATTTGAGGAATATCATTCAATTGCTGGGGAAATAATGTTTTTGCCGTGGCTGTTTGTCTTTTTACTTGTTGTAACTGCAATTGAAACAAAGCGAATGAAGAAAAAAGAGGCCTCAGTTTAAAAATAACTTGTTATATCACTTTGACCTTCTATATCTGATAATTCAGATACCTTGACACCAAGCCTTCTTATCAATGCAGATTGATCCTCAAGTGCCTCCTTGAGTAGTTGCCTTGATACTTTTTTCAGTTCATCTAAACTGAGCGTAGGATTTCTTAACATTCTAGATCTTGTTTTAGTTGAAAGATCATCTTGTGTGAGATGTATTCCAACTGTTCTGAACATCCTATTCTCCTTGAGAATAGACAAATGTAATTTTTCACATAATTCAAGAAGACTTTTTTCCAGAAATACATAATCAACTGAATCTTCCCTTAATGTGGAAATTTTGCTTAATTGTAATGTAGGTGCTCTTATAGTTACAAGTTCATCATTGATTCCTCTTATGGCATTGTAGATGTACGTTCCAGATTTTCTACCAAACATATTGATCAATTCAAAAATGTCTAGGCTTTTTGCCTGTGAAATAGTTTCAATGTTTTCCTCCACTAATTTTTGCTGCGTCTTTTTTCCGATACCATGTATATCCCCTAGATTTAATGTCTCCATAAATTCAGATATGTTGTATGGAGTAACAGTTGTTAATCCATCAGGTTTCTTATAGCCTGACGCAATTTTTGATAATAGTTTGTTAGGTGATATGCCAATAGAGCATGTAAGTTTAGTTTTTTCTCTAACCTCATTTTTAATTTGTTGTGCAATATGGTTAGCCTTGGTGAAATCTAGTTCAGCTTTTTCTGTTACATCAAGATAAGCCTCGTCCCGCCCAACATATTCAAAGACATCAGCAAATTTTTTGATTATATTCATAGATTTCTCAGACATATCTGAATAATATTCAAAGTCAGCAGGCAGAAAAGCAGAATCAGTTCTATTCTTTAGCTTTTGTTTTGCAGACAATATTGATAGACCTGATTTTACCCCAAACTCCCTTGCCGTATAATTTGCAGTAGCGATTGCACCACTATCGCCACCTCTATCAGAGAACATGCAGACAACTACTGGCTTTGTCTTTAGATCAGGTGTTCTAATTTCCTCACATTGTGCGTAAAAATAATCAAAATCAATATGCAGTATAATTCTCTGCTTCATAAATTAGATAATACAAAAAGGGATATTATGATATCGAAAAGACAATTAACTAAGTGACATGAAAAATAAATCAATCATGTCATATCCTCTATCATCTGGTAAAGATGGAATTAAAATCCAGCCTGACAAAATGGAACCCGAAATATTGTATCATTGTATTCATCAAAACAAAGTCATGCTAGTCTACAAAGATCATAATGAAATTTTGAATTGTTATGAGATTGATGATGCTGAAATTGTTTCGAGAGTAGCAACATCAAACAAAGAGGACATTGAAAAAATTCTAGAAGAATATATTGAAAAAGAAAATTTGAGAAAAAAGTAATTGGTTCATAAACTTTTAATCATATACTAATACGGTTATAATAAAATGGAACCTGAGAACAAAAAAAGTGACGCTGAAGAAATACTTTCTGAATTTCAAAAAACTCATGGGACCGAACCTGCTGAAGAACCACAGGTAGAATCTGAACCACAGGTAGAATCTGAACCACAGGTAGAATCTGAACCACAGGTAGAATCTGAACCACAGGTAGAATCTGAACCACAGGTAGAATCTGAACCACAGGTAGAATCTGAACCACAGGTAGAGACAGAATCAGAACATGCGCATCAAACACACGCTGTCATTATCATGGGTGGAAAAACAATTATGTCATATGTTACTGCAACTTTGACACAACTTGCATCTTTACCGATTGTTACAATTGCAGGACGTGGAAAACGTATAACTCAAGCAATCGATGTTTCTCAAATGATTGTCAAACGAATGAATGAGGTTGGCTATGAGATTAGTGACATTCGCATATCTTCTGATTCATTAGTATCCAAGGATGGTCGAGAACGTAAAGTGTCAAAAATTGAAATTGATTTAAAAAATCCTTCAAGCAGTTAATTAGAACATCTTGTTTGTTTATTTCAATTTTGTTAGCAATGCAGAGTACAAGAATGGTAAAACTGTTGTTACTTCAGCATGTATTGTTGTTTGCTTTGCATTTTGTGTTACTTTTCCCCAAGATATTGCTTCACGAACCAATGCACCGCTTAAACTTCCATCAAATTCTTGTGCAGTAGTAATATACACAGCAAAATCTAGTCCATCTCTGTATTGGTTCCACCAAAGTGTATGATGCTTTGATATACCACCACCAATCATAAGCGCTCCAGATTTTTTTGCTTTAAAGATTAGACCTGAAAGTGTATCAGCATCTTTTATCACGTTAAGTTTAAAATCTGGATGTTTCTGTGTAAACATCCAGATCTGACTTCCCACAGCACCGTCCATAATTCCTGGA
This sequence comes from Thaumarchaeota archaeon SCGC AAA007-O23, assembly GCA_000402075.1. Taxonomy (GTDB): domain Archaea; phylum Thermoproteota; class Nitrososphaeria; order Nitrososphaerales; family Nitrosopumilaceae; genus Nitrosopelagicus. The sequence continues at coordinate 62,763 of ARWO01000032.1, forward strand.
ACTATTACTTTGACATCATTTTTAAACGCAGAATAAAGAAACGAATCTTCGCCTAGATGTTTTCCAATCATTTTGCATATGTCTTCGGTTGACATTTCTCTAATTCCTTTATTGTACTCTTCTTCTAAAAACAGTTGTATCTTTTTTTCAATAAGTGGACCATAACTTTCCATTGGAACTAAAACATTACCTAATCTGTGAATATTTTCCTCTGCAAGTTTTACATCATCCAAAGTAAATGATCCTTCATTATAATTTGAAAAATGCCTAGCAATGTCATGATCTAGTGCGCCACACGTTGTAATTACAACATCAAACCATTTGTTCATTATCATGTCTTTTATTATTCCTCTCAATCCTGTTGATATAATGGCTCCAACAAACGACAAAAATTTTAGACAATTATCATTATCGATCATGTCAGTTAACACAAGAAGGCCATCCGCCAAGTTGCGTGATTCAAATCCACCAGATTTTGACATCTTTTCAAAAATTTTATCGATTGGCATACCTTCAGTTATGGAAATATCTTGAACATGTTTGTCTGGCTGAATCATAAATTCAAGCAGGCAATCCATGTATAAAATCCTGACTTAAAAAAAACTATTCATAATATCATGTAAACCTTAAAACACTCAAAAGAGGCAAAACCACAAATGGTTGAAAAAATCAAAGTTGCCTTGGTTGGTATAGGCAACTGTTTTTCTGGACTAATTCAGGGAATAGAGTACTACAAACAAAATTCTTCTCAGCAGGTAATTGGAATTATTCATGAGAAATTACGTGATTATGGCATATATGATATTGATTTTGTGGCTGGATTCGATGTAGGCGAAAACAAGATTGGTAAATCAATCAATGAGGCAATTTATGAATATCCAAACATGGTTGATTGGATTCCAAAAGATAAGATGCCAAAGACAGAATCTATGATTTATGAGAGTCCTGCTCTAGATGGGGTGGGTATCTGGGTAGAGAATAGAGTAAAAGCAATCCAAAGTGAAAAAAGCACAGATGAACTGGAAAAGGAAATCAAAAATGTCCTAAAAGAGACTGGTGTTGAAATCGTTGTCTCGTATTTGCCGGTAGGATCTGAGAAGGCAACTCAATTCTGGGCGCAAATTTGTCTTGATACTAATACAGCTTTTGTAAACTGCATGCCTGCATTCATTGCTTCTGAAAAAGAATGGGCACAAAAATTTACGGATAAAAATATTCCCATTATTGGTGATGATATAAAAGGTCAGGTAGGTGCTACAATTGTTCACAGAACCCTTGCTAGGCTGTGTAATGATAGAGGAACAAAGATAGAAAAAACATACCAGATCAATGTTGGTGGTAATACAGACTTTCTTAACATGAAGGAGCAGGAACGGCTTGTGAGCAAGAGGATATCCAAAACCGAAAGTGTTCAAAGTCAGCTTGATGAGCGTCTTGATGACGACCAAATTTATGTCGGTCCTTCCGACTTTATTCCATTTTTAGGCAATACCAAGTTAATGTTCATGAGGATAGAGGGAAAACAGTGGGCAAACATTCCATATAATATGGAAGTTAGGCTTGAAGTTGACGATAAGGCAAATTCTGCAGGAATAGTGATTGATGCAATCAGATTAGCAAAAATCGCCCTAGACGATGGTATCGGTGGACCGATTATTCCCGCCAGTGCTTATCTTATGAAGCATCCTATAAAACAAATGAGTGACACAGAAGCAAAAACTGAATGCGAAAAATTCGTTGCCGGCAACAAATAGGTTTGTCTAATTCATAAAATATTCACAATTGTTGTTAGCATAGTCAACTAAACTTGTTAGAATTTGATATTCGCTGTGTGCGATCAATTTACACATTGGTTCACATAAAAAAAGTAGATATTTTTGGCTTCAAATCATTTGGTTTTAAAACTACAAGCGTAAACTTTGAACCAGGACTAGTATCTATTTCTGGACCAAATGGATCAGGAAAGAGCAACATACTTGATGCGATCATATTCGCAATGGGTGAGAATAAGGCTAGGGTTATGCGTGCACCAAATCTTAGAAAACTCATACATGATATTGATGGAAACAGGCATGGACCCAAACTGACACGTGTTAGAGTTCAGTTTGACAATTCTGATAGGAGGATTCCTGTCGATTCTGATTTAGTTACTATTACGCGTCAAATGAGCGATAAAGGCGAAAGTGACTATCATCTTGATGGTAAAAAGATCAACCGAAGTAGACTTCTTGATATGTTTGAAATGGCGAATGCTGATCTTGGTCCTTTAAACGCAGTTCAGCAGGGAACGGTTACCCGTATTTCTGAAATGACAAATGAGGAAAAAAGAAAGACGATCGAAGATTTAATCGGTCTAACAGCTTTTGATGAAAAAAAGGCTGAATCCATAAAGCAGTTAACCGAAGCTGATCAGCGTTTGGAAGTTGCAATGGCAAAGATGGGCGAAGTAAAAAAGCAGATAGATGAGTTAGAAATTGAGCGAAATCTGAAACTACGTCATGAATTCATTGGTCGGGAATTAGATCGATTTAGGGCTATAGACGCAACAGGAAAACTGAGAAAAATCAAGGGTGAAAAGGCAGAGAAAGAAGAGAAGTATAACAATGATTCATCCGAATCCCAAAGGCTAGAAAAATCAGGATCCGCACTGAGAGATGAAATTTCCAAAATAGAGAAAGAAAAATCGGCTTTTCAGCAAAAGTTGAATGCGTTCAATCAGGCTAAATCAGGTATTGAGCAAGGATTGAGTACTGAACAAAAGAAATTCAACGATGCGGAAGGTCAAATAAAAACTTCGGAAAAAAGGCTCATTCTAATTGACAAAAGACTTCCGGATATAGCAAATGAGCTTGAAAAAATCAGTCAAAACCAAGGCACAGTGGATTTAGAACTTGAAGAGGTAAAGAAATCTATTCAGGAAATAAAGGGCAAGCAAAACAACATAAATAAAAAAATTGAAAGTAATGATTCCAAAATTGAATCTGTTTTGAATCATCAATCAGAATTAGCAGGCAAAAAAAATGTAATAGATAAAAAAATCCAAATTCTTCAAGACGAATTACATGATGCAACAATTGAAGAATCACAAGTTACATCACAGGCAAACACCATGGAAAATAAAATCAATGATAATATTGGAAGGCATGGGGTTATCGATAATGAATTAACAAATCTTAAACGATCTTCTGACGAACTTTCTAAAGTATCTTCTAATAATAATTCCGAAGAAATTGAAATAAAAATATCAAAACTTTCTGAACAAAGAAAAAAGATAGAAAACGACATAGCAGAACTAGAATTAATTTTGGATAAAGCATCAAAGGCGGGTCATCGTTATAACGAAAAGATTAAACTTGTCAAGGATGTAATGCACGAAGATTATACAATATCTCAATTGAAAGGAGATGCAAAAAAATTCGGTGTTATAGGTTTTGTATACGAAATACTTTCTTGGAATAAACAATACGAACGTGCGGTTTTAGCTGCATGTGCTGATTGGATAAAGGCTGCAATTGTTCCAGACTTTGAAACACTAGTAAGCTTGGCACAAGTTGCCAGAAATAAAAGATTACCCAAACTAAAAATCATTCCACTTAACGCAATACCTGAATTTAGAATGAAGATGCCAAAAACACCTGGTCAGTTGGGAATTTTATCTGATTATGTTAAATGTGATAGAGAATACCTTCCAATTGTCAGATTTTTATTTGGAAACATAATACTAGCACAAACAGGAAATGATGCACACAAATTATCAAAGGCTGGTTACAAGGCGGTATCCATTAATGGCGAATTTTTTGAATCAAAAACAAATGCTGTCACAATAGATATCAATTCAAAAATATCCAAGTTTACAAAAATTATTTCCCAGAGTTCAACGGTGGAAGGATTGTTACAAACAATTACATTGTTGCGTAATCACGTACAAAAGAAAAAATCAAATCTTAAGAAAATAGAAGAAAAACAGCGCTATCTTATGAAGCAGCTACAAGTATCCGAAACGGAACGAGGAAATGCAACGCATAGCCATTCTACCTTAAAATCCCAAATTAAATCTAGAACTAACATGTTAGACAAACTTTCACAACGAATTTCTGAGCTAAGAATGCAGGAAAAACATTGCCATCCAAGAATTATCCAAATCTCATCAAGTATTGAATCTCTTAAGCAGCGAATTACCTTAATGAGGGAAAATTATTCTGGCCCTGAACAAACGAGTGTTGCAAGCGAACTTTCTTTTCTGAACAAGAAAAAATCTTCATTGTATTCTGAAAGGAGTCAAATATTGAAGGAATTGAGTGAAGCTGAGGCAAGCATAACCGTGGTAGAGGATAGAAGCAGACTTAGAAAGAAGGCACTTTTGGGTGAACAAACTTCTATTACTGATGAAAAAACCGAGTTGGAATCTAACATTACGAAATCTCAGGCGGAGAAAGATGCATCTGAGAAAAATCTAATAAAACTAAGAGACGAAGAACAAGAATTGATTAGAACTTCAGGAACATCCGTGACTCGGTTGGCTGCGTTTGATGAGCAACTAGACGAAAGAAGGAACAAAGAAAAGAAAATTATAGCTGGTGTCAATCGTCTTGCAATAGAGTTAGGTGATCTTGATCGTGATCTTAAAGAAATTAAAACCGAAGAATCGTCACTTAAGAAAATTCTAAACGCATTTGGATTTGATGAATCAATTGAAACGTTTGATGTTGCACCATCAATCGAGATATTAGAAAAGGAGGAAATTTCGTTGGCTACATCATTAAATGCAATTGCTCCTCAAAGATATGTAGAAATATCTACCGGGTATCGTGAATCGTCAAATAGGAAGAATGAACTTGAGGCAGAGCGCAATGCAGTTGTGGCATTTATTGAAGGAATAGAGAAGGATAAGCGACAAACATTCCTAGACGCATTTGATACTGTTGACAAAGAAATTAGAGAGATATTTACCAAGATGAATGGCGGTAATGCATGGCTTGAGCTAGAAAACGAAGACGACATATTCAATGCAGGCGTCTCTTATTTCATACAATTCCAAAATAAGCCTAAGAGAGAGTCTACCTCAATTAGTGGTGGAGAAAAAACTCTCGCTGCAGTTGTTTTTGTTCTAGCATTACAAAGACTCAAGCCTTCACCGTTCTACCTGTTTGATGAAATTGATGCACACTTGGATGCGCCAAACGCTGAAAGCCTAGCCAAAATTGTGGAGGAGAGATCAGAAGGAAGCCAGTTTATCATGGTTTCCCTAAAAGATTCTGTTGTAGAAAAGGCGAAACTAATCTATGGTGTATACCCTAAAAATGGAATTTCACATGTTGTAACGTATAAAGACAAAAGGCTTCCTGCTATGTCCACTTGACTTTCTAAATTAATTTATTTACATCCAGATTTAACATTTCACATGAAAGTATTTCTAATACAATTGTTGAGCATTACCTTTGTATTACTAATCACCGGTTCGATTCAATCAGTAACCGCAGATCATTTGGAACCTGGTCAAGGAATTTTTAAAAACGAGAGAGCAATTGAATTTGTTCCAACTAATGATTCAAATTATCAAATATACCTACAAACGGTTCTTAGAAATGGAGATGGCCAGTTGATCAGTGTTGCAGAAGGCATGCATGGATTTGTTATTCCTCATCAAGTAACTGATCATGTATTCGATACGTTAATGGGCAAAAAAGAAATTATCACCATTGATAACATAAAGTATGAAAAAGTTCAGTATACATTTAGTCCAACTTTAGAACAAAGAACGGTAAAAATCTACCCAATTTTTGAAGAATTCCCTATCGAATACACGACACCAGAAGATGCACGTGCACAAATGAAAGAACAAGATCAGAATTATTATAGATGGATAATACATTATTGTGCAACTTTCAAAGAACATGTGTATACATGCATACCTATGTTTCAATCATTTGCTCCGGTTGAACATGTAACTTATACAGATGCTATTACCCATCAATGGACAATTTTAAGAGTTCTAAACTAAATTTTTGTTAAGAACATACTAAACTAGCCTATATCCACAAAGCAAGCTACATTTCTTCCATCACGAGTTTCAAGCATTGGCACATCTTTGCATTTTTTAATTGCGTATGGGCATCTAGCGAGAAATCTACAGCCAGAGTAAAAGTCTATGTCAAGCGGATCATTAATCCGAATTGTTTTTTCCTTGTACAAATTATCAGGATCCGGCTCAGATATTGCATCAATTAATGCCTGAGTATAAGGATGCCTTGGTTCCAGTAAAACTCGATCTATTGTTCCAAACTCCATAATCTTGCCAAGATACAAGATTATTATTCTCTGTCCAAAATATCTCGCAGTTGCTAGGTCATGTGTTATGTAAATAAACGAAATGTTATTCTTTTTCTGGATATTTTTCATCAGATCAAGAACCTCGGCACGTATAGAAACGTCCAGCATGGAAACCGGTTCGTCAGCAATAATGATTTTCGGTCTTAATACCAATGCTCTTGCTAAAACCACTCGCTGTCTTTGGCCACCTGAAAGCATGTGGGGATATTTGTTTGCAATTTCTACATGTGGCTCAAGTTTTACTTCTCGGAGAGCATCTAAAACAATCTTTTCTCTTTCTAAACCATCACCAATATTATGTATCTCCAGTGGTTCAGAAACAATATCCTTGACTTTCATTCTAGGGTTAATCGAATCATAAGGATCTTGGTGTACCATTTGGCATTGCATCCTAATCTTCATCAAACTTTTTGAATCATCTTTAATCTCCTCCCCCTGAAAAATAACCTTGCCAGAATCTGGTGTTATCGCTCCAAGAATTAATTTGGCAATTGTTGTTTTGCCTGAACCTGATTCCCCGGCAATAACAAGTACTTCATTATTATGCAGAGAAAATGAAACATCTTCCACTGCTTTCACTACAGATGTTTTTGAACCAAACATATTTTTTTTGGAAAACTGTTTTGATAATCCCTCAACTCTTAGAATTTCATCCAACAAATTGCTATTGGCTGACTAGTATATCAAGAAATAATAAATGATTTTAGATTATTACAAAAAGACTTTATTTGGTTAAAATTTTGGTGCATCTTATGAGTCTAAAATCTATTCAAAGGAAACGAGAATATACAAAATATGTTGTAGATAAACGACTTTGTTATTATGAACCATCCAGAGATAAATTACAGAAAACATTTGCTCAGGAATTATCATCCAGTTTAGCTCAAAAACAAAAATCAATTCACCCAAAATTTTTCTATAATAAAAAAGGCTCCCAGCTTTTTGAAGAGATATGTAAATTACCAGAATACTATCTAACAAGAACTGAAATTGGCATATTAACACAGCTATACGATAAACTACCATCACATCTGAATGGAGATTTCAGGCTTGTTGAATTGGGAAGTGGATCATCAAAAAAAACTAGAATACTATTTTCTATTCTAGAAAGGTTGAATAAACATATTGAATATTTTCCCATCGATATTTCCAAGATACTTAAAGAAAGTTCTACAGTATTACTTGATGATTATGAAAATTTGCATGTTACCGGTATAATTGATAATTACGAAAGTGGATTAGAATTTATAAAAAATTATGATAATAAGAAAAACCTAATTGCATTTTTAGGTTCTAGCTTTGGAAACTTTGATTATGAGCATGGCCTAAAATTTTTACAAAAAATAAATTCTTCCATGAAGAAAAATGATTTATTTTTAATCGGTTTGGATCTTGTAAAGGATAAAACAGTGTTAGAACGTGCATATAATGATTCACAGGGTGTTACTGCAAAATTTAATCTTAATGTTTTATCAAGAATTAATTCAGAGTTAGATAGTAATTTTAACATAAACAAATTTGCACATCACGCATTTTATAACGAATACAAAAACAGAGTTGAAATATACTTACGTTCTTTAGAAAACCAGACAGTAAAAATTCATAAGGTTGGAATGGCATTGTCAATTAAGCAAGATGAGTTAATTCATACAGAAAATTCATACAAATACACGATTTCAAAAATCAAAGAAATATTTTCAATGTCTGGTTTTCGAATTAAAGATATGTGGTTTGATGAGAAACAGTACTTTTGTTTAGTTTTGCTTTCAAAAAACGATTAGGTCTATTCAGCACATCTAAATCCTGAAAAGAGCCACCTTTCATCTAATCTGAAAAAGTTTCTATAACTTCCACGGATAGAAATTGATGGTGTACCAAATGAACCACCCCTTAACACTTTTTGGTTTGCAAACCATTTGTCATTGTATTCAGAAAATCCTGTCTTAAATTTAGGATAACCAGAGAATTCTGTTGATGTCCATTCCCATACATCTCCAATCATTTGATGACATCCGTAATGGCTTTTACCATTAGGATACGCACCTATTTCCGAACAATTCCAAAGGTATGATTCTAATAAATTTGCATGTAGAGGATCTGGAGATTCATTACCCCATGGAAAAATTGTTTTTATCTGCTTCTTCTCATTCCAGCAAGCAGCTTTTTCCCATTCTGCTTCAGTTGGTAATCTTTTGTTTGCCCATTTGCAATACGCGGCTGCTTCGTAATAACTAACATGACATACAGGGTCATTCGGGTTAATCTTTCGTTTTCCCAAAAAGTCACATGTCATCCATTCCCCATCAATCTTTTCCCAATACATTGGAGCATTCCATTTTTCATTTTGTATTTTGTCCCAACCATCAGAGAGCCAGTATTTGAAATCATCATAACCTCCGTCTTCGACAAATTTCATGTATTGTTTGTTTGTAATTGGATACGAGTCAATTTTGTAATCATCAAGATACACTTTGTGTTCAGGTAATTCAATATCATAGCAAAACTGATCTCCCGGATATCCCATTATATACAAACCACCATTAATTTTGATAGATGTAGATTCCTGCAGCGATGGTGTTGGCAAAGGATTTTTTGTCAGAGGTCTATATCTGTCTGCCAATAGATGTTGTAAATCATAAACTAAAAGCTCTTGGTGCTGACACTCGTGGTTTATTGCCATAAAGAAGAGCTGCTGTATTTTTTCATCTAGCATTTCATTCTGTAAAATGTCAGTAATCTTGTTAGTTATAATGTGAAAATACTCAAAGACTTGATCAACCGTGGGTCTTGTTGCCAATCCTCTCTTATCCTTGTCATGTGGTTCTCCAAATTGATGATAATACGAATTAAGATATTCACTAAATTCCTGTGAATAAAACTCGTAGTTGCTAATGGTTTTGCTCATAACAACTTCAAGAAGCCAGCTAACATGTCCTAAATGCCACTTTGGTGGACTCATAAAAGGGGCAGTCTGTACAACGAAATCATCTTTTTCCAGTGTTTGTACCAGACTTAACGTTCTAGCTCTTGTTTCATTGAACTGCTTAAGAAGAATTGATTTTTGTCTTGAAACTGTTGCCATGTCAACTCATTTTTGTCATGTTCATATTATATTTTTGGCTAGGGGTTGTAGCAGCTACACTTTCTAGTTTTATGTTTAACACATCCAACAAATCGATGATCCTGACAACCACAAATGATACATTTTTTCCCAGTTTTACTCATTTTGTTCTACTGCTCACAATTAGTAATATCGTATAACCTATCCACAATTGCTTTGATTTCTTCCTCACTTTGAGATGCTTCAGCCTGCTCTTTCAAATTTGTAACAAAATTTTTTGCAAGGGAATTGATAGTTATCTCACCAAAGGATTGTGCTTCTAGACAAGCATCTATTTCTTGAATATACTTCGATTTATCAAACATCCAGTCACCAGATATAGGTTGTACACTGAAAAAATAAGAAGATGCTGTAAATCCTATCACTACAACTACTATAACTGCAGCAGTAAATTTTACGTTTATACCCATACTATTCCACTTATTCAGTAGCCACGAGCAAAGAGCACATTTGTAATGCCTGAATTTTTACAGTAAATACATGTTTCCGCTTTAGTGTTATCAGATGGAATTACGCGCAGATCTGCACCAGTCTCCTCTTTGATCTTGTCTTCACATGTTTGATTACCACACCAGGAACAAGCAAGCATTTTTCCATTCTCTAATTCTTTTTTGAATTGCTGGTATTCAGAAACTCTAACAACCCTTTCATCAAGTATTTTTTTAGCAGCATCAAACATTTCTTTCTGAATATTTTTTAGTTCTGATAGAGTTTTTTCTGTAAATCCATCTATATCAAGACTAATTTTTGTTTGATTATGTCTCCTAGCCAACACTATTTGATTTTTAGCAATATCTTTAGGACCAATTTCAATTCGTATTGGTATACCCTTCATCTCCCAATCATTGAACTTGAAACCTGGAGTCATCTGTTCCCTATCGTCTAGATGAACACGTATATCGTTATTAGATAAACTGTCTTTGATTTGACATGCTTTTTGCAACACATTTTCTTTATCCTCCTTTGAATAATATATTGGAATTATAACAACCTGAATAGGAGCTACTTTTGGTGGCAAGACCAGTCCCTTGTCGTCTCCATGCGTCATAATCATACCACCTATCAATCTCCATGAAACTCCCCATGATGTTTGCCATGCAAAAGTTTCACTATTATTCTCATCAAGATATTTGACGTCAAATGGTTTGGAAAAATTCTGGCCCAAGAAATGGGACGTTCCCATTTGTAGTGCCTTGCCGTCTGGCATTAATGATTCAAGCGTATTAGTATAAACTGCACCAACAAATTTATCCTTCTCACTTTTTTTTCCAGTCACTACAGGTACTGCCAATTCTTCCTCTATGGTTTTTTTATACAACTCCAAAATATCGGCAACTTCTTTTTCAGCTTCATCCTTTGTTGCATGAACTGTATGACCCTCCTGCCACAAAAATTCTGATGTCCTTAGAAATGGTTTTGTGCCTTTAATCTCTGCTCTTAATGCTGAATTCCAAAAATTAATTTTTAGTGGTAGGTCCCTCCAACTTCTTATCCACTTAGAAAAAAGTGAGTACGCAAGTGTTTCGGAAGTAGGACGAAGTGCAAGTCTATCACCAATCTCTGAATTTCCTGAGTGTGTAACCCAAAAAACTTCAGGGTTAAATCCTTCAAAATGTTCTTTTTCTTTAGCAAGTAATGATTCGGGTATCAGCACGGGTAAAAATCCATTCCTATGACCAGTTTCTTTCAGTTTTTTATCAAGTGATTCCTTGATTGATTCCCAGATGGAGTAACCATCAGGTCTTAGGACTATTAGTCCCTTGACTGGTGCATAATCAGCAAGCTCTGCCTTGATAACAACTTGTGTATACCACTCACTAAAATTTTCACTTTTTGAAACTGTGATACCAATCTCTTTACTCAATTAACTTTCCACCATCAATCAACATAATGAGCTTTACTAGTTTGGTATTATTTTACTTGTGACCAAGTCTCTTATTCTTAATAAATTTCCAGAGTTTTTTTGTCATTTCACTTGGGGCAATTCCTGCTTTGCCAAAAACCTGTTCAAGTGTTTCGTCTCTATTTTTGAAACTTATAGAATATCCTCCAAACGCTTTTTTTGTTTTACGTTTAGTCTTTGTTGTTTTACGTTTGGTTTTTGTTGTTTTACGTTTGGTTTTTGTTGTTTTACGTTTAGTCTTTGTAGCTTTTCTTTTTGTCGCTCTTTTTTTAGCCATATTATAGCTTATCTCCCTTACACAAAACCTTACCTGTTACTCTGCTTTGGAAGTTTGGACAGACAAAACATGGTATGAATTGTACCTCCTTCTTAAGCACTGGGCAATCAACAAATTCTTGTTTCATCCTCTTTAGCATTTTTGGGCTCACACCTTTGATTTTCAATTTTCCCTTTTCATCCATCAAACCAGACGCTTTCAGTTCTTCTTTCACTTCCTTTGATAGCGTCTGTCTTTTGTCGACACTTTTTATTTCGACTTCGTACTTGTACTCAAGCTCATTTGACATAAGTAATCTGCAATTCTATCTCATTTAATATTAACTGTGTGCGATCTATCATTTTCTGTTAAGCTTAATATTGTTCAGAATAAATTTTAAAACAGAAAACAGTTGCTAGCAATTTTTGATGTTGAGGGGGTTATTTATGATGCAGAATATCTTCCTTTGTTAGCTGAAAAAGTGAATAAAGAAAACAAAATCTGGGAAATTACAAAAAAAGGTATAGAAGGAAAAATTGATTGGGTTGAGGGCCTCAAAGAACGTGTTCACCTTCTTCGTGGCATGGATTATGATACATGCATTCAAGTTGCAAATTCTTTACCAATAATGACTGGTGCCAAAGAGGCATGCCGTGTATTAAAAAATGCTGGCTGGAAAATAATGGCAGTTTCTGGTGGTTTTACAATTATTACTGACAGATTAAAAAAAGAACTTGGTCTTGATTTTGTGTACAGTAACGAACTTGTCTTCAAAGATGGTAAGCTTGACGATGTTATTGTAAATGTTGATGCGGACAAGTCAAAATCAGCTATTATCAAAATCAACGAATGGAATGAGAAAAAGGAAGACATTACGGCAGTGGTTGATGGGGCAAATGATATCAAGCTTTTTGACATCACTGGTTTTGGAATAGCCTTTCGTGCTCAAGACTTGGTCAAGGATTTAGCTACGGTAACTCTTGACGAAAAGGATCTATCAAAAATTATCGGTCTGATTAATACGCATTATAACATAAAACTGGAATTACAGACATCTGTGTAGCAAATCTAAATGTTTTAACTGCAGTGTTCAAAACAAATAGAATGGCACTAGAAATCATTCCAGTAAAAATTCAAAAAGAAATTGAGTCTGATGATGATCTAGTAGATTTAATTCTAGAATCATCAGAAATTAATGAGGATGACATTCTTGTTTTTTCTCAAAAAATAATTTCTAAGAATGAAGGTCGCATTCTAAGTTTATCATCAGTTAAACCTTCTCTTCTTGCTGATGGCATAGCAAGCTCATATGGTAAGGATCCAAGATTAATGGAATTGATACTTTCAGAAAGTAGAAGAATTGTAAGAATGGAAAATGGTATAATTATAGTTGAAACCAATCATGGATTTGTTTGTGCTAATGCTGGTATTGATGAAAGTAATGTACAAGACGGTTATGCAACATTGTTACCTGATGATCCCGACAAGTCAGCTAACCTATTGAAAGATAGAATTAAACAAAAAACTGGAAAACATACAGCTGTGATAATTTCTGATACATTTGGAAGGCCATTTAGGTTGGGCCAGACAGACGTAGCAATTGGGATTGCTGGTCTTGAACCAATCTTAGATTATAATGGTAAACCTGATACATTTGGAAAAATCATGCAGGTAACAGCAATAGCAGTGGCTGATGAGATTTGCTCAGCATCGGAACTTGTAATGGGGAAGGTTGAAAAATGTCCGATTGCAATAGTTCGAAATTATGACTTTAGTTACTCTGATGTAAAAATTCAAAAAATGTTACGGTCAGATCATGATGATCTATTTCGATAATTACAAATAATTATTACACTCTAAAATTTGCATATGTTATGCAATCATTAAAAACAGAATTACATTGTCATAACATTTTTTCAAATGGACATGTAGGCACTCTGGAACCAATTTATGATTGCAATGTTACAATTCCCAAGCAATTAGAACAGGCATATCTAGCTGGTCTTGATGTACTTTTTGTTACCAATCATAATACAATTGACGGCTACAGACAGATGCTTGAATATAAAAAAAATCATCAAAAGTTTGATGCATTAAATGTGTATCCAGCAGAAGAGGTTACAACAGATAATGAATCCCACGTACTAGTCTATGGGATTGATCATTCTATCAAATCTGGACTCTCATTGCATGAAGTATTAGATGAGGCGAAAAAACAGAATGCTGTAACTACTGCTCCTCATCCATTTAGTTTGTTGGATGCATTGCGTGAGGATTCCGTTTACTGTGATCTATTTGAAGCGTTTAACAGCTCCAATGTGGATGTATATTCGAATCTTAGGGCAAAAAAATTCGCAAAGGAGAAATCTTTGCATGTAGTTGCAGGCAGTGACTCTCACGTACAATCTACTGTTGGCAGATCAACTAATCTGATTTATTCTGAGAATAAACTGGATAGTATAATTGCTGCAATGAAACATCATAAAATAATAATCGAAAACACTGGATATGTACAACCCAAAGAGGCACTAGAACACATAAGATACAAGATTCAAAATTCGACCTTTTTCATAGACAAGTACACTTCACAGTTTTATCCACGAGCGTTATGGTCTATCAAGCTGCTTTACAAGTTGTATATGGTTAACCCTGAAGGCATATTTTGGAATATGTTTTACAGAATGTCTATCGTTGCACTCAGGAGAATTTCTAAAAAAATAAATTTTGAGGGATACGATCACCGTCTATTTCGAGAACGTAATTTAGCAAACATCTTAAAGATGGTCTTTTGATTCTAGTTAGGTGATTGAAATTTCAGAATCAGGAAAAACATTAGATGCAAGAGGATTGTTTTGCCCATCCCCTGTTATGCAAACAAACGTTGAACTTTCAAAGATGCAGATTGGTGAAATACTTACTGTCCTTGCTGATGATCCTGCTGCTGAAGATGATATAGCAAACTGGGCAAGAAAACTTGGGCATGAAGTAGTCAAGATGGAAAAAAATGGAAATGAAATTCGTTTTGAAATTAAAAAGATAAAGTAGTCCTATTTCTGTTCAGCTAAATATTTATCGGCATCAATTGCAGCCATGCATCCGAATCCAGCTGCAGTTACAGCTTGCCTGTACCTATGATCATGAACGTCACCTGCACAGAAAACACCTGGCACACCGGTTTCCGTATTATTTTTCAAAACAACGTAACCATTTTCGTCCAATTCAACCTGACCTTCAAGTATTTTGCTATTAGGCTCATGTCCTATAGCCACAAACAAACCACCTGCCTCAAGGGTAATCTTTTCACCATTTTTCACGTTTTTTAGAATTACTTTCTGAAATTTTTGGTCCCCTTGAATATCCTCAACTGTGCAGTTGAAATGAACTTTGATTTTTTCATTGGAAAGTGCACGTTCCTGCATTATCTTACTTGCTCTAAACTCATCCCTTCTATGTACAATATGTACGGTTGATGCAAATTTTGTAAGAAAAGTTGCTTCTTCCATCGCTGAGTCACCACCTCCTACGACAATTAGTTCTTGGTTTTTGAAAAATGCACCATCACATGTTGCACAGTATGAAACACCTTTACCTGCAAATGCTTGCTCTCCATCCAGCCCAATTTTTCTTGGATTTGCGCCAGTACAAACTATAACTGAATTTGCCTCAAAAGTGCTTGAAGCAGTTGACACCTTTAGTGGCTTGCTTTTAAAATCCACAGATACAACCTCGTCATCAATAATTTTTGTTCCCATTTTCTCTGCCTGTTTTCGCATTATTATCATCAGGTCTGGACCCATTATTCCTTCATCAAATCCAGGATAATTTTCAACATCTGTGGTGTTCATTAACTGACCTCCAGGCAAGATACCGGAAATTAATAATGTATTGTGGCGTGCACGTGAACTGTAAATTCCAGCAGTATAACCTGCTGGACCTGCACCGATTATTATGATATCGTATTTTGTTTTTTGTTCAGACATACTTTCTTGACTATTGATTGTATTTTAAAGATGTAGTTTGTCAAGTAATGCTTGATGTTTGTTGCAAAGTTTTCCAATTTTTAATTGTGAGTATAATAAATCCTTTTGCCAATGTGCGTTGTTTAGCCTGCAGTCCAAACTATCACAAAACGCATCACCTGTCATGTAATAGAAAATAGATTGCAACATATATCCCTCAGCTATTTTTGAAAGTCTTTTGTCATGATGATCTAGAAACTCTCCATTATAGTTTTTTTTAACATTTTGTATGTCAAGCCCTTGCATTTTACATTTCATGACATCAAAATAATATTCTCTAGGTCTAGCTGGGGCCTCGATCATTCCTGCTGTAGATATAATGGCTGGATTAGAGCAAATTACCGCCCTTCCATGATATTTATTATCAGTAATATCATAAGTGCAGGTTAGCTTGTTTGTAAAAACAATATGCAAGTTATTTGAATCCGAGTCATTTTCTGCGATGATATCATAAACAATATTTTGAATTTTAAATCCATCATACATCACAACATCCTCAATTCTCTCAGCATTCTCAACCATACTTGTTTTTTCCATCAGTTTGGTATCCTCGCAGACACTTTTCTCAAAATCTATTTCCTGTTTGTTTGGCAGGTGTTCCTTAAATGGCATTTTAGGATCAAAAATTCTACAACCAGAAATCTTCTCTATCGTTTTTCCATCCAAGTTATTAAAAATGCATTTTTTAATCTCTATGTCCACGTGAAAAGTTTCTAGAAGGAAATTTTTTAAATCTGAAATTTGTATTTCCTGAACAGCGGGTTCGTCATACAGAAAAATTTTAGAAACTTTCAATCAGATTTTTTTGGAATTTTACGATCGTATTCTTTTATTTTTTCGTCAGTAATCTCAGCTGCCTTTTTTCCAGAATATAGCATAGAACCAAAAGTTGGTCCCATTCGTGCTAGTCCATGTGTTTCAGTAACGGACATGCCTGCAGCAACAAGACCAGGAAAAACTTCGCCTGTTTTCTCAACAACATGCTCCTCGCCATTTTCAACCCACATAGGATTCATCCCTTTCCACTCCACCATATTTCTGTCAACAAGTCTCTTTACAGCAACAGAGTCATGTCCTGACGCATCAATTATCATCTTTGCTTCTAGTGCAATTGGATCAACACATGTAATGTTTCTTGGTAATGCAGACACTGGCATCCAGTTCACAACAATTCCAGCAACTCTTCCATGTCTTAAAACTAAATCATCAAATTTTGTAAGATTTAAAAATTTTACACCTGCATCACATGTAGCTGCAATTAACTTTGAGACAGCATGAGGGCCTGGTGTTAAGTATAATCCATCGCCAACTTTTTTGTAAGGAATCCCAAGTTCATCCCAAATTTTTTGTGCAGGCGCTCTTACTGTAACTGGGTTCATCATATATCCCCCTAACCAATAACCACCGCCGAGATAGTTGTTTTGTTCAATAACTAAAATTTTGTATCCCATTAACGATAATTCACGTGCAGCAGTTAGTCCGGCAGGACCTGCACCAATAATTATTACATCACATTCAGCTCTATCTTGCAAAACAGTGTAGAATTCCTCAGCAATAGCGCGTGTTATTTCAACTTCCTTTGCATCAGCAAAAATTTTTTTTGGTCGTTGTTTATTTACAGATTCTTGCACAAAAACACACAGTAGCTAGAGCTTATGAGTTTTTCTCGCTCAAAAATTAGGTAGCACTAATGTAAATTCATCATTCAGGCAATTTACAACTTGATAATTCATTATGTTAGTCAAAATTCCTATTATCATAAATTTATATCCGTTATTAAACTATGAATCTAAAGATGGCGCAACAGCTAAGACCATCAAAATCGGCTTCAAAAAAGCCAAAGATTGATTGGTCACGAAGAGAGGAAGCTGATAACTTTGCTCACACGGTAAAGCTTTATCGACAGGGTAAAATTGATCATGATAATTTCAGACGTTTTCGTCTACAACATGGTGCATATGGTACAAGAATGACGGATGATTATGCAATGGTTAGAATTAAAATTCCTGCAGGTCAGATTTATCCTCACCAATTAGAAAAAATTGCTCAACTAAGTGAGATGTATTCAATAGGCAGTGCACATGTATCAACTAGAGAGAACGTTCAATTACATTGGGTTGTTCTTGAAGATGTTTCAGAAATCATGCATGGGCTTGCAGATGTTGGATTAACATCTCGTGAAGCATGTGGTAATACAGTTAGGAATGTTATGTGTAGCCCATTGTCAGGGGTTTGTAATGATGAGGAGTTTGATGCAACACCATATGCAATTGCAACGGCAAGATTTCTTCTTAGAAATCCATTGAATCAGTCACTTCCACGAAAATTTAAGTTTAATTTTTCTTGCTGTGAAAAACATGGAATGACTAGAATAGTTGACGTGGGATTAATTCCTCAAATTAGAAAACTTGATGATAGTACAAAGCAGCATGGTTTCAAAATATTTCTTGGTGGTGGTCTTGGAAACAAGTCGTTTGTGGGTCACCAACTTGAGGATTTCACACCAGAAGAAGATCTGCTATACACATCAATCGCCGTTCTACAAATTTTTGATAGGATAGGTGATAGGAAGAACATGGCTAGGAACAGAATGCGTTATCTTGTTAATGAAATGGGATGGGATAAATTCAAAAATTTGGTTCTGAAGGAGAGAACGATTGTTAGGGCAACACAATCAGTCATTATAAGATTAAACATTGACAAAAAATCAAATGAAATTAAAAGACCCATTTCTGTTTCCAGCGAAAATGGTTCAATACCTGATGGTTATGCACGATGGTTAAAGACTACTACCTACAAGCAAAAACAAGAAGGGTATAGAGCTGTTTTTGTTACACTAGAATCTGGAGATATAACTGCAAACCAACTTCGTGCTATGGCAGATGTTACTAAGGACTTTTCAGCTGAAGGTTTTGCACGTAATGGTTTCTCACAAGATATTATACTTAGATACGTACATGAAAGTGAACTACCAAAACTTTACTCTAGGTTACTTGAAGTGGGTTTAGCAAATTCAGGTTCACTGACTATGGCTTCGGCTGTTGGTTGTTCTGGTACCTCATCTTGTAATCTGGCACTTACAAACTCTCATAGACTGGCAAAAGAGATTCAACGAAAATTCTTGGAGTTAAAACTAGATGAAGATGACGATTTAAGAGATGCGACAATAAAGATTAGCGGATGTCCCAATTCTTGTGGACAGCATGAAATTGCCACTATTGGTTTTTTTGGTGGAGGTGCAAGGGTTGGCAAAGACATGTACCCTAACTATAGCATGTCTTTGGGTGGAAGATTTGATGATAAATCCATGCTTGGTGTTACATGTATGAGAGTACCCGTAAAACGTACCATACATGTCATCTTAAAGATCATTGAACTCTATAAGAAAAATAAGCAGTCTGATGATACTCTTTCTCGTTGGATTGACAGGATTGTACATGGTAATGAGTCATCGGAAATAAAATCTGTCAAGGATATGCAGAAAATACTTTCACCATTAGTTATTCCTCCATCAAAAGATGATGATCCAGACTTTTATGCTGATTATGGAAGTGATACAAGCTATCACACAGTTACGGGTAAAGGTGAATGTGCAGCTTGAGCAACGAAATAACACATCCAACTGTCGATGTAGACGCAATTAGGTCAAAAATCAATGATATTTCTGTAAGATTGATAGATGTGAGACGTGAAGAAGATTACAATCAAGGGCATATTCCTAATGCCGTGAACTTGCCACTTGCTAGTCTTTTGTCTGGTGACTCGCCAGAAAGTACTGTTAAACTATTCGAAGAATTGGGAATCGCAGATGATACCAAAGTTGTTGTTTATGATGATACGTTTGGTGCTTTAGCATCAAGAGTGGCGTGGACTCTTCAATACATAGGGCACAAAAATGTTGCACTGCTTGAAGTAACCTATTCACAATGGAAAGAACTTGGTCTTAAAACCAGCACAGAAAAACCAAATATCAAATCTGCAAAACATTCACTTAACTTGAATCCTGAAATCATGGCTACTGCCGAATATTTAGAAAAGGCAAAGGAAAAAGATAATGTTGTTTTGATAGATAATAGGGAACGACTCAACTTTTTAGAACAGCACATTCCTGGCTCGATTAACATACCATACAGAACACTGGCAACAGATGGGAAAATTTTGAGGACAAAAGAAAGCATGAAAAATCTCTTGAAAAATAGAGGAATTCCGGAGGATGCTGAGATTATAACATATTGTGGTAGCGTTGGCACATTATCAGGTTTAGCATACTATGCTCTCAAATCCATAGGTGTTCCAAACGTAAAGCTATACGTTAACTCATTTAAAGAATGGAAAAAACTTGAAAAGCCAATTGGTAAGCAGGAAAATGCAGCATACTGGGATCTTTCAGCAGAATAATCTACAATTAATTTATAGTTAAATCACTACGAAGTTTCTTAGTGACAGCCATTTCCATATTATCAAACATCGCCAATATTTTTTTCTGATTGTCTCGTAAAAAGTCAATTCCCTTATCTTTTAGTCTTATTTTGAATAGCCTAACTTCTCTATGTTCTTCTAAAAAGTCATTTATCATTTCTTGTCCACATTTGGTTGGGTCAACGAACAGATTACAATACTCGATTGTTTTCTCCAATTCTTCCTCTTCAATTGAAGATTTGATCAATTGTATAGCTTCTGCAAGATTTTTAAGATTTTTTACTGGTTTTGGTAACGACTTGCTTGGAATTCCTAACATACCTCTTTTTATCGTTCCAATTTTGTTTGCAATTTCCGGAACCAGATCATATGTGTCTATTGTACTCCAGACTTGTCTCTTTTCATGTTTTACAACCAAGCCTCTTTTCATTAGCCTGGTTAAACATTTGATTACATCTTCCGAGTCTAAAAATGTAGTCCATACAATAGAACCAAGTGTGTGATATCCTTGCCGAAGTGATTCTATAACAACAACCTCTACTATTCTTCTGAATCCTTCCTCAAGTCTTACATTCATGAAGTCCTTGTCTTTCACAGCTCGTTTTGCATTTTTAACATCAATCTCTATCGAACGTACGAGAGCATCAAGTGATTCTGGAATTTGGTTTAGCAAGGAAAGATAGCATGATCGATTATACCAAGCCATTCCAAATGTTGGATCAGAGTCAATTGCTTTGTCTGCACAATCAAGCGCCTTTCCATAAACTTTGCGCTCATAGAAAACCAGACTCTTAAGATTCCATGCATCAGCATTTGTAACGTCAATGTCCAGCACCTTATCATACGCTCTCATTGATTCTGAATAATCTTCCAAATGAAATCTAGAGTATCCTAATTTCAAAAGTGCGTCAACATCATTTGGGTTAATCCTTAAGACCATCTCAAATACATGTGAAGCGTCTTCCAGCTTCTCGTCTGCCATCAAATTAATTCCCTTACTGAATAGTTTGTTGCGGTTAAAATCAGCATCAATAAGACTACCTTCATCTTTTTTGACTAGGCTTGTCTTGGCAGATCTTTTTTTCAAACCAAATAATTTTCTGTCTATTTTCTTTTTTTCTGGCTTTTCCTTTTTTTCTAGAAAAAATTCTGGAATATCGTCTGATTGTTCATTTGATGGATTATCCATGTATTTTCATTATGGAAATAGATCTAGTTAAAAACTCTTTCAAAAAACCACTATTTTTTGCATTTTTTCACTGGAAAAATATAAAAATACTTCAACTTGAGACGAATAACATTGCCTAAAGGAATAGAGATTTCAGGTAAATCACCATTTGGAACTTCCTCTGGTGTCTATGAGGTTAAAATTTCTATATCTCAAGATAAACCATCTGATGATATCATAACAAACAACTCTTTCAATTCCTTATGGAAGGATAATTTTCATCTTAGAGTTTCTGATGGACATTTTTCTGAAATTTTAGGTACTGATTCTAATCCAATACCTGTTGATGTGTTTGGCTTGGGATCTATATGGATTATAATTCAGGATCAATTTTCTCCAGTTCATACATCATTCGAACTTCATATTTCTCAAGATAACAAACTTTTGTCTGTTCCAGAAGGAAAACCAAAACCAGTTAATGTTACAAATGTAAAAAAAGTTAGAATGCCACCTGGTCGACCTGGTCGGCCTGGTCAACAAGGTGAGAAAGGTGGTAAAGGTCCTGCTGGATATCCTGGAATAAGAGGTCAAGCAGGAGGTAGAGGAATAACAGGTGACAAGGGTGACAAAGGAGACAAAGGCATTCCAGGTCAACAAGGTGAGAAAGGTATCAAAGGTTCTGCTGGAGACAAAGGAGACAAAGGCATTACAGGTCCAGTCGGACCATCAGGTCCAAAGGGTTCAACAGGTCCTCCTGGTGATAAGGGAGACAAAGGTGTTCAAGGAAAGTCTGGCGACAAAGGTCTCACCGGTGTAACCGGTCCACTTGGCGATAAAGGTACTCAAGGTCCTCAGGGTCCACTTGGTCCTAAAGGTCTTACTGGAGTTCCTGGTCCACAAGGCGACAAGGGAATGCGTGGTTCTATTGGTCCAGCGGGCGAACGTGGTCCAACAGGAAAACCTGGAGACCCTGGTCTTCCAGGTCCACAAGGAATTCAAGGTCCACAAGGCGAACGTGGTCATACTGGCCCTCAGGGTCCACCTGGCGAAAAAGGTCTTGTCGGTGATAAAGGTGAAATTGGTGACAGAGGTCCAAGAGGACCGCCTGGTCCACCTGGCGAAAAAGGTTCACAAGGAGGAATGTCTGAAGAAAGTAAAAGATTGGTCAAAGAGCTGCTAGAGTTACTTGCATTAAAAAATGTTATTTCAACCGAAGAGCAAATCAAGCTTACAAGTTATCTATACTAGATGATATACTGGAAACAAAAATTATTTTACGTTCCTTTAGTTTTTATGATAGTCAGAACATCTTCATCAATTAGAATATGTTTTAATCCAACTCTTTGACCACCAAACTTTACACTTTTGCCCCAAACAAGTCCATATCTAAAGTCTTTCCTAAGTTTTCTATGCAACTTATTGCATACATCTAAAACAGAATTTCCATTTCTTATGATTAATGGTTCTTTGTAATCTGTTTCACCACCTTTTGGCCGCAAATAGATTCTGATAAATTGCAATTCATCATAAATTCTGTCTCGTAATTCAGCAATGTTGTTACTTGCATTTGCAGATACTGGAATAAATTCAGTTTTGAGTTTTTTTGATACCTTCTTGAGAAATTTTTTATCAACTAAATCAATTTTGTTCAAAATGGTGATTGATTTTGCATATGTTTTACCACCTGTGATATAATCAACTAATTGCTCTGAATCAATATCCTCACGAATTACAACTCTAGCACTGGTATATCCATAAACATTAAGAATATCTTTCACAAGTTTTTCTGACATTTTTTTTAATTTTACTTGTTGGGCAATTGCAATTCCACCAGTTGGAGATTTCTCAATTACTATATTTGGCGGTTTTTTGTTTAATCTTATACCTATATTTGATAATTCATTTATTAGGACATCTTCGTGGTATGGCTGAAATACATCAAGAACTAATAATACAATATCTGCACTTCTTGCAACTGACAATATTCTTTTTCCAAGACCCTTACCACTTGATGCACCTTTGATAATACCTGGTAGATCAAGCATCTGTATTTTTGCACCACGATAATCTAAAACTCCAGGAACAACTGTTACTGTTGTAAATTGAAATGCGCCTACTGTTGATTTTGAACCAGTTAATGCATTCAATAATGTTGATTTCCCAACACTGGGGAGTCCAATAATAACAACTGTTGCATCACCAGTCCTCCTAACATCAAATCCATCTGATTTTTTAGAACTTTTTTTAATTTGAACAGCTTCCTGTTCTCTTTTCAGTTTTGCAATTTTTGCTTTTAATATCCCAACATGATGCTCAGTTGCCTTGTTAAGTTGTGTTCTCCCAATTTCATCCTGAATTGCTTTGATCTTTTCGGGTATTCCCATAATCTTTCGCTAACGTTTCAGTTATTATGCTGTGTGATTCAAAAAGATCTGTTGGAAAAAAAGACATTTGCAGTTGATATTGATGGGACTATCACGCTGAATGGTATGGGAACAATACATCTTGAGGCACTGTCTAAATTACGTTCTTTGAAGGATGATGGTCATAATGTAGTTCTTGTAACTGGTAGATCTTCTGTTGAAGGATATTTACTTTCAATATTTGGTGGATTAACACATTTGTCAGTTGGAGAAAATGGTGGTTGTATAACTTTCGGTGATAAAATTCAGCATAAATTACTTGGGAATAAAGGTGAATGTATTCATGCACTAGCAACAATTCAATCTAAACTTGATGCCGAAATAAAAGAAAAACCGGTTTTTCCTAGAATGACTGAGGTGGTATTAGAACGAACTTTTGATATTAAGCAAGCCCAAAAAATTATTGATGAAGATAATCTCAATGTATCTTTATCTGACAGCGGTTATGCTTACCACATAAATTCTAAATGTATTGACAAGGGTTCTGGGTTTTTGGAAGCAATAAAAATACTTGAAGTGAACATAAATGATACAATTGCAATTGGAGATAGTGAAACAGATGTTCCACTATTCAAGGTAATCAAAAATAATATCGCAGTATCTAACTCAACCGAGAACTTGAAGAAATTGGCTAAAATTATTACAACTAAAAAATCAGGAGAAGGTGTTCTTGAAGGGTTAGATATGATGGCATCGGATTTTAGATGAAGTATGACATTTCTTAATATCATAAATCATCTTAAAGAGAACACTTCAAAAATTATCAGTGAAAAGGGATATGATAACGTAGACTTTGTTGTAGAATATTCTAGGAGTGGATTTGGTGATATTACCTGTAATGTTGCATTTTTACTTGCAAAAAATTTGAAAAAAAACCCGCAAGAAGTTGCTCAAGAATTTGTCGGAGAGTATAATCTTGGAAATGATTTAGAAAAAGTTGAGGCGCATAAAAGCGGCTACCTTAACTTCTTTATCAATAATAACTCATTCACCAACACTGTTTTGCCTGAATCTCTAAAGGAGAATTATGGCAGTGTTGACATCGGGAAAAATTCCAAACTTATCGTTGAACATACTTCCGTTAATCCAAATAAAGCTCTACATATTGGTCATCTAAGAAATGTTGCAATCGGGGATGCAGTTTCTAGAATTCTTTCAAAGGCAAATTATGATGTCAAGGTTTTGAATTATGTTGATGATTCTGGCCTTCAGGTCGCTGATATAATTGTCGGTTTTAAGTATGGAGGATTTTCTGAGAGTCCACCAACTGGAGAAAAATTTGCTGATTATTGTGGTGATACTGTTTACGTTAATATCACTTCAAAATATGAAAGTGACAAGGATTTAGAATCTAAACGACATGAAATTTTAAAAGAATTAGAGGATTCAACATCTGAGACTGCAAAATTTGGGAAAACATTGACCAGAAAAATTTTATCTGATCAACTGGATACAGCGTGGAATTTTGGTGCATCATACGATTGTTTGAATTTTGAATCTGAAATCTTGTATTCAAAGCTCTGGGAAAAAATATTTGAGAGGATCAAATCTGAAAATCTTGTACGCCTTGAAGATCAAGGTGATAATGTTGGCTGTTGGGTGTTGCCAATTGAAAACGAAGATGATAAGATAATTGTGAGAAGTAATGGAGCTGCAACGTATGTTGCAAAGGACATACCTTATGCAGCTTGGAAACTTGGTGTAGTAAACGACCCATTCAATTATGCAAAATATACTACGCAACCAAATGGTAGAATACTTTATGAAACAACGCTTGAAGAAACACAAGTGCCAAAACAATCTTTTGCTGCGAACAAGGTGATAACAGTTATTGATAACAGACAAACTAATCTTCAAAAAATTGTTACTAACCTCATGTCAAAATTTAATCCAGAAAGCTCCTATGTTCATCTTGGTTATGAGGCAGTCACACTAAGTTCTGATACTGCTAAGATTCTTGGCAACAAAACCAATGGAAAAGATGTGCAGATGTCAGGTAGGAAGGGTCTTTACATCAATGCGGATGAAATCATTGAAAAACTTGAAAAACATATTTTCCTTGAATCAAAAGGAAGGAATGATGATCTAGATGATGCATCACTCAATGAGATAGCCCATAATGTTGCTGTTGGAACTATAAGATATGAATTGATTAAGCCTGACCTTGGCAAAATTATTACTTTTGATATAAACACATCACTAAAGCTTGAGGGAGATACGTGTAGTTACATCCAGTATTCATGTGTTAGGGCTGCACGAATATTAGAAAAATTTGGTAACGAACCAAATTTTGATGTACAATTTGATCAATTGAATACTGAATACGAGACTAACCTCATTAAACAAATTGGACTGTTTGAGGTTTTTGTTAATGATGCAGCAAAAAACTATTCCCCAAAAGTTATTGCAAAATATTGTTATGATTTAGCTGTTGCCTTTTCCTCATTTTATGAACATGTTAATGTCTTGAAAGCTGATACACCTGAATTGATTAATGCAAGAATATGTCTAGTGTTATCATTCAAGTTAACTTTGGAAAAGGCACTTAATTTGATTGGAATTATTGCACCACAGCGTATGTAGAAGGGAATATTATTGCCTCTACGATCTTCTCTTGCCTTTGAATTTTCGTTTATGTTTTTTTTCTACTTGTGATTTAGAAGATTCTCTACGTTTTTGCTTTAATTTTTTTCTTTTGGTTATCTCATGTTGTCGCATTATAACTCATTTCACATATTGATTATATTTTAGCATAAATCATTCTAATAGCCTGTATATACTAGGCACAGATATCATGGTTAACACATTTTAGAATTGTACTTTCATCTATAAATGCGCCAGAAAGATTTGCACCAGAAAGATTTGCGCCAGAAAGATTTGCGCCAGAAAGATCTACACCTTGTAGATTTGCATTAGATAAATCCGCATTGTTTAGTAATGCCTTGGTTAAATCTGTCCCAGATAGATCTGCATTAGTAAGGTTTGCTGATTTAAAATTAACAAACCACAAGCCAGCATTTTTAAAATTAGCATTTTCCAAATTTGCATTATAAAAATTATTGAAAAAAACAAATTTTACAACAAGATCATTTTCAGGCTGTTCCGTAGAAAGTATACGTATGTTATCAAGTCCGATATATCCTACGCCCTCAACAGATCCTTTACCATAAAGTTCTATCATCAATTCCAACGGATGATATGTTTTTTCTTCAATCTTGTCTCTAACACTCTTAAAATCCTGAGTGAAAATTTGTGCAGGTGACAGAGTAACACCCTCAAAGTTTGAATTAGATAGGTTAGCTTCTTGGAATATTGTTCCATGATATGATGTCTTGGATGTAACCGTGAAATCCACACCTGAGAGATCTGTCTTCCAGAAATTAGTTCCTTTCAGTATGACATCAGTTAGGTTGACACCTGATAAATTTGCAAGTAGAAATGAAGCATTAGATAAATCAGACCCAGCTAGACTTTTATTTTTAATCTTTGTCAAATCAGACGCCATCAAGTCTGCAAATCTAAAATTTGTATTCTTCAGATTTGTATTTTTGAAACTGGTGTCCCATAAAGTTGACTCCGATAGGTTTTTTCCGGAAAGGTTAATTCCATCGAATATTGTTTTTTGAAAATTATTTCCAGATAAAGAATAATCACTTGGGAGTACAGCATCAGTAAGGTCAGCACCCTTTAGTATCGTCCCAGTGAGATCCTTGCCAGTAAGGTCAGCATCCTTTAGTATCGTTCCAGTAAGGTCTCTGCCAGAAAGGTCAACTCCATCAAGATTTGCACCAGTAAGGTTAGCACCATTCAATGTCATATCATTTAGATTCATGGTAGAACAGACAGAATTACCTACACAATTTAGGATCGTATTAGTAAGAACAGTGTTTTCAAGATTAGTATTTGTCAGTATAGTCCATGTAAGATCCTTACCAGAAAGGTCAACTCCATCAAGATTTGCACCAGTAAGGTCAGCACCCTTTAGTATCGTCCCAGTGAGATCCTTACCAGAGAGGTTAACTCCAGCCAGATTTGCATTAGTAAGATTAGTTTCTGTTAATATTGTTCCAGTTAGGTCTTTGTAAGAAAGGTCTACACCTTCTAGATCTGCATCGTGGAAATTAGTATGGTGGACTATCGCATCTGTTAAAACCGCATACTGAATCTGAGAATGATCAAAATCTGCATATGACATATCAGTATCTGTAAAATCAAAAGTAAGATACTTTGGTTCATGATAAGTTCCCCCAGGCCACTCATGACCAGGCACTCCTTTTACAACTGGATTCGTTGCGCCACACATATTTGCATAAGATAGATTAGCTCCTGTGAAAACTGTATTTGCTAAATTTGCTTTGTATAGTACCGTGTATGAGAGATCTGCACCAGAAAGATTTGTGTTGTCAAGTTCTGCTCCATATAGATTCGCACCAGATAAATTTGCGCCAGACAAATCACGATTAGATAAATCACGACCCTCCATTGTGCAATGCGACCAATCGATTGAACCTTCAGCATTCAGGTCATCTGGAACTTTATCACCATCTTTGTCAATTTCTATGTTACAATTTTCACCTGTTAAAATTCCACCAGCAACCCGTCTCTCTTCATCCGGATCTTGATTATTAATTTCCAACTCCAACATAACTATCCCATTTGATATTAGCCATTGTATGCCAGAAACAAATGAGTTATCATCAATCGATTCATCAGCCCACCATCCAGCATTGTTCTTAATCCAATCTGGTATGACATTTCCACCGTCACCTACTTCTTGTTCAGTTGGTGGTATAATCATTATCCCATTTGATATTAGCCATTGTATGCCAGAAACAAATGAGTTATCATCAATCGATTCATCAGCCCACCATCCAGCATTGTTCTTAATCCAATCTGGTATTGTTACTTCTTGAGCTGAAATATTAGGAACAAATATCATACTGACTAAGAAAATCCCAAAAAATATGAACAGATTATTTTTCAGCAACATAATTTGTGGTTTTAGATGCGATTTATATCAATATTTACTCATAGAAGGAGATTATCACACTTTTGATTAATTGTGTATATAGATTTCTAGAATACTCGGAATACCTTAAGAAAACCTAGCGTTTTACAATAATAATATACATCAGAATAATCAAAGAGGATTGCTGATGATTAATCAAATTCTCTAAGCTACACTGATAAAATGATGAGTATTGCCGAATTATGAAGCATTTCCTTATCCTAAAAAAATCAACTTAACTAAATTTGACAGTCGATTATTACATATAACCAAATCTGGTATCTAACCTTATGGCAAAAATAAAGCAAAACAGCTATGTTTTGTTCTTTTACAATGATTCAAAAAAATGGTTAGTCAAAATTTCAAAAAATGATCAGCTTCATACTCACATCGGAGTGATGAAGCATGGCGATGCAATCGGTAAGGAATATGGTTCCAGACTTATTACAAACAAAGACAAGTACGTATATCTTTTTGAACCTACCATTCACGACTTTGTAATGAAGATACAGCACGGCACTCAGATAGTTTATCCGAAAGATTTGGGTTACATTGTTGCTAGAACAGGTCTTACTAGTGGTAAAAAAGTTGTTGAGATTGGAACAGGTAGTGGTTCATTGACATCATTTTTAGCTGGAATAGTAAAACCGCGAGGTCATGTATACACGTATGATGTTGAACCGAAATTCATGAAAATTGCTGAAAAAAATATCAAAAAAGCTGGTATGTCAAAATACATTACAATGAACGAATTTGATTTTAAGAAGGCCAAAAAAGTGCCACATTCGGAAGTTGATCTGGTTGTTGTTGATCTTGGTGATTCTTGGAATGTGGTTCCACAGGCACGAAAGATGCTAAAGGGCAGTGGAGGTTTCATAGCAATCTGTCCTACCATGAATCAACTTGAAAAATTAGTTTTGGTTCTGGTACAAAATGAATTTTCTGATATTGAATGTACTGAACAAATTCTTCGTCATATTGAAGCACGTGAGGGAAAGACACGACATTCTTTTCGAGGAATTGGGCATACAACATATCTTGCATATGCAAGAAAGGCATTCTTTGATAAAAAACCAGCAAAAAAATCAAGAAAGGTCCAGACAAAAACTGTGAGTAAAAAGAAAGTTTATTCATCAAAAAAGTAAGTGGGTATAATGTCAAACACTATAACATCAAAACTGGTAAAAAAATTTGTTCCAGTACGAAAATCATCTTCAAGAAAGGGTGACAACGGCAAGGTCTTAGTTCTTGGTGGAAGCTATATTTATCATGGTGCGCCAGCACTCGCATCTCTTGCTGCATTAAAGACAGGCACTGATCTAGTTTACACATGTGTTCCAAAAATTAATGTGCAAGCTACTCGTGCAGTTTCACCGAATCTTATTGTAATTCCCTTGGTTGATTCTAAACTAACCCGTGGTGCGGTTAACAAACTATTAGGCCAAATTCCTGTTGATCTGGATTCAGCTACTATAGGTATGGGTCTTTCAATTCAGGATCCTGAGGCACTAAAACTGTTGGTTAAATCATTACTTGCCAGAGATGTTAGGCTTTCACTAGATGCAACTGCATTGGTAAGTTACATTCTCCCACTTTTGTCTGGGAAAAATGTGGTTGTCACTCCACATGCAGGTGAATTCAAAAAGATGTTTGGGGAGGCTCCACCAGATTCAAAGAAGGCATGTATTACAATGGTAGAAAAATTTGCAAAAGATCATTCTATCACAATTCTCCTAAAGGGTCCAACTGACATAATTTCTAATGGTACAAAAACCTACATCAATCCAACAAATACCCCTGGAATGACTGTTGGTGGGACTGGTGACATTCTTTCAGGTATTATAGCGGGAATGCTTGCACGCAATAGGAACGCATTAGAATCCGCAGTGATTAGTGCATACTTTAATGGTATTGCTGGTAAGATGACACAAAAGAAACTTGGGCATCACATGACAGCAACTGATTTGCTAGATGCATTGCCTAGTGTCATGAAATCATTTGATAAAATAAAATGAGTATGAAAAAAGTTTTGCAGCATGTTGATAAAAACATGAATGTGCTTGTGAAAGATCTACGTATACTAATACAACAACCAAGTGTATCTGCTAAAAATCAGGGAATAAAAAAATGTGCAAATCTTGTAAGGAGCACTTTAAAAAAATCTGACATAAATGCAGAAATTCTGACAATGAAAGGTTATCCACCAATTGTATATGGTGAGGTGAGGTCAAAGAAAAATCCAAACAAGACTTTGTTATTCTATAACCATTATGATGTACAGCCAGTTGAACCCATTGAACTTTGGGATGAGGATCCATTTAGTGGAAAAATAAAAGGAGATAGAATCTATGGAAGAGGTTCATCTGATGATAAAGGTGAATTGATTACACGAATAAGGGCAGTTGCATCATTTCTAAAAGTTACTGGAGATGTTCCATGTAATGTAAAATTTGTTATAGAGGGGGAGGAAGAAACTGGGAGTGCACATATTGAAGAATATTTAAAAAAATATCGAAAGAAGTTTTCTTGCGACGGTGTGATATGGGAGTTTGGACATGTTGATAGTAAAAACAGACCAATCATAGATCTTGGAATGAAAGGCCTACTGTATGTTGAATTAACATTGAGAGAATCAAAGATGGACGCGCATTCGAGTCTCGCTGTTTTAATCAAAAATCCTGCTTGGCGTTTAGTTGAAGCCATAAAAACACTGCGTGATTCATCAGGGAAAATCTTAATCAAGGATTGGTATAAGGAAGTACAACCTCTTGCCAAATCAGATATTAAAATTCTCAAATCATTTCCATTTGATGAGAAAGAGTTCAAAAAGGAATACGGTATTAAGAAATTTTTAGGAAACAAAACTGGGCTTGAAGTTAAAAAATCTCTGGTTGCTGAACCAACATGCAATATAGCAGGAATAGTTTCCGGATATTATGGTGAAGGTGCAAAAACTGTTCTACCAGCTGAGGCACGTGTAAAAATTGATTTTAGGTTGGTACCTAAAATGAATCCAAAGAAACAGGCTATGAGATTAAAACGTCATCTAAGAAGTAAAGGATTTGGTGATATTGAAATTAAGATATATCACGGTGAAGCCGCGGCAAGGACAAATCCCCAACACGTGTTTGTCTCTGATGTTACAGACGCTGCACGTAGATCATTTGGGAAATATCTTTTGAGTATTTCTAGTGCTGGAACTGGCCCTATGCATGCATTTACAAATATTCTAAATGCACCTGCCATTGCTATTGGATCTACGTATGTATTTTCACGTATTCATTCTCCAAATGAGTTTACACGCATTGATTTACTAAAAAAAGCCACGAAATGTATGTGTCTTATCTTAGATAACTTTGCTAGATCTAGCTAGTATTTTGTAAATATGTTATCGCAAGAACTTTTATTCTCCTCAAAATCCACTTGATCCATGACTGCAATGTATATGCCAGGCGCAACAGCCGTTGGTATTACATTTAATGAGGGCGTGGTTTTTGCAAGCGAACGCAGAATAGCTTATGGTAATTTTGTAGTTAGTAAAACCACCAAAAAGACATTTGTGATTACACCTCATGTTGGTGCTGCATGCGCTGGTCTGGTTGCGGATATGCAGATTCTTTCATTGCAAATTGCAGCATTGGCTAAAATTAGAAGAATGGAGATTAAACGAGATGTACCACCTAACACAATCGCAAAAATGATGTCAAACATGATGTATGAAAGAAGGTTCTTTCCGTTATTGACACAAGTTATTGTGGGTGGTTTAGTTGACAAGCCTACAATATACACTTTAGATCCACTTGGCTCAGTTCTACCTGATGATTATGCGGCTGTTGGTACTGGAGCGGAAATGGCATTAGGCGTTTTGGACCCACAATACAAAAAGGATCTTACTGAGGCACAAGCTGTTGATCTTGCTGTGAAATCAGTTCGTGCTGCTAGCATGAGGGATTCAGCAAGTGGCGATAACATTGATGTATTAGTGATGAACAAAGACGGCGCTAAAGAAACTACTGAAAACATCTCCTAGTATTTTATTTCTTTTTCAGATTCCCAAAAAATATCTGATATATAATGCATATTTTTTATCACTTCACCTTTTTTTGTTTCATCTAATTGTTTACTTGGAATTTCTGCCTTGCCCACGGCTAAAAATTTATGCTGTGATTCTTCTATAATGCAAACTATCTCACCCTTTTCAAAATCAGAAAATTTTGTAATACCAGGTCTCATTATATTTGCGCCCTTGCATACGAACTTGATGGCACCCATGTCAACTATCACATATGGAAATTTTTCTAAAATTGGAACATCGCCCAAAAAAGGCAATATGTCTTCACCTATTTTTACTGCGGTTACTCCATCACCAGTTATTATAATTCCTTTTTCATCTATTTGATGTGTTCTCACATTTTTTTGTTTAGGCACATCTATTTTCCATTGTGTGTTTAATGCCTCAAATATTTTAGCGGTTTCACTTTTTGATATCAGATTTGATTTCAAGTTTTTGTACTCTCATTTCTTATGTCTATTAGATCACGTAAAATAGAACTTGCTGTTTCGATACCTCCAGCACCACGACCAATAATGGTTTGTGTTCCTGAGTGTTCCGATGTAAATGAAATTGCATTTAATGTTCCACTGACACATAAAGGATCAACAGTGGAAATTTCTTTTGGGGCGACAGTCAATTCTTTGTTGCATGATGCAATCAATTTAATCGCAGAATTTTTTTCTGCAGCACGTTTTATATCTACACTATCTATTTTTCTAATACCAGTTATTTTAATGTCAGACATTACAACTTTCATTCCCATTATCCAGTTTGCCAAAATTACAAGCTTAGCAGCAGCGTCAAGACCATCTAAGTCAAGCGATTCATCTGCTTCAACATAACCTTTCTGTTTAGCATCATCTAGAGCATCATTGAATGACATACCATTTGCCATGTTGGTTAGGATATAGTTTGTAGTGCCATTCAATATACCAGAAAATGAAATTATCCGTTCACCCCTTAAACTATTTTTTGCAAAATCTAAAATTGGTGTACCACCACCAACTGTTCCACTAAACCGAAAAAGAACTTGATTATATGCCGCAATCTCCATCAGTGAGGGAAATGCAAGTGCCAATGGACCTTTGTTTACTGAAATAACATGCATGCCTCGTTTCATCGCACTAATAATATGCGTCATTCCAGGTTCCGCATCTTTGTAGTTACTCTCAGTAGTCTCAATGAGAACTTCTGCCTCTAAATCGTTAATTATTTCAATTCCTGAAATACTATTTTTTGTATCAGCATACTTTTTTACAGAATTGTGTTTTTTTTTAACATCAATTAATCTATTAATATCTAAACCTGAAGGATCTATCGCGCTACCATTTCTATCGAATACACCTACGATTCTTGGTTTAAGTCCATATCTTGCATACAAATCTTCAGATCTTGATTCCAGTAGTTTTGCAAAACTTTGACCAACAACACCAAAGCCACAAAGTATTATTCGCATGGTATAGTAATTCTCAATGGATTATTTAGTCTAACTTGTCTAAACGCAGAGAAACAGAGTTAATACAATATCTTTGTTTAGTTGGTTGCGGTCCATCATCAAAAACATGCCCTAAATGCGCACCACATTTTTTACAATTTACTTCAGTCCTTAACATACCGTAACTAGTATCCTTCACAAACTCAATGTTATCATTATTTAATGCCTGAGAAAAGCTAGGCCAACCAGTTCCAGAATCAAATTTTGTTTCCGATGAAAAAAGTTCTAGACCACAACATGTACATTTGTAAGTCCCTTTATCTTTACAGTCACAATAAATTCCCGTGAATGGGGCTTCGGTATTTTTCCCCCTACATACACTATATTCCTCTGATGATAGTTGGCTTTTCCACTCATTATCTGTTTTAGAAACTTTATCATTCAATTTTTTTTCTTTTTTCTTCTGTACGTTTCTCAGATTCAAATCTTTCTAAATCATATTGATTCAAATCAACATATTTCATGATTTTTGATAATGTTGGATGTTTTTTGTCAATCAAGCGATACATTTCTTGTACAATCTTTCTGTAGTCTGCATGACCCTGTGGTACTGTTCTTAGTTCAATTAGGTGCGTTGCCTCTCGTAGGTTAAAGCGCATGTAATATGGATAATTGTAGGCAAAATTTACAATGTATTGGGATTGTTCTGGAAATTTATGTCTCATTTTTTGAAAAACAGATTTGGTTAGATACATACAATCATCAAAGTCTTTTTCGATTCCAAGTTCTATAATTTCATTAGGTGTATCAAAACCATGATCTGTTGTAAGTAATTGTCTTTCAAGTGTAAGTGCTCTATGTCTATGAAGGTCCCTAAACATTCCAAAGTTTGTTAGCAGATCAAATGTGTAACCAGTCATTTCAAAGGCTCTTGGGGGTCTATGTCTTCTATTTTGTCTTGCATTGATTAGCTGCCCAATAATCTTAATTTTTGATTTTTTACTCATTTTTTTCACATTTTTAAAAATTTGATCAAATGAAAGGCTAGGAGATTGTTCAAAAATTAATGCGGTGATAATACTGTTTATTGATCTTAATTCAGGCTCAAATTCTACTAATCTTACACTATTTCCAAGAATTGGCTTACCCCGAATATTATTTCTAGCCGCCTTGTATGAAATTTTTTTAATGTCATTGAAATATTTTTGTAATGCCTTTCCATATTTGTCATTTGAACGACTGACAAACGATTTGATCATTTTATCAAGTTCATTTTTAATTTTAGTTCCAAGTTGTTTTTCTTCAGTCAATTTAGAGCTAAAAAGAATTGTTATAAGATATTCAAACGCGCGTCCATTTCCGGTTATACCAACATTAGTTAGTGTTGATGCAGGTAATAGTCCACGTAAAACATCTAATGCCTTTGCTTTCGTTGCAGCACGATAAATCATATTAGCAGATTTTATATCATTTTCATTCTTTAATTTAGAAATTTTCTTTTCAGTG
This sequence comes from Thaumarchaeota archaeon SCGC AAA007-O23, assembly GCA_000402075.1. GTDB lineage: Archaea > Thermoproteota > Nitrososphaeria > Nitrososphaerales > Nitrosopumilaceae > Nitrosopelagicus. Next base: position 98,405 of record ARWO01000032.1, read on the forward strand.
CCATCTTGTGATTTAAATTTGTAATTTTCAATAGGATCATTTTCTCGTATGAATTTTAACATCGGCTGTACATTCTTTGCATATGTGCTGAAACCCAAATTACATGATTCCAAATAGTCATCAGCAAAGCGTGATTTCATTAAAGTTGGCTCACGCAAAAATTTGTATTTACCATTTAATTTTTTGTCCCAAGCTACATACCTTGAGGATTTTTCTAAATAAGATAGCCCAATTCTTCTATCCTCAATTTTCTTCACAGCGATGTTTGATAATCCTTCGATTGCAATTTGTGCACTACCTAATTCAGCAACTGAATCGTCACCATACTCAAGCAGAACACGTTTGTAAAATTCCTCTCCACGATTTTGATTTTTTAAAAACTCATCAAGAAATACCCTACGCATAGTTTTATCCGTTCTACTATATCTAGACATGAGTGCACCTCGATCAACTTGTTTAGGTGTTGTGATGACAAAAACAGAATTATCAACATTCGAGAAATGTTTTAAAAGTTTTTTTCTTTCAGAAGCTGAAAATTTTTCCTGCATTGTTTAATCATCATTTGTGGTGTAATAAATTATAGCGTAACAAAAAACACGATCAGTTTCGAGCCAAAAAATCCTGTGTCTGTCTAAACTAATTTTTATTTTCAGAGTTTTCTTTTGTTCCTTTTATTTGAACCAAATCAGGTGATTTTGGCTGTTGTGGTTTGGATTGCCATCTTATCAACACATCTTTGAATCTGTTTGCTTCATCCTCGTTTTCAGTGTACATTATCGTTGTAACCCATCTGCCCTTGTTGTTAGTTGGGCCACCAAGAGAGTTCATCCAGAAAGCACTGGGCAATGATTTTAGCGCCTTATTATCAGGGTCACGACTTAGATCAGTCCATTTTTTTGAAACAAATGCTAGAATTTGGTTTAACTCGTTTTTGTCAATCATATGGCTTGTTGGAGGTATCATAATTTTAAAATTGTGAATTATTACGCACAATTCTATTATTGGTTAATTTCTTCTTACAAAATCAGGAAACGATTTTTACACCTCGTAGGTTATATGGCTAATTACATTGTCACGTATGACCAAGGAAGAAGTCTCAATCATTGGCAGACCTGTGAAGGATATGTATGGCACTATTATTGGAAATGTACTGGGTACACTTACTCATATCGATGGTCAAATTCAGACAGTTGGTATCGATTGTGGATCAGAGGGACTTAAACAAATTCCATACGAACAGCTTGTGTTACAAGGTGATGTTGTGATCTATATTCCAGGATGGAGGATAGACGCACAAAAGATTTTGAAAGAAAAGAGGCTTACACTTTCACGTCTTAAGGCATTGATGGATATCATGTCAGAAAATGATGCAACACAATCTGATGCAGACGTAATTCATGATACATACAAAACAAAATTGATGGAATTAGATGAAGCAGAATCAAAAGTAAGAGATGAATTATCAGTACGTTTGGAAGAATTAGATAGCCAAGAAAGAATAATTAAAGTAATGATGTTTGATGCGAAAGTACAATTCAAAAGTGAAGAAATATCTGATTCTACATTTGAAACTATACAGAAACATTGCAACAACCTTCTTGAACGATTATCACACGAAAGAGTTGAAGTTGGTAATGTACAAAGGCGTATTGAGGAACTGTCGTTGGAAAGTATAGAATTAACTCAACCTAAAAAAGAAATGGTACAAGAATCTGCTGTTTCCTATCTTGATTCATCAGGCGATACTTTAACAGGACAACAATATGTTTTACCAAAACCACCAGCAGAAAACTCAGAATCAGCTCCACAAACCTATGCTGACCAGCAAGACAATCAAGAAGAATCATCATAATCTAATGAATCTGATTTGATGTCCAGAATGGAACAAAACAACTAATTTAGTTTTTTAATAGCCATAAACATCTGAACATCCATTAACATTTAGAAATAACCTACTTGTTTTATAATTGAAAACAATGGGTATGGATTCTTATAAAATCGGTTTAGGAAATTTAGATACAAAGACAAGAAAAAATGCTGAATCGGATAATGTTTCATTTTGGAATGAAGAGGCAAAAAAACTTTCATGGTTCAAACCGTGGACAGAAACTCTTGTATGGAACTCACCATTTGCTAAATGGTTTATCGGCGGTGAGATCAATGCATCCTACAACACACTTGATGTGCATCAAGCTAACATAGCAAAAAAACCCGCAATACTCTGGGAAGGAGAGGATGGTACTAGTAGAACAATAACTTATGCAGATCTTTACACTGATGTTTGTAAATTTGCAAATGTCCTAAAATCACTTGGAATCAAAAAAGGTGATCGTGTTACAATTTATCTTCCTATGGTGCCTGAACTCCCAATTACCATGCTTGCCTGTGCCAGAATAGGGGCTATCCATACAGTTGTGTTTTCTGGCTTCAGTGCAGCCTCACTAAGAGACAGAATTGATGATTCAAAATCTAAAGTGATAGTTACTGCTGATGTGGGGTACAGAAGAGGCAGTTCGATTGATCTAAAAGGGATCATTGACGAATCGATAAGTGGACTTAATTTTGTAGAACATGTTGTAGTTTTAAAAAGAGCTGATGGAAATTTACAACTTGGTCCAAAAGATAGTCTTTGGCATGAATTAATGAATGGGTCATCTGATAAATGTGAACCAGAGCATCTTGAGAGCACTCACCCACTTTTCATTTTGTATACATCAGGAACAACTGGGAAGCCAAAGGGAGTACTTCATGGGACGGGTGGGTATCTCACTCATTTGAATTCAACATTCCAATGGGCATTTGATATCAAAGATTCTGACATCTTTTTTTGTACCGCAGATATTGGGTGGGTTACAGGCCATAGTTATGTGGTATATGGACCACTTCTCCATGGAGCAACTGAAATAATGTATGAGGGAGTACCTGATTATCCTGACACATCAAGAATATGGGATATCATTGATAGATATGGTGTAACAATTTTTTATACCACACCAACGGCGCTCAGAATGTTCATGAAGTTTGGTAATGCTATCCCAAACTCGTTTAGACTTTCATCACTTAGACTTCTGGGAACAGTTGGTGAGCCAATAAATCCTGATGTCTGGATTTGGTACTTTAAGACAATTGGAAAATCAAAATGCCCAATAATTGATACATGGTGGCAAACAGAAACAGGTGGTATGATACTTTCACCACTTCCAGGTCTTGAAACAATTTCACTCAAGCCAGGTTCTGCTACAAGACCAATACCAGGAATTGACATTACTGTAGTTGATGAGTGTGGTAATGAACTACCTCCAGATACAAAGGGATATCTGGTAATAAGAAAACCATGGCCTGGAATGCTCCTCACGTTATGGGGGGATGATGAAAAATACAAAAATGTTTACTGGTCAAAATTTGAAAATTGTTACTATCCTGGAGACTATGCAACCAAAGACCCTGATGGCTATTTTTGGCTTCTTGGTCGTGCTGACGACATTCTAAAAGTTGCAGGACATCGTATTGGAACTGCAGAGCTAGAAAGTAGTCTAGTTTCACATAGAGATATTGCAGAAGCTGCAGTATGTGGAATTCCTGATGAGATAAAGGGTGAGGTGATAGTAGCGTTTACAGTTTTAAAAGACAATGCAAAAAATGATCCAAGTTTACTAAGAAAGGAACTTATGGAAATAGTTAGGAATGGGATTGGACCAATTGCCACACCACAACAAATCTATTTTGTAACAAAACTACCAAAAACTCGTAGTGGTAAAATAATGAGACGTGTATTAAAGGCAATTGCAAGTAATGAAAAAATTGGAGATGTTAGTACATTAGAGGATGGTGCTGCCGTTAAAGATGTACAAGATGCATTTACTGAACTTGAAAGAACAGTTAGAGAAAATAAAGGTTAGAAAAATAGTTTAAACATTGTTTTTTGTTATCTCACAATATTTGTTGCTACCCTCGAAGAATTTTACACCATAGATAGGAATCTTGTCCTTCAAGTTCTCAAAAATCCACATTGCTATATTTTCCGATGTAGGAAAATCAAACATGTCGTCAAGGTTTGTATGATCTAGCTGTTGGATAGTTTGCCAGCATATTTTTTTCATCTCATCAAACTCTATTACCATGTTATCTTCATATGTTGATCCAGTTTTTAATTCGCCAGATGCCTCCACAATTATTCTAGCTGTGTGTCCATGTGGTTTTCCACATTTTGGATGACCTTTTAAGGTATGAGCAAAATCGATCTCAAATTCTACTCCGATTTTTGTTTGCATATTTTATGAATATTTTTGGGGTTTGAAATACCTAGCGAATTAAAGATATGTTTATCATGCGTTGTTTTTTAGATTTTTAGTATATTCTCTATAAGTTTGGAGTAGATTTAAACAACAAACATTCATCTTCTGCAGTTTTTGATATGCAGAATTTTCCATTGCCGCATCTTTTTTTGTTTCATGTTTTTTAAAATCTTCAAAAAGTGCAGAAAGTTCTTTTTCAAGAGCAGTAATTTTTGTCTCAATTTTTAATAATTCGTAACCTTTTGGTTCCATTTGAATTAATACACGTATAACATTATAAAAAATCTTGCAGAATACATCTCAGGTTAAATATTCGTATGATATAATACATCTATGGCTGAGGCATACATTTTGATCAATTGTGAGATTGGTTCGGAGGAGCAAGTCATAACTGCACTAAAAACTATTGATGGCATAAAAGAAGTACATGGTACATTTGGTGCTTATGATATATTGGCTAAAATTGAATCTGCTCAAGTAGAAGATCTGCGTGAAACAATAACTTGGAAAATACGTAAAATAGACAAAATTCGTTCAACGTTAACCCTGATGGGTATTGAAGGACAAAGTTAATCAGCAATCACTAATATTAATTGCATTTTAATTTTATACTGAAGTGGATAAGATTTGAATATATTTGATTTAGCAGAACAGAATTTTTTAATTACATTTGCTGCAGTTTTGGGAGTTGGCTTACTGCAAGGCGCAATAATGGGTAGAGGTGTTCGTAATCGCTTTCCAAGCCTAAAAAGGCACGCACAAATTGTTTCGTCATCATTACTAGTACTTTTTTCCATTAATGCAGTACTTGGCGTACTAAAATTTGCCGATCCGATTAAATTTTCTGTATCTGAATTCTCGATTCCATCTACAACTGATGAAGTATTTTTATTAGTTCTTAATCTTATAGGCATTAATACAGGTGTAGGAACTGTTATTGCAACCTTTATTTCCGTTACATTAATCATATTTTTGAGATTTGCTGATATACATAACATTGCAAGATATTTTATTTTTATTCTTAGTTCTATAGTTTTAATTGCATCATTACTTGGAAAATTTACAGATTTTGTTCCGACTACATTTCAAATAATGCTTTATTTCTTTTATCAAATAGGAATTACGTTAGGAATATTTTTTATAACTCGCCGTAAGGAATCTGATGTGTTATCAGAAATTAAATAATTTATTCCATATTTTTTAAATGAATGATTAGAAAATAAAATATTATTATATTATAAGAGATTTCTTAGCCCTGCACATCTATTTCTAATCGTAACTTCAGTAACGCCAGAGGCAATTGATATCTCTTTTTGTGTTTTACTTCCACCTGCTGAAATACAAGCAAGATATAATGCAGCGGCAGCTATTCCCATAGGATCTTTTCCCGCCACTATGCCTAGCTTTTTTGCTTTGTTTAGCATTTTGATTGCTTTTCGTTTGGTCTTCTCACCAAGTCCTGCAATACTTGCAATTCTAGATACGCCTTTAACAGGATCAGCTACAGGTATTTTAAGATCAAGTTCTCTGAAAACTAGCCTATAGCATCTGGCAACATCTTTTCTTCTGATATTTATTCCGTTTGCAATGTCATCTAATGTTCTTGGCGTCTCTGTATTTCTACATGCAGCATAAATGCAGGCAGCTACCAGACCATGAATAGATCTACCTTTGACAAGTTTTCTTTCAATTGCTTTTCTATAGATATATGCTGCCTTTTCAATAACTGAATCTGAAAGAGAAAGTTTGGCTTTCATTTTATCCATTTCGCTTAGTGCTTGGCGAAGGTTTCTTTCTGCTGAAGAGTGAGCCTGAGAACGACTGTCCCATGTTCTAAGTCGCTCCATAGATTTTTTCATAGATGAATCTAATGGTTTACCGGTTGCATCCTTATTTTGCTGTCCAATAATAGTTGAAAGACCCATATCGTGCATTGTAATTGATGTACCAGCACCAACGCGGCTTCTATCTACACCGTTATCTGAAAATGAACGCCATTCAGGTCCACCTTCGATGATCTTTTCTGGTATGACAAATCCACAGAAACTGCAGAATAATTCTCCAGTAGTATTATCTAACACTATTTTCGTTTTAGTACATGATGGACAACGTTGTTTTGTAGGTGGTATGTCTTCCATGTCTACATATAATAACAAAATTACAATATAAATGGTGATTGCAACCAATTTGTGTTTATTTGTATGTAGCTAAAGCTAATTCACTCTCATTTTGTGGAATGTAATTTTACATTATGTTTTTGTTACTAGTTTAACAAGCAGTATGCATAATCTGTATTCGAAATTGATGGATACATCATACTTTTAGGATTTGTTGAGTGTCCCAACGAAATTGAATGACCTAATTCATGTGTCATGATATATTCAACTGTGTCTACACCAAACAGTTGAAAGCTTCCATCACAACCATAACTACCAATCGCCACTTCTACTACACCTTTCCCTAAAGTAGCATGGCCTAGAACATCTTCTCCCAGATTTCTTACAACCCAAGTAACCCAAACGTTCGCTTCAAATTTTACTTTGGTTGTATCAAATTTTACAACTGCTTTTTTACCGTCAGTAGTGTCAAACTCATACTTCTCCCAAAAGCTAAATGAATTTTCTAATGTTCTAACATGATCAATCGGCAGACCAGGTGGTTGGTCATTAATGTAAACCTTGTATTCAATTACATATCTGTCAGTTTCTTGATCAAGCCATACGTTTCTATCTGGAAAAATTTCTGGTTTGTTAAGATATTGTTCAAGGTTCCACTTGTCGTAATCTTTCCAATATTTTATAATTACATATTCACTCGGGTTGATATTTTCAACATATCTATTTTGATTTTTTATATCATTCTGAATATCTTTTAAGTACTGTTCAAAATTCCATGCTTTTCTTTCCAACTCTTTTTGTACAAGTTCAGAATTTGTTGGAGCGTTAACTTTGATTACACTATTTTCAATAAGATATTTTATGCCTGATAGAAAGTCCTCATCAGATATTTGTCCAGCAGACCACCATCTTGCGTTATTTTTAATCCATAATGGTATAGCATCAGAGGAATTTTCTTTGTTATTTTGCGAGCTTATACTAATAATTTTATTTTTTATAAGATATTCAATACCAACTATAAAGTCATTATCACTTATCTTATCTTCAGCCCACCACCCTGCATTATTTTTAACCCAGTATGGTATTGTTCTTTCTTCAATCTTTTGTAGAAAATCAGGTTTGTTTGTAGGATTCTCAAATATATCTAATGAATATTTTTCCCTTATTTTTTCCAAGGAGTAAAGATAATTTTGTGCTATTACGTTATCTGGGTCTATTTCAAAAACTTTTTTAAAATATTGTTCAGCTTCTGAATATTCACCAAAATTTCCAAAGCCTAATCCCATACCATTCAAGGCCAAAACACTGTTTGGATTAATTTCTAATGCTTTGTAAAATTCAAGCATAGATAGTTTGTTAAAATTAGATGGATCACGTGGTGATACATTTTGTTGGGGTTGCATCGCTAAAGTTGATTCCAATCTCAAATTACTTAATGCAAGACCCTTCATTTCAAAAATTTTAGAATCTGCAGGATAAATTTTTAGCATCTCATCAAAAATTTTTATGGCATTTTCATATTCACCTTTTAAAAATGGTTCCTGAGCTTCTGCAAGCAACTTGGTACGATCATCTGTATCTTGTGCAAATGCAGAACCTGCAAAGAGTACTGCCGTAATGGAGAAAATCATAAATAATTTTATAGAATTTTCAATCATACTTCCCATTACCAACTTGATTTTTCTCAAAAAAATGTAATTAAAATATATCTACTGATCATGTGTTATATCACCTACAAGTATTCTTTCAATCTTTTTACCCTTAGAAATTATCAATGCACCATCACTATCTATTTTTACTGCTTTCCCATTTAAATTGCCTTCATTAGTTATAATCGAAACACTTCTACCTATCGTAGACGATCTTTTGGTCCATCCATTTTTGATTTTTTTTATATGTCCAGAATTAATCAATTGAAAAATATTTTCTAATTCATATAAGAACTGCTGAACTAATGGTAACGCATTCTCATTTTTTTTAACAAGTGTTGCAACGCCATAAAAATTTGGAGTTTTTTTTATCGTATTTGCCAACTCATGTGGTTTAATTTTAAAATTAATTCCAATACCTAAAACCATATTTTCAATTTCATTTGATACTATTGATGTATCTATCAATATACCTGCAATTTTTTTTCCTTTAAGTGTGACATCATTTGGCCATTTTAATTCTGGTTTAATTTTTAAGATTTTTTCTATTGCCATGCATAATGCAAGTGATGTAGCAATAGGTACAAGTGTTGCATATGAGACATCAAATTTTGGATGAATTATAATTGACATCCAGATTCCGCCAGCTGGTGATTTCCATTTTCGTTTCATTCTACCCCTTCCCCCGGTTTGTTTTTTTGAGATGACAACTGTACCATTCTCATTACTCTTAGATGCAATTTTCATCGCAAAATTTTGTGTCGTGTCTATCGTATCAAAATAATAAACCCTTTTTCCCAAAAATTCAGTATTCAAATTTTGGGTAACTTCCCATGGTAAAAGAAGTTCCGATGAATCTACCAATCTATACCCTAGATTTTGTTTTGATTCTATTTTATAGCCTAGCGAACGAATTTTTTTAATATCCTTCCATACAGCTACTCTACTTATTTTTAGAATATCACTCATGTCCTGTCCGGATAAAAACTCTGATTTGTGTGCCTTCAAAAACGAAAGAATTTTGAGGAAACCGAAATTATCAAATGAAGTAAGCATCATTAGGTTCTATACTAAAAATTATAAAAACTAATTTCTATTATAAGATCCATGGAAAGAGATTCTCATACTGACGAAGAAATCAAACAAGTATTTTCGTTAAAAAAAATAGCTGTTATTGGGATGTCTAAGCATTCTGCTAAGGCAGCACATTTTGTCCCAAAATATTTATCTGAGCAGGGATTTGATATCACGCCCATCAACCCTAACGCTACTGAGATATTAGGAAAAAAATCTTATCCTACTGTATCATCATTGGACCATCCTGTTGATGTGGTGGATATTTTTAGACCATCAGAAGATGTATTGCCATTTGTTGCAGACGCAATTACAAAAAAACCAAAAGTAATTTGGCTCCAGGAAGGTATTCATAATTCTGAGGCTGAAGAACTAGCAAGGAGTAATGGAATTATGGTTATTTTTAACAGATGTATGCTAGCTGAACACCAGCGCCTTTTCTAATCATGGACCCTAATGATGATCCAGTATCACGCGCGGAAAGAGCATTGTATGATATTCAAGAATTAGCAGATTCAACAGCTGAACATCATCCATATTGGGTATTATTGTACAACTGTTCTCAGATTTCCAAAACTATATTGGAAAAATGGAATGATGATCTAACTGAAGAGGATTTAAGTGAAATACGTTGGATGATTTCTGAGTTAGAAAATTCATACGACAAACTCAAAAATAAAGTAGACCAAGACAGCAAAGATAAATAATTTAAACTCGCTTTTCATTCATGCCGATAAAAATTGGTCTGATTGGTAAGACAAATACGGGTAAAACTACATTCTTTAATTCATCCACATTATCGTCTGATGAAATTTCAACCTATCCTTTTACAACTAAAAAATCATCTACGTCTACCGGATATGCGATTACGCTATGTGTTCATCCTGAATTTAATGTAAACGATAACCCAAACAATTCTAAATGCAAAGATGGATGGAGGTATATTCCGATTGAATTAATTGACTTACCGGGACTAATTAAAGACGCATGGAAAGGAAAAGGTTTAGGCAACCAATTTCTTTCAATCGCATCACAATCAGATGCTCTGTTACATGTTGTAGATGCATCTGGGGGTGTTGATTCTAGTGGACGTATAGCTGAAGCAGGTTCTGGTGATCCTGTTTCTGACTTTGCTGACATTGAAGAGGAGTTGAACATGTGGTATCACAAAATTCTTGAGGGTAACCGTGATAAACTCAACAAAATAGCCGAGTCTGATAATGATCCAGTAAATGCATTAACCGAACTGTACCAAGGTCTTGGTGTAAAAAAGAATCATGTGAAAGAGGCATTAAAGATTACTAAACTTGAAGAAAAAGACATTGAAAATTATGACATTCATGATAGCAAAAAATTTTCAACCGAACTTAGAAGAATTTCTAAACCAACTTTGATTGTAGCAAACAAAATAGATGTCAAGGGTGCGGGCAAAAACTTTCAGCGTCTACGTGAAAGATACAATGACATGATTGTTGTTCCGGCAAGTGCCGATAGCGAGCTGAGCCTTAGACGTGCGGAACAAAAGGAACTGATCAAATATTCACCAGGCTCAGAACAATTTGACATTCTAAAAGCCAACGATCTGAACCAAAAACAAAGAGACGCACTCGATTTTATCAAAAGCGACATTATGGGAGAATTCATGCACACGGGGGTACAATTTGCAATAAACGTCACAGTTTTCAAATTGTTAAAGATGAATTCCATTTATCCTGTTGCTATACCAGAAAAACTTTCTGATAAAAATGGTCGCGTACTTCCAGATCTTATATTACTAAAAGATGGTTCTACAATTGTTGACTTGGCAAAGGAGATTCATTCAGATTTAATCAAGGGTCTTCTATATGCAAAAGATATAAGATATAATTTGAGGGTTCCAACAAATTATCAATTACGAGATAGGGACGTTATTTCTCTTGTAAGTGCATCAAAAAAATAATTATTCTGCTTTAATTTTTTCTTGTTTTACCCAAGTAGTCCTATTTTTATGATCAAGAAAAATTATATTCTTCTCCGCAATTTTAGCCCTGATATCGTCTGCCTCCTCATAGTTTTTTTGTATTCTATATTCATCACGCTTCTTTATCATTTGATTAATTTCATTTTTTTCTGTATCAGAAACCTTAAGAATTTTAATTCCCAGTATATCTGACATATGTTCAAATGCTGGTAAAATTCTTCTTGCATCCTGCACCGTAAGTTTTTCTTCTGCTGCTGCTGAATTGACTGCTCTGATCAATTTGTAATATGCGGCAAGTGCGAGAGGCGTGTTAAAGTCATTATTTAATGCTGAATTAAATTCATTTGTACATTCATTCACAACTATATCAGCGGTTGAACCAGTATCATCGACTTCCGCTAATCTAAGTTCGTAATAACATGATTCTATTTGTCTTAGTTTTGTAATATTTTCTTTTAGAAGTTTCTCGGAATAATCTATTGGTTTTGAATAATGGCCGGAAATACAGAACAGTCTGATGACATTTGGACCCCAGTCTTCTAAAACATGATTTACTGATTTGACATTTCCAATAGACTTGGACATTTTTTCACCGTTTATGGTTATCATACCAACATGCATCCAGATCTTTGCAAATTGTTTTGATGTGCTAGATTCTGATTGTGCAATCTCATTTTCATGATGTGGGAAAATAAGATCTCTACCTCCACCGTGAATCTCAAAGCCATCACCAAGGTACTTCAAGCTCATCGCAGAGCATTCAATATGCCATCCAGGTCTACCCTTACCCCATGGGCTATCCCATGATGGTTCAGATTCTGAAAACTTCCATAATGCAAAATCAATTGGATTATTTTTTTCCTCATCAATTTCTACTCGAGCACCAGAAACCAAATCATCAATCTTTTTCTTGGATAGTTTTCCATATTCAGTAAATTTTGAAACAGAAAAATAAACTCCATTTTTTGTTACATATGCATATTTTTTATCAACAAGTTCAGAAATCAAATTTTGCATGTCTTCAATGTGTTCAGTTGCTTTGGGGTAAATTGTGGCCCTTTTAACATTTAATCCATCAAAATCATCAAAATAATTTTTGGTGTATTTGGCGGCAAGTTCTAATGGCGATATTTTTTCTTGTTGTGCTCGATCTATTATCTTATCATCCACATCTGTAAAGTTTTGAATAAACTCCACAGGGATATTCAGGTCAATGTATTGTGATTCTAAAAATCTACGCAGTACATCAAAAACAATGATTGTTCTCGCATGTCCTATGTGTGCGTCATCGTAAACTGTTACGCCACATAAGTAGATCCTAATCTTATCTGAAAATTCTAACTCTATTTTCGTATTTCTGAGTGTATCAAATATCTGCATTAATTTTCTACACTCTCTCAGGCAAAATTCTTTTGTGTTGGGTATTTTGGTACATCTGGTAAATCTTTTCTACGGAATTTCTTGAAATCTCTGTCTTTTGAATAGTCTCATCCACTGATAATTTTTTATCTATTAGGCAATATAGTGCAGAGTCAATCTCTTCATATGAAATGCCAATTTCTTCTTCTGCATCATGTCCTTTCCAGAGATTTGGACTGCTTTTTTTAGTAATTATATTATTCGGCACACCGATAGTTTTAGCTAATTCACGCATCTGTGTTTTGTAAAGTGATACTATTGGCAGTATGTCTGCACTTCCATCACCAAACTTGGTAAAATACCCAATAAGATATTCGCTTTTATCACTTGTACCTAAAACTAGAAGATTTTTGAGATTCGCATAATAATAAATTATATTTGATCTTATTCTTGCGCGTAGATTTCCTAACGCAAGCTCACCCGGCTCTAGATAATTTGAGTATCTTTTATGAATAGTATTAATGTCAATGAGCTTGTAGTCAATTCCAATCTCACCAATAATCTTGAGGGCATCACCAGTTTCGCTAGATGGAGATATTACAGAATCAGGCATAACAAGTGCTAATACCTCTTTTGTTTCAGATATTTTTTTGCATAGATATGCAACTGTCGCAGAGTCTATGCCACCACTTAGCCCAAAAACAACACCTTCAGTTTTTTTCTGTGAAATCTGATTTTTTAGAAATGATATAATGTCTTGCTGAATCTTTGTATAATCTTGCCTCAAAATTTCCTGCAGTATTTCCTGATTCATCGAATCATCTTTGGATTCTAGGCATAAAAATTGTTATCTAATCAATAGCAGTAATTATTTTTTTCAATTAATCAATAATATTACATTTCGGATTTTTTATTAATTTTCAAGAAGGATAATTCATGATTGGCAAGCTGATTATAACGGCCATAATACTCGGCGGCGGGGCTTTCTTACTGTTATCTGACAATTTTGAAGAATATATTTCTCCGTATGCTAACGCAGCAGCTAGCGATATTGAAGATATAAAAAACGATCCAGCAGTACAAACCAAATTTCACCAGGCACTTGATGTAATCTATGAAAATATATCTAAAATAAAATTTTCATTAAATGATTTTTTTTAGGGATTAATTGTCACTATAAATCGATGTATATTCCATCGTTTCTTTCTTCAACGGTATATGTTTGGAGTTTCACACCTTTCAAATAATCTTGAAGTTCGCCTGTTTTAATATTGTAATGCCAAAAATGTGATGGACATTCCACAATGTCGCCATCAAGTTTGCCCGCAGCGATTGGGTTGTCTTGGTGTACGCATATTCCGTCCAGTGCATGATATCCATCTTGATTGAAAATAGCAATTTTTTTGCCATCAACATCAAATTCTTTTCCACTATTAGCGGCTATTGTATTTTTTTCAGTTACTTTTTTCCATACCATTCTGTAACATGATATCAGTTTAGGTAAAAACTTTTTCAATATTGATAGGATTTTATATACAGAAAAAATCTAAGTTTGCATTGAGTAGGGTAAAAAATCCAAAGTTGGCAAAGCAAGGAAAGATCTCTTATGAGTGGGCAAGATCTCACATGCAGATTCTAGATAACACCATAAATCGTCTAAAAAAATCAAAGCCGCTTAAAGGAATTACATTAGGATTTTGTTTACATATAACAAAGGAAACATCGGTTTTACTTATGGGCGCCAAAGAGTTGGGGGCTAATGTTGCATGTTGTGGTGGAAATCCGCTTACTACACAGGACGACATTGCAGCTTTTCTTGCTTCGCAGGGAATTCATACGTACTGTTGGGCTGGGCAAAGTCCTAAAGAATATGATTGGTGTATACAACAAGTCCTAAACCATAAACCACAGATTTTAACGGATGATGGTTCTGACATGAACATAAAAGCGCATTTTGATAAAAAATATAATTCATTGAAAATTTTTGGTGCAACAGAAGAAACTACTGCAGGTGTAAACCGAATTAGAGCTGTAGAAAAAGATGGTAAGCTCCGCTATCCCGTCATCTCAGTCAATGATGCATATACTAAACATATGTTTGATAACAAATATGGCACTGGTCAGAGTACAATAGATGGTTATCTGCGGGCCATGAACTTGTTACTTGCATCTAAACGAATTGTGGTGGCAGGCTACGGTTGGGTTGGAAAGGGTGTAGCTGCAAACTTTCGCGGAATGAATGCCAAAGTTATCGTGACGGAAGTAGATCCTGTGCGAGCACTTGAGGCACATATGGATGGTTTTGATGTAATGCCAATGTCACAGGCTGCAAAAATTGGCGAGATCTTCATAACAACTACTGGAATGACTAGTATTATCAGAAAGGAACACATCTTAACAATGAAAGATGGTGCAGTACTTGGAAATGTTGGTCACTTTGACGTTGAAGTGGACTCTAAGTTTCTTCTGAAGCAGTCAAAATCTGTTAGACGCGTTCGTCCATATCTTGACGAATGCGTACTAAAAAATGGTAAAAAAGTCTATCTTATCGGTGAGGGTAGGATAGCTAACTTAACAGCTGCGGAAGGCCATCCGCCAGAAGTCATGGCACAATCATTCTCAAACCAACTGCTTTCAATTCTTTATATTCTGAAAAACCATAACAAGATGCCAAAAAAGGTTGTTGCCGTCCCAAAGGAGATAGACAAGCAGATAGCAATTGATGCTCTGAAAGCTATGAATGTTAAGATTGACAAGCTGACAAAGGAACAGATCAAATACATGGGTAGTTGGTAACTTCTAAAATTACTTTTATTCATAATGGGAAACGACATGGAATCAGAGAAAAGATGGTGCGAAAACTGTATGAGTCTTACTTCACATGAAATCCTTGATTCTGACAAAGTCATGGTCGGAAAGAAAACAAAATTCCTGTACAAATGTGTAAATTGTGGAAAGAGAAAACGCATGCCTGCATTTCGAGGCATGGCAGAATCTACATACTAATATTAACTATTTTGACAAGAACAAACTTCTTAACTAAACTTTACAAAATCTATATCAAATGAACCCAAAGGCAATCATCACAAGCGCATTACCATATGCAAACGGGGAAATTCATCTTGGTCATGTCGCATCCACATATCTACCAGCTGATGTTACAACTAGATTTCTAAGGCAAAAAGGAGTTGAAGCATATTACATATGCGCATCTGACGATTTTGGAACACCAATCCTAATACAATCTGAAAAAGAAGGGAAAACACCTGAAGAATATGTAGAGTATTGGAACAAGCGTGATTTTGAAGACTTTACTGCATTTAATATAAAATTTGATTTCTTTTACAAAACAAGTTCTTTAGAAAACAGACAATTTGTACAGGATGTTTTCAAAAAACTTGATCAGGCTGGGCATATTTATGAAAATGAAATCATACAACTTTATTGTAATACGGACAAGAAATTTTTACCAGATAGATATGTAATTGGAACATGTCCATACTGCAAGGCGAATGATCAATATTCAGATTTATGCGAAAAATGTGGTCGTGTGCCAGAAGAGATTGAAAATCCGCACTGTTCAATTTGTGGACAGATACCAGTTAAAGAAAAAACAAAACATTATTTTTTCAAGCTGAAAAACTTTTCAGACAAACTCACTAAATATCTTGAAAGTAATCAAAATCTTCAAAAAGATGTGAAAAAATATGTCCAAAACTGGATTAAAGAAGGGCTAATTGATTGGGATATTACCCGTGATATATCTTGGGGTATTCCTGTTCCAGTTGATGGAGAAAAAGAAAAGGTGTTCTATGGTTGGTTTGACAACCATCTAGCATACATTTCATCCACAATAAAATTTCTGAATGATAATGGTAAAGATGGAAAAAAATTTTGGAACGAGGCGGATATCTATCACTTTATTGGAAAAGATATCGTTTATCATCACTTTCTGTTTTTGCCCGCAATGCGTTTAGGAATTGATGAAGAGTACAAACTTCCTGATTACATTCCAACAAGAGGACATCTTACGTTGGAGTCAAAGAAAATTTCAAAGAGCAGAAATTGGTACATTGGTCTTAAGGACTTTTTGAAAATTTTTCCCTCAGACTATCTAAGATTTTATCTTGTTTCAATAAATCCATATTCACAGGACGATCTTAATTTTAACTGGGATGAATTTGCGACAAAAATTAATTCTGAGTTGATAGGAAACCTTGGAAACTTGGTTAATCGTGTGCTTGGTTTTACTGTAAAATCTTTCAATAGTATTGTTCCAGATCCAGAGAAGTTTGATGATATGGACAAAGAATCAGAAAAGATGATTCATGAACTTGCATCACAACTGAGCGTGTTAATGGAAGAAAATCATCTTGATAGGGCACTAAAAAAGATTTTACAGTTTTCAGCTCACTTTAACCAGTACTTTCAACATAAGGAACCCTGGAAGAATGGTACCGGTACAAATTCCTGCATTTTTTTGGTGGTTAATGCAGTAAGAAGTTTAGCGATAGCGATTTATCCATTCTTGCCAGAATCATCACAAAAAATTTGGGTGCAGCTTGGATTGGATGGTAACGTTTCAACAGAAATGTTTGATGAGATTTCAAGTATTACGCTAAAACATGGGCACAAGCTAGGACAAGTTTCTCCATTGTTTGAAAAAGTGGAAGAATCAGTTATAGAAGAACAGAAGTCAAAGCTTAGGGGCACAATCTAGGTTGAAAAAGATTTTTCCTCGAATATCTACCAGAGGATTCTATGATCTTTATTCAGGTCGAACGATAAAACATGAATCATATAGCTTATACCCAAAGAGAGATTTTGATGCATTAATCGGCTCAAAGGAGATTACTATAATGATTCATGGGCTAAGAAACAATGCCTCTGGTGCACTGACAAAATTTGTAATTGCAAAAAGAAGATTAGCGCATCTTGGTTACAAACGTCCTGTAATAGGATATAGTTATGATTCAAACACAATAGGCGCACAATATGTCACGTCTGCACTTCATGCATTGTATACTGGTATAACCATAGCAAACAAGAACGGAAGAAACTTGGCACGATTTGTTACTGACTTTAAGCGTAAAAGTCCAAGTACAAAGATTCGTCTAATGGGACATTCACTTGGCGCACATGTAATTCAGAGTACGATAAAAAATCTTGCAAGAAACGCCAAAAATAGCGGAATTTTGGAGGCAGTTTATTTTTTTGGAGGTTCGATTCCTAGCAACGCGCTAAGTCCAAGAAATGGTTCTGCCACACAAAAAATTGTTACAACAAAAATTAGAAACTATTACAGCCCATACGATGATGTACTCAGTTTAGTAGATGATTGGAATTGGGTAGATACTCCAATTGGCTATATGGGTGCACATGGAAAGACAATATCAAAATACACTCAAACAATGGTAAAACCAAAAAATCATCGCTTTGTAAGTTATGCTGCAGTTCTTAGGTCATTTCCATAAAATCAGTCAAGCAATTTTGGCCTTAGCCAACAAATAATTATAATTATGATATCAATTGGCTAGACCAATACATATTATGAAGGCTATTATAGCAACGGCTATTGCAGCACCTTTTCTATTAATTCCCATAAATTAAGTGGATAAATTACGACTATAAAAAAATAATCATGATCGGCTAATCATTAATACGGAAACTAAACTTACAAATGGAGTTTATCAAAAATACAATCTGTGAAGCAAGTACGTGTGTTATTATGAACTCGATCAATTTTGTTGTTCTTGGAGAACAGACAATTGCAAATGATTTTGGTAAAAAAGGTACAACTACAGATCTTACACTTTATGATAAAAAGGAGTCTGATGTTATTAGAACATGGGTTATTCCAAATGGATTCCCAGAAAAGATTCAACCTCTGTTACAAGCAATAAACATTGCAGAGTATGTAATTTTCTATATTGCATCGCTTGACAAGTATGTTGGAGAACAAATTATTGCATTGGATATGCTAGGAAAAAAAGATGGGATTATAAGCCATTCTTACGAAGTCGATGAAAATCGCCTTAATTCTATGATCAAAGGAACAGTTTTGAATAATTACAAGAAAGTTGATTCACCTAACATTAAACAGGAACTAACGAAATTTTCATCTATTTCAAACAATGGAGATGTACAAATTGTAATAGACCATTGTTTTGATGTAAAAGGTGTTGGCACTGTTGTATTGGGTAAAGTATTACAAGGAACAGTAAACCAATATGATAATCTAAAACATTTACCATCAGGATCTGAAGTTATGATAAAATCTATTCAGATGCATGATGATGACATTAAGATAGCAAATTGTCCAGCAAGAGTTGGATTATCACTGAAAGGAATAAAACCTGATGAAGTTGGGAGAGGTGATATCATCACTTCTGATGAATCTCTCCTAGTAAAATCTGAGATTGAGGTTAACTTCAAACAATCACCATTCTACAAGGGAGAAATTTCTGTGAATCAGATGTGTCTCATTAGCGTTGGGCTTCAAATAAAGGCTGCAAAATTTTCCTCTATATCTCCAGTCAAGTTAACTTTAGAAAAACCAATTATCTGTAAGAAAAATGACATATGCCTTTTCATAAAGCCAGAATCTACTACTGTAAGAATAATTGGTAGTGGTAAAATCAATTAACTTCAAATTTGGCTTAAAGAAATATAATTTGTGAAGTCCGCACGTGCATGCCCAATTTGTACAAATTGTGGTTCAAAGAAGTTCAAACGTCTTGATTCTGAGGGCGTTAAAGTTAGATGTGTTCAATGCGATAAAGAATACAAGATATAGATTATATGTGTAGAATTTTGAATTTTCCCAATGGCAAAGACCTGGAAAGATTCTGATATTAATCTAGACCCAATCAAAGATCAAACAATTGCAATCATTGGATATGGTATACAGGGCGATGCACAAGCAAATAATCTCAAAGATTCTGGTCTCAAAGTCATAATTGGACTTAAGGAAGGTGGATCTAGTTGGAACAAAGCGAATAATGATGGACATGAAGTAATGTCCGTATCTGAAGCTTGCAAAAAAGCTGACATTATTCATGTGTTGATTCCTGACATGGTTCAGTCAAAAGTTTACAAGGATGAGATAGAACCAAATCTTTCCGAGGGAAAGGCATTGGCGTTTTCACATGCAGCAGCAATTTACTGGGGATGGATCAAGGCACCTGATAATATTGATGTTATCATGGTTGCACCGAAAGGTCCAGGCTCTAAGGTAAGAGAAACATATCTTGATGGATTTGGAACACCTTCAATTGTTGCAGTTGAACAAGACAAGACTGGAACAGCTTGGGATAGAACACTTGGGATTGCCAAAGGAATTGGAAGTGCACGTGCTGGCTTGATTAAAACTACATTCAAAGAAGAAGTTGAGACTGACTGGTTTGGTGAACAAGCTGATCTTTGTGGCGGATCTGCATCTATGGTTGTTAATGCATTTGAGACATTGGTTGAAGCTGGCTATCAACCAGAAATTGCATATTTTGAAGTTTTACATGAATTAAAACTGATTGTTGACATGATTCAGAAATATGGAATCAACGGAATGTGGAGACGCGTAAGCGAAACTGCAAGATATGGTGGTCTTACTCGTGGTCCAATGGTTATGAATAAGCAGACCAAGGAAGAAATGAAAAAAGTTCTGCAGGAAATACAGGATGGAACATTTAACAAAGAATGGTTAAGTGAGTATGAAAAAAGTGGCAAAAATGCGTTTGACAAATACATGAAACAATTAGATTCACATCAAATAGAGCAGGTTGGAAAACAGATGCGAAAAATGATGTGGCCTGATTCTACTGAATGATTATAATTTTCTTAATTTTGATACGCCATTTCTAATATGATTAGTTATGTCATCAAGTGATGTTCCCGGTCCAAAGTTTCCACTAACACCAGATTTCTCAAGTATTTTTTTATCCTCCTCTGGAATTGTTCCGCCTCCTACAACAAGTACGTCATTAATTCCCTTCTTCTTTAATTCCTTAACAACTCTGGGAAATAATGTTCCATGTGCTCCGTTCAAAAGACTAAGTGCAACTGCGTCCACATCCTCATCCTCAGCAATTTGTGCTACTCTGTTCGGTGTGGCAAACAAGCCAGAGTAAATTACTTCCATTCCAGCATCCCTGAACCCACGGCATAGTACTAGCGCACCTCTGTCATGACCATCCAAGCCCAGTTTTGCAACAAGGATCTTAATCTTACGAGACGCAGTTTTCTGCTTCATATTATAATATACTCATGTTTCCCTTAAAATCTTTTGAATCTGAATAAACTTACATAACGTTTCAAATTATGCACGGTATGGCAGGCGTAATCCCAATCAACTATGAGCTTGTGTTTGAACCATTATTTCATAATTTCAAGTTTAACGGCGAGGAAATTATTACTCTCAATTTATCAAAACCGACTAATTTAATCATACTAGACGCTGCAGAACTCAGCATAAAAGAATCTCATATAACACAAGGAAGGAAAATCATCCCTACAAAATCATCTCTAAATAAAAAAAATGAAAAACTGACAATTAAACTTGCAAAGAAAATAAAAGGGAAAGCAAAACTTTCCATCAAGTTTACTGGAACCTTGAATGATAGACTTTTAGGATTTTACAGAAGCCAGTACAAGGATAGAAAGGGGAAAACAAAGTATCTTGCAACAACACAGTTTGAGGCGGCTGATGCTAGGAGGGCATTTCCCTGCTGGGATGAACCAGCTGTCAAGGCAACATTTGATGTATCTCTTTTAGTCGATAAGCACTTGGATGCAATCTCAAACATGCCAGTTGCATCTAAGAGAAATGTTGATTCAAAAATCCTGTACAAGTTTGGGCAAACTCCAGTAATGTCAACGTATCTTTTGTATCTTGGTGTAGGTGAGTTTGAATATTTACATGGAAAGTTACGAAATATCAAGATAAGAATTGTTACCACAAAAGGCAATAAGAATAAGGGTAAACTTTCACTAGACTTCACTAAGAAGTTTCTCAGTGAGTATGAAAAATATTTTGGAATAAAGTATCCACTTCCAAAACTTGACATGATAGCTATACCTGATTTTGCTGCTGGTGCAATGGAGAATTGGGGTGCAATTACATTCAGAGAGGCTATTTTACTTTATGATCCAAAGACATCTTCAACTAGGACAAAGCAGTACATTGCGGAAGTAATATCTCATGAGATAGCTCATCAATGGTTTGGCAATCTTGTTACGATGAAATGGTGGAATGATCTTTGGCTGAATGAAAGCTTTGCAACATTCATGGCAACAAAAATCGTGGATAAGTTTTATCCAGAGTGGGATCTTTGGGACCAGTTTTTAGATGATGCAATGTTACAAGCTATGAGTCTTGACGCATTAAAAAATTCTCACCCAATAAATGTGGACGTAAAACACCCAGCACAAATTAGAGAAATCTTTGACGCAATCAGCTACGATAAGGGTGGGAGTGTTTTACGTATGTTGGAGAATTATGTTGGAACAGATAACTTTCGTAAAGGACTGAAACATTATCTTACTAAACATAGATATTCAAATGCAGAAGGACAGGATTTATGGAATTCAATTGGGAAAATTGCACACAAACCTGTTGACTCTATGATGAAAACATGGATTGATCAGGTTGGGTATCCAGTTGTGAATGTTAAACGAAATAATTCAAAAATATCATTAACACAGAAACGCTTCTTATCTGATGGGAGTAGAGTTTCTAAAAATAAATGGGCAATTCCAATACAGATTGAAGAGGGAAATCACGAAAACTCAATCTTAATGAAATCACACTCTAGCAGTGTATCTCTGAAAAACAGAGATTCAGATTTTATAATTAATTCAGGTCGCTATGGATTTTATAGAGTTCAATATGATGATCACAGTTTAGCGCATCTATCATTATTGATTGATGAAAAAATATTGAATCATGTTGATAGATGGAGTTTACAGAATGATTTGTTTTCACAGTGTATATCAGGTACAAAACAACTTCAGGAATATCTTGATTTTACAACATCATATCACGATGAGGATGATTATATCACTCTGCTGAATTTAGCGCAAAATCTTTACTATCTATACAAACTAACCACTAAAGAAAAATTCTCTGATGAAATCCGTACCTATACTGCACAATTTTTGGGAACAATATTTGACCGTCTTGATTGGGATTCCAAAAAAAATGAGAGACATACTGATTCATTGTTACGTAGTTTTGTGATAACCGCACTTGGTAAACTTGGTGATAAGGAAATACTCAGCGAAGCAAACAAGCGTTTTAATAAATTTCTTAAAAATAAAAATTCTCTTGCCGCTGATCTACAGGAACCAGTTTTTGTATTAGCAGCATGGCAAGGAGATAAAAAAACTTACAATAGACTTTTGTCGCTTTACAGAAAGTCTACTTTACAAGAAGAAAAGATTAGATTTCTTATGGCGATGTGTAATTTTAAGCAAAAAAATTTACTGCTTAAAACACTAGCCCTTTCCCTAACCCCAGAAGTACGTTCTCAAAACATCCGTGCTCCAATTATGGGTGTATCAGCTAATATTTACGGCAAGGATGTTCTTTGGCCATGGCTTAAGAATCATTGGAAAGAATTAGTTAGAAAGTTTGGGGTTGGTAATCCACTTGCGAATAGAATTGTTGCTAGCGTTGGTGGTGTAATTGATGATAAACAGGAAAGAGATGTACGTAACTTTTTCAAAAGAAACCCCTTACCTGGAACAGAACGTGTTATAGAACAAACATTGGAAAGAGTTAGAATTAGATCAAAGTTTTTGTGGCGTATCAAAGCAGAATTTGGATGAGAATGAATAGGAAAATTATTGCGGTTGCGTCAATAATCGCAATTACAGCTATAGTGATATCAGTCACATCTGATTCAGCATTAGATGAATCTACAATATCTCAGATAATTTTTGTTGATGCAGTGTATGATCCACAAAATAAGATTGTTAGAATTACGTACAATGATAATTCTGAAATGACAAACCTAATCACTCTTGAGGTTTTGGGCATGGAAAAAACATTTCACAAGGAATTTTCACAGAGCTCGTTTGTAGAAACCGTCAAAATTGATTCCAAGCCAAAGTATGGATGGTCAACTACCCCAGTTGTGTTTTCTATAAATCATGATCAATTTGGAAAGATTGGATTAAAAACCGAAATTTATGAGCAGGGTGAGTTAAAACCTAGGATAATTTATAGCAAAATCTAGCAACCAGCAGATCTATATACGATAATTAACTAAATTTTCCAGATGGCACATGATCTTGATCAATGGTGGAAAGGTCTTGGAGAAGGCCTTGAAGATGACATTGAAGCAAATTCCTGAGTGTATATCATTAGTACAACCTAAAGGTCAAAGATAACCAATATTTATCGCAGAAACAAAAGATAATTACACTTGGACATTACTTCTGATTTGAAAAAAGCAAAGCGTGGAGCAATAGCAAAGGCAATTTCAATTTTTGAAAACGACGAAAAAGAATCAAGAAAATTAATTAAAAAAATATTCAAGACTTCTGGCAAGTCTGTAGTTATAGGCATAACAGGACCAGCGGGAGCAGGAAAGTCATCACTGATAGATAAAACTTCAATTAAATTGAAGAAGTTTGGCTTGAAGCCAGCAGTTTTGGCAATAGATCCAACAAGTCACATATCAGGCGGTGCAATACTTGGTGATAGAGTACGGATGACAGAATCAACAGATTCTGGAATGTATATCAGAAGCATAGCATCAAGAGGTGCCACTGGTGCAGTTTCAAGATCCATACGAAACAGTATACGTGTACTCGAATATGCTGGATTTGATCCCATAATCATCGAAAGTGTTGGAGCAGGACAGACAGAAATAGAAATTTCCAACATAGCTGACATTACAGTGGTCGTATTCAACCCACATACAGGAGATAGCATTCAAACAATAAAAGCAGGAATTACTGAAATTGGTGACATTTACCTTGTGCATAAAAGTGATCTTGAAGGAGCATCACAATTGTTTCAATCTGTTCAAGACTTTATTGGAACAGTAGAACAAAATCCACTGATTCTTAAAGTATCGTCAAAGACGGAAAAGGGAATTTCTGAATTTCTAACAGAATTAAAAAAACTCATAACAAAAAGAAGGAAGGAAAAGAAATTATCAGAAAAGCAAAGGCTTTCCAAAGAACTTGATGATATCATCTTAAATAATATTAATCAAAAAGTTGCAACAATGCTGCAATCAAGCAAGTCATACTCAGGATATCTTAAAAAAGTGCAAGACAAAAAAATGGATCCATTTGAAGCTGCTGACAAGATATCTAATAGCATAATAAAGTGATTATATGACAAAGGACAAGACAAAAACTAAGGAATTTGTAACTGATTCTAACATACCAGTTAAACCAATTTACAACCAATCAAAAAATTCAAAGGAGAGCCCTGGGAAATATCCATTTACACGAGGAATTCATTCTGGAATGTATCGTGACAGACTTTGGACAATGCGTCAATATTCTGGCTTTGGGGATGCTGCACAGTCAAACAAGCGTTACAAATTCATGCTGGATAGTGGTCAGACTGGACTTTCAATGGCATTTGATTTACCTACGCAAATTGGACATGATCCAGATTCATCACATGCTGAAGGTGAGGTTGGTAAAGTTGGCGTATCAATCGCATCGCTAAAAGACATGCAAACTGCATTCAACGGAATTAATCTAGGAAAGGCTTCAACCTCTATGACAATTAATGCAACTGCATCAACACTTCTAGCATACTATATTGCTGTGGGAAAGTCACAAGGAATTTCAAGTAAGGAACTTAGGGGTACAACTCAAAATGATATATTGAAAGAGTATGTTGCTCGGAATACCTACATCTACCCTCCACAACCATCTATGAGGATAATAGGTGATATGATTGGTTATTGTGCAAAAAATGTACCACAATGGTATCCAATTTCAATTTCAGGTTATCACATGCGTGAAGCAGGTTCAACTGCAGTACAGGAAATTGCATTTACAATCGCAAATGGAATTGAATACATTCAAACATGTATAGACCGTGGATTGAAAATTGATGACTTTGCACCAAGGCTTTCATTTTTCTTTTGTTGTACGATAGAATTTTTTGAAGAAGTTGCAAAGTTTAGAACTGCAAGAAAAATATACGCAAAAATTCTAAAGGAAAGATTTCATGCAAAAAATCCTAAATCTTTACAGCTTAGATTTCATACTCAGACAAGTGGCGAATCATTAACAGCACAGCAGCCTGACAATAACATCGTTCGTGTGGCAGTACAAGCAATGGCTGCAGTTCTTGGTGGAACACAATCACTCCATACAAATTCAAGAGATGAAGCATTAGCACTACCTTCACAAGAGGCGGCAAAGATTGCATTACGGACACAGCAGATTATTGGATATGAGAGTGGGATAACAAAGACTGTTGATCCAATGGCTGGTTCATATTACATGGAATCACTTTGTGATGAAATTGAAGAACAAGTATGGGATTATCTCAAAAAAATTGATAAGATGGGTGGTGCACTTAAGGCAATTGAGAAGGGATATTTCCAATCAGAAATTAGACAAAACGCGTATCGACTCAAGAAAGAAGTAGATAATGATCAACGTATACTAGTGGGTGTCAACAAATTTACTGAAAAATCTGAAAAGAAACAGAACCTCCTTCGAATAGACGATTCACTAGGAAAAAAACAGGAAAAAGCAATAAAACAACTTAGAAATTCACGTGATAATAAAAAAACAGAATACGCTTTATCAAAAATGCAGAAAGCTGCTGAAACTGACAAAAACTTGATGCCATTTATTTTAGATGCTGTGCTGACATATGCTACAACCGGTGAGATTAGTAATACACTCAGAGAAGTTTTTGGTGTATATAGACCAAAGGAGGTATTCTAATGAAAATAAATCATGTTGCTATTGCAGTAGAAAATGTTGAGGATGCAGTTAAGACCTACCAAGATGCGCTTGATATCAAAAGTGTTGAATTTGAAACTGTAGAATCTGAGGGTGTTAAAGTTGCAATACTTCATTTAGAAAATGCAAACATAGAACTTATGGAACCTACAAATGACTCAAGTCCTATAAGGAAGTTTTTAGAAAAACGTGGAAGTGGGTTACATCATATAGCTCTTGAAACTCCAAATATTGAAGGCGAGGTTTCGAGGATGGAAGGGTGTGGTATACAATTCTTGGGAAAAATTAGAGACGGTTCAGCTGGAACTAAAGTAACATTCATTCATCCGAAATCTCTGAATGGTGTTTTAACAGAGCTCTGTTCTAATGGATAGCTGTGGTAGGAGTACAGAATATCGTCACGGAAAGACATATGATGAATGTAAACAATTAGCCGAGGATTTTACTACTCAACTAAAGCCAAAAATCGGTGAAGATGGTAAGCTAGCATGGTCAGTCTTATTGGAAACTGTAAATCATGATGAATTGGTATACAAGCTTACCCTCAAATATCTTAGACGAGATGGATATGATATAGGAAATAGAGAAAATCCGGAAATTAAAAAACTCTGACTCACATCATTTTTAGCAAATCAGACGAGGTAATTATTCCTATAATTTTGGAATTTTTTTCTACAAGAACACAACCAGAAATTCTAGTTAATTGTGATAGTGCATTTGCAGGGAATTCAAAATCAATTACAGGTGGCTTTGGGTTCATCACATTTTTAATTTTAGTGTCCTTACGCTCTGTGTATTCATTAACAATATCAATAGTAACTAATCCCTTTAGTTCACCTTCATCAAAAACTGGTATCTGATCAATTGTTTTTTCATGCATTTTTTTTCCTGCTTCACGGATGGTGTTACTAGGTACTAGTCTAACTATTTTTTCACTACAGATATCACCTGCTTTACGCGTTGATGTTTGGCCTTCAAGTTTTGCTAAACTTTCAAAAATTTTCTTTGCAGTGTTGTATGATGGCTTGCATCTCCCTGATTCTATTTGGTTTATCATGGACGTGCTAACACCAGTCATAATAGCCAACTTTTTTTGCGTCATGTTCAGCTTTTTTCTTTCTTCCTTTATCGTTTCCAGGCTTGGTAGCATAATTATCTACTAAACTTTCATTATAAAAATTTTAGTATTACTTAACAGCATTATTTTTTTGATTTTTTAGTTTTCTTTTGTTCAATAACAGCTTGTGCGGCTGCAAGTATTGCAGTGGGAATTCTGTATGGTGATGCACTGACATATGAGACATCTGCGGCATGACAGAATTTGACTGAGTTTGGATCTCCTCCATGTTCGCCACAGATTCCAATTTCCAGATTTTTTTGTACTGATCTTCCACGTTCTATTCCAATTTTCATGAGATCTCCAACACCATTTTCATCAATAGATTGGAATGGGCTTATCTCTACCAGACCTTTATCCATATAATCACCAAGGAATTTTCCTTCTACATCCTCTCTGCTGAAGCTAAACACACCTTGTGTCAAATCATTTGTTCCAAAACTGAAGAATTCTGCGGTGTAAGCTAATTCATCTGATGTCAGACATGCACGAACAACTTCCAACATTGTTCCAAAATTTATTTTGAATTTAATCCTGTATTTTTTTCCATGTCTGATTTTACATTATTATAAATTGACTTGATGTGATTGAGTTCTGCAATGCTGCTAACTTGTGGTATCATGATTTGTGGTTTTGCATTGATCTTTTTCTTTACAAGCTCTGCTGTTGCCTCAAATACAGCTTTAATCTGCATTTCATAAATTTCCGGGCTTGTAATCCCAAGTCTGACGCCACGATGTCCCATCATCGGGTTAACTTCCTCTAATTCCTTAGATCTAGCCAAAACTTTTTTATTTTTTGAGGATGGTAAAAATTCGTGTAGAGGTGGATCTAATAGTCTGATTGTGACTTTGTATCCCTCCATTGCTTTTAGAATTCCTATGAAATCAGATTTTTGTAATTTTTGTAGTTTTTCTAAAATTTCTTGTCTCTCTTTTGGCTTTTTTGCCATGATCATTTTTACAAATAGTTTAATCCTGTCTTTTTCATTGAACATTCTTTCTGTCCTACACAATCCAATTCCTTCTGCTCCATACTCTCTTGCAAGTTTTGCAGCATTTGGTGTATCAGCATTTGCACGTATTCCTAATTTTTTTATTTTTTGAGCCCAGCCAAGAATTGTTTCAAAGTCTTTTGTCTTCTTTGGTTTTACTGTTGGCACATTACCGATAAAGACCGTACCAGTAGTACCGTCTATTGTTATTTCATCCATCTCCTTCACAATTATTCCATTTGCTTTGCATCTGTCATGCTCTTCATCAATCTTTAATTCGTTACATCCTACGATACACGATTTACCCATTCCTCGTGATACTATTGCAGCATGTGATGTTTTTCCACCAAGACTTGTTAAAATTCCCTGTGATGGATAGAATGCTGGAACATCTTCAGGTTTTGTTTCTTTTCTAATCAAAATTACTTTTTTGCCAGACTCACCTAATTCCATTGCTTTTTTCACATCAAAAATTGCAATTCCATTTGCAGCACCAGGTGATGCCGCAATTCCTTTTGCTAGTTGTTTGAATTGTTTAGCCTTTTTTTCATCTATAGTGTTATGTAATAATGCCTCTAATTGCTCTGCAGGAATTCTTAATAAAGATCTATTCTTGTCAATTAATTTCTCTTTTACCATGTCGACAGATGTTTTTACGTAACCTTGTGCAGCCATTTTTGCACCTCTTGTCTGAAGTAAATAGAATTTTCCCTGTTCAACAGTAAACTCTATGTCTTGCACTTCTTTGAAGTGGTTTTCCAATTTTGTACATGCATTATTTAGTTCCTTATACGATTGTGGCATTTCTTTTTTTAACTCAACAATTTCTTTTCCAGTTCTTACACCTGCAACAACATCTTCACCCTGTGCATTAGTGAGATATTCACCTTCAAGTTCTTTTTTCCCGTTAGCTCCACTTCTAGTAAATACAACACCCGTTGCACTGTCATCTCCCATGTTACCAAAGACCATCGTAACAACATTAACAGCTGTCCCATCTGCAATATCTTTTGTAATTTTACTTTCTCGTCTGTATTTCACTGCTCTCTCACCCATCCAACTTTTGAAGACAGCCTCAATTGCTAATCTAAGCTGTTCATTAGGCGTGTCAGGGAATTTTCTTTTTGTATGTTTTTCACATATTTTCTTATACTTTGAAACTATGTTTTTTAACGATTTGACATTTAATTTACTATCATCTTTTACTTTTTGTTTTTTCTTTGCAGCCTCTAAAACTTTGTCAAATTTTTTATCATTTACTCCAAATACGACTTTTCCAAATAATTGAATAAATCTTCTATACGAATCCCATGAAAATCTAGGATTCTTTGTTTGTTCTGCAAACCCTTCTACTGTCTTTTCATTTAATCCTAAATTCAAAATTGTATCCATCATTCCTGGCATAGAAATTGCAGCACCTGATCTAACTGAGACTAGTAATGGATTTTTTATAGAATTCCATTTTTTATTTGTCTTTTTTTCCATTTTAGCAATATTTTTCATTACTAAAGGCATTACATCTTTTGGAAGTTTTTTTCCATTTTCATAATATTTGTTGCAAACTTCTGTTGTGATTGTAAATCCAGGAGGTACAGGAAGTTTGAGTCTTGTCATTTCACTTAGACCGGCACCCTTACCACCCAACAACATTCTGTTTTTGCTGTCTGCATCCTCAAACGCATAGATCGATTTCATTGTTATCGCTAGATTATCAAATCAAATTGAGCCGTTTTTAAAGGATTGCCTTAGCAAATCCTTCAATATCTTTATTCCAATTTCTGGATTTGACAATTCCACTTGCAACCAGAATTCCATGTGAGCCTAATTCAATTGCACGTTCAACATCATCAGATGTTACAATTCCTGCACCACAAAGAAGCTTTGTTGAATTCCTTGCTTTTTTTACAGCCAATAGTGATTTTGTAATCAGTTCAGGCCGTTCATTAGAAATCGCTCTACCAGTACCGATTAATTCTGGCGGTTCAATTGCAATGTATGTAGGGTTTAGTTTTGCATATTTTTCCGCCTCACGCACGTTTTTTACGCAAACAACTGTTTTCATTTTTAATTTTTTGAGTCTTTTAACTAGGTTTATGATTTCTTTAGACGAAATTCTATGTTCACTGTGATTAATTAGTGCACCATTAACTTTGGATTTTTTTACGATTTCAGGAATCATGTATCCAGTAGTACTTCCAATTTTGGCATCATCAAGATGTTGTGCAAACACAAGTAATTTTGATTTCTTTATTGATGCTAATAGATGATGAGGTGGAGCTATTGCAATTTGAATTTTGTATTTTTTTGAAATTTTTTCTGCAATCTGAGAAAGTTTGTTAATCTTTTCACCAGAAATTTCATTATAGTTTTTACAGTTAATTATGAACATCCTATTCACTTGTTGTCTGAGCAACCTTCTCATATTTTAATTTCATAGATAATACAATCATCGTTAAAACCATTGCAGCTATATTAACGCCCATAATGTAAACATCATCCAAAGCAATTCCATAAACTAACCACAAGGCTGCACCAGCAAAAATTAGGATCATTAGATATGATGAAACATCATTCAGCCTTTTGGTTTTGTAGCCCCTAGCAATTTGTGGGACCCAGCCTGATAGAATTAAGATGCCGGCTACGATACCGATTATTCCCATCGTTGTTTCGTCTAATTCCATTTTATTTTAATTCCAAAAGAATTGTTCAAGTCCAGTTTGTTTTGGTTTTCCTAAAATTGTATCAAAATCCAAGTCCATTGATGATGTTAGCTGGTCTAGTGTCCTTTCCATAAATTCCATATATTTTGATGTGTCAATCTCGCTTTTGCGTGCCATTTCAATTGGTCTGACTCCAGGCTTGTTTAATATTTTGACATATGATATTTTGTCTCCTTTTTTTATTTCTCTGATCGACTCTAATTGTTTTGCTGCACGAATATGTTGTGGCACCGTTTTTGTATATTCTTTTGGTGCTTTGCTTAAATTTACATTGAAAGCCAGATCTTGCAATGGTATTTCTTTAGCTTGCACCTTTCTTGCACATTCAGTAATCTTGTCAGAAATTTTATTTTTTGCCCTTTTGAATTCCTCAGCTGTTTTAATTTCAGATAGTATGTCAAGCAACTCGTAAAACAATGTTTTGATAAATGCCGGTGTATGTGATTTCTTTCCCGTTAGACCCTTAACATCTACTTTACCATTTTTTGTAACACCAAGATAATTCTTTTTTCTTCCGCTTAATACAACATATCTGTATTCTTTCTCAATTTCTAATTCTACATTATGGTCCATCTTTGCTTTAGTAATTATATCCTCAACCTGCTTGGAAGTAGGTTTCTTCACAAACAGTGAATCAGTATCTCCGTATAGAACTTCAATTCCAGATTCTTTACAATTGTTAATAGTACTTAGAATAATATGTCTGCCTGTTGCAGTTGTTGCCTCTGCCGCAGGCAAAAAGTATAATGGAAAAATCTCTGCACCCATAACTCCATAGCTTGCATTTAGTATTACCTTAAGCGCTTGGCTTACAACAGTAAAAAGTTGCTTCTCCTCAACCGTGAGCGTGTCCTTTTTTGCCATATTTTTGTAATAGTTTACTCTCAAATCCCTCAATGAGCCAATTAGTACAGATGTTAAACCATTTCTTTTGGTGCAGACCCAGTGATTTGTTTGAGGTATAGTATTTTTCTTACACGCATCATGTGAGCATCTTACAGTTTCATATGATAGATTTTTCACTTTTATAATACTGGGGTACAGACTTGCAAAATCCATAACCGTAACGTCAAAATGTATTCCCTCTACTGGCTCAACTACTAAACCACCTCGAAATTTCTTGTCTTTTATTACTGCCTCATTTATTACATTAGATGATTTAGCGTCAAGTTCTTGCCTTCTTGGAATTAAAATTCCATTTTGTCTGTGTTCATAATATAGTAAGCTACGAATCCATTGTGAAACACCCATCCTAGATATGTCATCAATTGGCATTCTTGCAATTCTGCTAATTACAATAAGCAAATTCATCAACAAATCATTGTTAAAGCCAGTTAGGTTGTACGTTAACCTAGCATCATTTTGGCAATAGTTTGCAGTTTGATATAGCGTTAAATCATTAAGCTCAACACCATAATCGATTTTCTCTTCACCAAGTAAGCCTTTTGATACACTGTTGAGCGAAAAATCACTATACTTTTGACCAAAAGCATAGATTTGAAATGCTCGGTTGGACATAGTTCTATACAAATCAAGATGCACACCATCAGTTAGTGTAGCTGAGTCCCTCATCATGTATAACGGATTTTTTTGTCTGTCAATTCCAAGTCTGCTAGCACGGTTATACAGATACGGTAAATCAAATCCATCACCATTGTATGTGATAAGTAATGGATATTTTTTCATCAGTTCAAATGTATCTAATATCATTTCCTTTTCTTTTGTTTCTTCATAAAATACGATCTTGACACCTGGTAATAGTTCATTTACACCTTCTTCAATTCCACTTTTCCGTAAAACAAAAACTTGTTTTAATCCATCACTACCCTCAAAACCTACAGCTGTGATTCTTTTTTCCGCAATTTTTGGATCTGGGATACGGCCAATCTCTGATTCGACTTCAATATCTAGACTAATCCTCTTGATCTTTGGTATAGGCTGATTGAGAAGGTTTGCCCATTGTGAGACATGTTCATCAAATTGTTTTGGGTCTGGTAAGTTGGTATCACTCTGTTTATCTAATAACATACTCTTTAATGATAATTTAGTTTCATCAGAAATTTCTAAATCATATGGAACAACAGCATCATTCTCAATTTTGTAATATTTACCAACAATCAGTGAACTATCGTAAAGATAACTTTCATAATATTTTATATCAGATTCCCAAGTGTCGATTAAGTTTCTAATACTTTTGCTTGTTTGTGTGCCACCAATTGCTAAGGGATCTTGGACTAATATTTTTGATACATCAATTGGTTTATCATGTAATATGTCCAGCAGTTTAACTTGTTTTATCTCAATAACGTCATCCCGCTCAGAAATTTCAATTGGTATCTCATCTGGTGATAGTTTGGAATAACAGTATGGCTTGTGCCCTGATTTGTCTGCCCATAAAAAAATTCTTTGAGATACTGGTTCATAGAATTTTAAAATTG
Organism: Thaumarchaeota archaeon SCGC AAA007-O23; assembly: GCA_000402075.1. GTDB lineage: Archaea > Thermoproteota > Nitrososphaeria > Nitrososphaerales > Nitrosopumilaceae > Nitrosopelagicus. The sequence continues at coordinate 132,075 of ARWO01000032.1, forward strand.
CTGCATGTTTTTGGATATTGTATGTAGCAGAGATTAATAATCCATATGGCATATTTTCCGTTTTATTTTCTTCCTGCTGGTTTGACATTTTACAAATTTAGTAATGATTTTGTCCAGTATTGAATTTTGTTTTTATCCAGCATTTCAATAGAAATACCTGATTCCTTAATCAGATCAAAATCAGTCTCAGGATAAGTATTAAGGCATATTATTTTTTTAATTCCAATGGTAATTGCCATTTTACTGCATTCTAAGCATGGAACAAATGTGCTATACAAAATTGCATCCTTATTACCTGCTTCAATGCCCAAAATTGCACAGTGCATTATTGCGTTAGATTCGGCATGGTTGCAAATGCATCGATCAAGTGAAGCACCAGATTTAATTTTTCCATCCATCCTATCTTGGCATCTTTTACATCCACCCTCAAAACAGTTTTTGATTCCAGGTGGAGTTCCATTATAACCCGTAGCAATTTGTCTGTGGTTCCGAACTATTACCGCACCAACCTTTCGTGTCATGCAGTTTGAACGTAATTTAGCCAATTCAGCTTGTAACATGAAATATTCATCCCATGATGGTCTTTCAAACTGTGTTGGCACGAAGATGTTTTCATATTCTCCAATATATCATTATGAAAAGTAATGTTAGTAATTTCATATGTTATATAGGGTAAAAATATGAATCTGACCGTCAATGGGAAGAAGAGCAAGAGAAGAGAGACAAGAAAAACGAGAAGATTACGCTGCTAAAATATCTAAGAATAAGCGCAAAACTAATCTCATGGCTACTGGACTTTTAGCATTAATTGCAGTGATTGTTGGATATTCAATATTTCTCTTCATGACACAAGTTGATACTAGTGGTGCACTTGGTGCGCCAGACGGTTCAGGAAGATTGGGTGATGAGCATGAACATGCCTCCTTACTTGTAAGAATTTTTGGCGACAAACTTGACTTTTCTAGTCCAGCCTACCAAATCAAAAGTAGTTGGATCCACTTTGAGGATAGTGATGGTACTACCATTCATAGACACTCATCAGGAGTAACGCTTGGCTATTTGTTTAATGGTATGGGTTTTACTGTTAACGATGAATGTTTTGCATTTCCAGATGGAAGAGAATTTTGTACTAACGAAGATTATTCACTCAAGTATTACATTAACCACCAATCTGTAGGCAATATCTATGATCATGTTCTTGAAGATGATGATCGAATTTTAATTTCATTTGGTCCTGAAACACCTGAAGAAATTGAAGAGCAATTAATTGAACTTGATTCACAAATAATTAAAGGATGAATTACTAATAGACACAAAATAATTTTGTTTATAATCATTCAGACAATCTTTTTCTAATATATGGTAACTGTGCTCTAATAATTTCAAGAATATCTACACGTGTCAATTCATCAATCTCACAATTAAATTTGCTTTTAAAAAATTCACGATATCTCTGATCTAAAACTGTGATTACAGATCCTTCAAAAAAACTGAGTTCATCTTCAGGATTGAAAACAATGGTTCTAATATTATGATGGCCTAAAAAATCATAATAATCAATTAGGCTATCTAAATTGTTTAAATCATCCCTTACATCCTGGATAAAGGTTTGAAGTTCATCAGAATCCATGTTTAATGTATTTAACACTAGTTTATGAAATTTACATTTCTAGAATTTAAATTATAGTAACGTGTGTTGAAGATGTTTAAAATGGAAATATCAAGCAGAAATGTAGTAGAGGGAACATCAAGAGCTCCGCATAGAGCGATGTACAAAGCCATGGGCCTGACTGATGATGATCTTAGCAAGCCATTCATTGGTGTTTGCCATACAGGAAATGAAGCTACTCCTTGTAACATACATTTACCTGGACTTGCTCAGAAAGCAAAAGATGGTGTAAAGGATGCTGGTGCTACACCAAGAGAATTTAGTACTATTGCAGTAAGCGATGGAATTGCGATGGGTCATGAAGGCATGAAATCATCGTTAGTTAGCAGAGAAGTCATTGCCGATTCAATTGAATTAATGGTAAGGGCACACCAATATGATGCACTAGTTGGTATTGCTGGTTGTGACAAAAGTTTACCAGGTACTATGATGGCTATGGCAAGATTGAACATTCCTTCAGTTTTTGTTTACGGTGGAACAATTATGCCTGGAATGTTAGATGGAAAGGAACTAACAGTTGTTGATGTTTATGAAGCAGTTGGTTCGTATGATGCGGGAAAGATTTCACTAGAAGAATTAAAAAATATAGAAAATACTGCATGCCCTAATGCTGGATCTTGTGGTGGAATGTTTACAGCTAATACAATGGCATCAATTTCTGAGGCAATTGGTATTGCATTACCTGGAAGTGCAAGTCCACCAGCTGAAGATGACAGAAGGGAAAAGATAGTATATGAAACCGGTAAAGCATGCACGCAATTACTAGCACAAAACATCAAGCCGCGTGATATCTTAACATTTGAATCGTTTGAAAATGCCATTACAATGTTAAATGCTGTTGGTGGTTCAACTAATGGTATCTTACATTTACTTGCATTAGCAAATGAGGTTGGAATAAAATTAACATATGATGACTTTGAAAGAATAAGGAAAAAAACACCACACATAGCAGACATGAAACCAGGTGGTGATTATGTTATGAACAGTCTAGATAAAATAGGCGGGATACCACTGATAATGAAAAAATTATTAGATAATAATCTAATTCACGGTAACACATTAACTGTCACTGGAAAAACAATCGAGGAAAATATTAAACAATATAAAATATCAAGCACTGCTGAGCAACAAATTGTAAGAGAAATTGAAAATCCGTTACATGGAGTTGGAACTGCTGTAATACTGAAGGGAACTTTGGCTCCTGAAGGGGCTGTAATTAAAACCGCAGGTGTCGAAATGACAAAATTCACTGGTAAAGCGAGAGTATTTGATAGTGAAGAATCTGCATTTGATTCTGTTGCAAAAGGTGAAATCAATGAAGGAGATGTCTTAGTTATTAGATATGAAGGACCAAAGGGTGGTCCAGGAATGAGAGAAATGCTTGCAACAACTGCTGCAATTGTGGGACAAGGGTTGGGTAAGAAAGTCGCAATGATAACTGACGGCAGATTTTCTGGTGGAACACGTGGTTTCATGGTTGGGCATGTTGCCCCTGAAGCATTTGTTGGTGGACCAATCGCCCTCGTTAAAGATGATGATGAAATTAGCATCAATATTGAGGATAATAGCGTCAATCTACATGTATCAGAAAAGGAACTAGAGCAAAGAAGCAAGAAATGGATGATGCCCAAACCAAACTACAAGTCAGGTGCACTTGCCAAATATGCACTCCTAGTAGGTTCTGCAGCAAACGGCGCAATAACTGACCCAAGTAATTTCTTAAAATGACAGACTATATTCAGAAAAGATTTTCAAAGTATTAGTGTTATTTGCATTCTTTGTGATTCTCAAGTTTCCACTTGCCTGTTAATTGATGATATCCTTGATTCCAGCTTAAATCAGATGTACCACATCTATGACACGTCTTACTCACATCCTATTATAGGCACAATTGCCTAATAAATGTACCGTACATTACCGTAATATTGTTAAATTAGTCTAGTTGTTGATTCAGATTAGATTATTTCTTAATAATATCCGAAATTTTCAACGCTGCCTTAAGACCAATTATCTGTGAATGTATGGCTATTTTTTGCATTCCAATTCCTATTGAACTCATACAATTAATGCGAGAAATAGATCAAAGAGGTGATCGATTGATTTTCATTGATTAATTGCTAAATTTGTATTTTGCATTGAATTATACAGTTTATGCTTGTTTTTTAAACTTAGAAACCCATTTTTTATATTAAAAAACCCCAATTTAACACTCAAAAACCCATATTTTATCATGAATTTTGCTAATACCAAAATCATGGTTTAAATACAGTTCAATTTTGTTCAATTCCATGGGTGGACATATTTGGACACACTTGCATTCCTAGGATTATTTCTCTAGATTATACTGGCACGCAATTTGAAATTTATAATAAGATATCACGAAATTATGAATATTCTTTTCTATTCGAATCTTTAACAGGTCCAGAAGAACTCTCAGAAACCTCGATTATGGGCTTTGACCCAGAATTTGTCGTAAAGGGATACTATGACAAGGTCACAATACAGAGCAGAGATGGCTCAATTGAAACAATTGATACAGATGAGCCACTTGTAGTAATAAAAAATTTAGTCAAAAAAACAGATGATCAAACGTATCGCTATCTTGGTGGTGCTGTAGGTGTAATTAATTACGATGCAATAAGATTGTGGGAAAAAATTCCAAAACGCCACAATACAATGGAACCTATAATGGAATTTGGAATTTACAACGACGGCATATTGTTTGATAACAAACAAAAAAAATCTCTATATTTCTATTATGAAAAAAATAGGATAGACGAAATAAAAACATCTGAACCAATTTTTGACGATTTCAAAATGTCAAAAATTTCAACAAATTTGGATAAGGATGAATTTTCTAAACTAGTTGAAAAGGCAAAAAAATACATCTACGATGGAGATATCTTTCAGGTAGTATTGTCAAGAAAGTTTTCATTTGAAGCACATGGTGATTATCTAAAAGTTTACGAAAAACTTCGGTCACTAAACCCATCACCATATCTATACCATCTAAAAATGGGTAAAAAAATAACAATTGGATCTAGTCCTGAAATGCTTTTACGTGTTACGAATGAGCAAGTTGAAACATTTCCAATAGCTGGAACAAGAAAAATTTCAAATGATGAGATAAAAAACGAGAAATTACGACAAGAATTAGTTAGTGATGAAAAAGAATTAGCAGAGCATACAATGCTTGTAGATCTTGGACGTAATGATATTGGAAAAGTGTGTGATTACGGAACAGTTCATGTCAATAAACTCATGGAAGTAAAAAAATTTAGCCATGTTCAACACATGGTAACACATGTTGTTGGAAAACTAAATAAAAATTATGATATGTATGACGCGTTTAAGGCAGTTTTTCCAGCTGGTACTGTTTCGGGTGCACCAAAAGTTAGAGCGATGGAAATAATTGATGAGCTAGAACCGGAATCAAGGGATCCATACGCTGGTGCAGTTGGGTACTTTTCATTTAATGGATGCTGTGATTTTGCAATAGCAATTAGAAGTATCTTTGCAGATGATAAACATGGTTTTGTACAAGCAGGTGCAGGAATTGTATTTGATTCAATTTCAGATAATGAACTTAAGGAAACAGAGCATAAGGCAAATGCAATGATAACTGCTTTAATGGAGGCATCAAAATGAAGTTTTTAATTATAGATAATTATGATTCATTTGTTTATAACATTGCACAAAGATTAGGAGAATTGGGAATAAGTTCTGACGTTATAAGAAATGACCAAATTACAATTGACGAAATAAGGAAAAGAGATTATAACGCAATAATCATTTCACCAGGACCAGGAACTCCAGAAGATAAAAAATATTTTGGCGTATGTAAGGATGTAATAATGGAACTTGGAAGCACAACACCAATCTTGGGAGTTTGCTTGGGCCATCAGGGAATTATTGCTTGCTTTGGTGGCAAGGTTGTAAATGCAGGAAATGTTAGACATGGAAAGACTAGTCTGATCAAACACTATGATGATTCACTTTTTAATGGAGTGAAAAACCCGTTTAGAGCCACACGTTACCATTCACTAGTTGGTGATAAAACAATAATTCCAGATTCATTGAAAATTACCGCAGTAGCTGAAGATGATGGAGAGATTATGGGTGTAAGCCATAAGAAATATTTTATTGAGGGTGTACAATTTCATCCAGAATCAATAATGACAGACGAAGGCAAAAAAATTCTAAAAAATTTCATCATGAGGGTTAAAAATGATTAAAGAATTAGCAGAGCAACTTTCCCACGGAAATAACCTAACAACTGATCAAATGATTAACGTGATGGATGAAATACTCACCGGAACACAAAACGATGAAGATATAGCAGAATTTTTAAAAAATTTGACGGAAAAAGGTGAATCTGACGATGAACTTTTGGCTATGCTAAACAAAATGGAAGAATTTGCATTACACATATCCCCAAATTGCCAAGGCAAAATTATTGATGTGTGTGGTACAGGTGGTGATAAATTAAAAACATTCAACATCTCAACTGCCGCTTCTTTTGTAATTGCTGGGGCTGGTGGAAATGTTGCTAAACATGGTAACCGTTCAATATCAGGCGTATCAGGAAGTGCGGATATTTTTGAATATTTTGGATTTGATTTGAATTCGGAACCAAGCAAAGTAAATGAAATAATAGAAAAATTTGGCATAGGTTTCATGTTTGCGCAAAAATTTCATCCCGCAATGAAAAATGTTGCAAACGCTAGAAAGGTTGTTGGCGGTAGAACTGCATTTAATCTTCTTGGACCATTAACCAATCCAGCAATGGTGAAAAATCAGCTAATTGGTGTTTTTTCAGATGACTATCAAGAAAGAATTGTAAAAATTTTACAAAGAAAAAATGCGGAAACAATTATGACAGTTAGATCAGATGATGGAATGGATGAGTTATCAACCACATCCAAAAACAAAATTTGTTTACTAAAAAATAACATCATTACAAACATGGTTATTGACCCTCAAGATGTTGGTTTGCAAAGAGGTAACATTTCTGATATTCAAATAAACACAAAGGAAGATGCGATAAAGTCATTTGTAGATGTGTTAAATGATACAGCAAATAAAACAAAAATTGAGATAACCGCATTAAACGCAGCTGGCGGATTAATTGTATCAGATATTGCTAATAGTTTTGATGAAGCAGTTGAACTAGCGTTGGATACAATTCATAGTGGTAAAGCATTTGATAAACTCAAAAACTTTGTAAAAAATTGTGGTGACATGGAAAAATTAGAGGAGGTTGAAAGATCATAGAAAATATACTACAAAAATTAGTTGAAAATTCACAAAATGCAATTGATGATGGCATTTATGATATTATTGAAACATTACCTAAATCAGAAATTGATTTACAGGAATCAATAAAGAGTAATAGTCATGCATCTCTTATTACCGAAATAAAATTTTCATCACCTGCTGAAGGTGATATAAGGCAAATTTCTGACCCAATACAAATAGCAAAATCTATGATATCTGGTGGTGCACAGGCGCTTTCAATTTTAACACAGCCATATCTATTCAATGGTTCACCAGAATATTTTATCAAAATCAGAAAAAACGTGAAAATTCCATTATTAATGAAAGACATCATGATTGATAAAATACAGATAGATGCGGCAAAAAAAATGGGTGCAGACTATTTTTTGCTTATTCAGGGATTATTTGATAACGGGTTTGTCAGTGATATTGACAAACTGATTGATTACGGTCATGAAAAAGATCTGAAAATTTTAGTAGAGGCGCACACAAAGACAGAATTTGAAAATGCATTAAAAACTGATGCAGACATTATTGGAATCAATAATAGAAACTTAGATACTCTTGAAATTAATCTTGAAACCACAAAGCAACTTTTAGAAAATTTCCAGAAATCTAAAATAATATTATCCGAAAGTGGAATCAAGTCAGCAGAAGATGTAAAATTTTTACATGATTGTGGTGCAGATGCATTTCTTATAGGTACAAGTATAATGAAAAGCTCAGATATACAAAAGAGAGTGTCAGAATTGGTGAATGCAATATGAAAATAGGAATGCCAAAAGATGGAAGGTTTGGAGATTTTGGAGGAAAATACATTCCGGAAACACTAGTTCCAGCTGTTGAAGAGCTTGAAGAAAATTATCAAAAAATTAAAAATGACAAAAGCTTCCAAAACGAACTTGACTATTACTTAAAAAATTACGCTGGAAGACCAACTCCACTTTATTTTGCAGAAAATCTAACAAAATCTGTCGGTGGTGCAAAAATCTACCTCAAGCGAGAGGATTTACTACATGGAGGAGCACATAAAATTAACAATACACTTGGTCAGGCTTTACTTGCAAAAAAAATGAAGAAGAAACGAATCATTGCGGAAACTGGTGCGGGACAACATGGCGTTGCAACAGCAATGGCTTGCTCCTGCTTAGGGTTATCATCAGAGGTTTACATGGGATACAAGGACACAGTCAGACAGCAGCAAAATGTTTTCAGAATGGATTTGCTCGGGTGTAAAGTGTATCCTGTAAAATCAGGTTCACAGACTCTTAAAGATGCAATTAATGAAGCAATTCGTGACTGGATAACTAATGTTGATACAACGTACTATCTGCTTGGTTCTGCTGTGGGTCCACACCCATATCCTGTGATGGTACGTGACTTTCAATCCGTAATTGGAAAGGAAATAAAAAAACAGATGAAAAATGTTCCTGACACGGTAATTGCGTGCGTTGGTGGTGGTTCAAATGCAATCGGTACATTTTATCCAATGATTGATGATGGTGTGGAGATGATTGGTGTCGAAGCTGCAGGAAAAGGATTGAAGACAGGCATGCATTCTGCCACACTCAATGCGGGAAAAAAAGGTGTACTACATGGTATGATGACTTACCTATTACAGGACAATGATGGACAAATTAAGGAAACGCACAGCATTTCAGCGGGACTGGATTATCCAGGAGTTGGCCCAGAGCATGCATTCTTGAAGGATGCAGGTAACGTGAAATACAAAAGCGCGACAGACAACGAAGTGATTAATGCATTTTTGACACTGACAAAAACCGAGGGCATCATCCCTGCACTAGAATCTGCTCATGCAATTTCACATGCAATTAAAATCGCTAAGACTAGATCAAAATCTGATTCAATAGTAGTTACATTGTCTGGACGTGGGGACAAGGACATTGACATCGTAAAACAATATCTAAGGAAAAATGTCAAAAATTCAAGATAAGTTCAAGGAATTAAAATCCAAGAACGAAAAAGCACTCATTTCGTATATTATGACAGGATTTCCTAATGAAAATACAACACTGTCGATAGTTAGAGGTCTTGTTAGAGGCGGCACTGACATTATTGAGTTAGGGTTTCCATTCTCTGATCCTATAGCAGATGGTCCTGTAATACAAAACGCAAGTACTGTTTCATTAAACAAGGGTGCAAAGATTGAGAAATTTTTCAGCCTTGTGAAAAAAATTAGAAAAGAGACGGACATTCCTCTTGTTTTAATGACGTATACGAATGTGCTTTATGCACGCGGATATTCTGCATTTATGTCAAAAGTCAAAAGTGTAGGTATCGATGGACTAATCCTGCCGGACATGTCCATTGAAGAATCAAAGGAATATCTGAAATCTGCTAAAAAAAATAACCTTGATACAATATTTTTGGTTTCACCGAACACAAATAATGATAGACTCAAAAAGATAGCAAGAGCTAGCACTGGCTTTTTGTATATGGTTGCTGTCTTTGGTACAACCGGGGTACAGACAAAAATTCACAAATACACTATAGACGCAATAAAAAATGCCAAAAAGATTGTTGGTAAGAAAATATCCATAGGGATTGGATTTGGGGTGTCAACCCCAGATGACGTGAAAAAGTATGTTTCGTTAGGAGTCGACGCAGTCATTGTAGGAAGTGCTAATCTTAAGATTATTGAGAATACACCACCATCAAAATTACAAAGAAAGATTACAGAATATACAAAAAAACTGAAAAGAAGTACACGAATTTAGGAAAAGCTACATAAATGGGAAAATACTTACACATCTATGCAGACGAAGTTTATTTTCGTTACAGGCGGAGTAATGTCCGGTCTTGGTAAAGGTGTAGTTTCAGCCTCAATCTCAAAATTATTACAACTGTCAGATCAAAAAGTTTCATGTGTGAAAATTGATCCATATCTGAATTTTGATGCTGGGACAATGAATCCTATTGCTCATGGTGAAGTGTTTGTCACAGAGGATGGCGGTGAGTGTGATATGGATATTGGAAGTTATGAAAGATATCTTAACAAGGATATTCCAAAATCTCATAATATTACAACTGCTCAAATTTATTCCAGTGTAATTGATGCTGAACGAAAGGGAAAATATTTGGGTGCATGCGTTCAGATCATTCCACACATCACGGATGAGATAAAAAATCGTGTCAGGGCAATTGCAGACGATGAGCAGCTTGACGTGTTAATTGTAGAATGTGGTGGCACTGTCGGTGATATAGAAAGCCTTCCGTTCCTTGAGGCATTAAGACAAATTAGATTAGAGGATGGTTCTGAAAATGTTATTTTTGTCCATGTAACATTGGCTCCATCATTGGACGTTGTTGGAGAACAAAAGACAAAACCCACGCAACATAGTGTACAAGAATTAAGAAGAATAGGCATTCAGCCGGATCTGTTATGTGTACGTTGTACAACACCACTATTGGAAAAAACTAGAAAAAAGATTTCGATGTTTACAAACGTAATTGAGGAGGATGTATTTTCATGCCATGACGCCAAATCAATTTTCATGATACCACAAATGTTGTATGAGCAGGGACTGGTTGATGTGGTTTTCAAGAAATTTGGAAATGTGGGATTTGTCAACACATCAAAAAATTGGGATAACTGGAATACGATCGTCAACTCGCTGCAAAAAACAGATGATACAATTAAAATTGCAATGGTTGGAAAATATGTCACATTAGCAGACAGTTATGTTAGTGTTAATGAGGCACTCAAACATGCTTCTGCATCAATTGGAAAATCTGTTAATATTGATTGGATTGACTCGGAAACACTCAATGGAAATCTGAAGCAACTCGATAATTTTGATGGTGTGTTAGTACCTGGTGGATTTGGAACGCGTGGTTCTGAAGGAATAATAGATACAGCTACATACGCACTGGAGAAAAACATACCTTATCTTGGAATTTGTTTTGGGTTTCAGCTAGCAGCAGTTGCATTTGGCCGCAAGATGTGTAATCTTGAAAATGCAAACTCTACTGAGATTGTTGCTGATACAAAAAATCCGATTATTGATCTTTTGCCTGAACAAAAGGATGAAACTGATATGGGCGGTTCGTTACGGTTGGGAGCAAATGAAATTAAAATTAATAAAGATTCACTAGCACATAAAATATACAGTTCTGATAAAATTTTCAAAAGACATAGACACAGATATGAATTCAATACTAAATATCGTGAAGAGTTCCTAGAAAAAGGAATGATTTTTTCAGGAGAAAGCGATGATGAAAAAAGAATGGAAATTTTAGAAATTCCATCCCATAAATTCTTTTTAGGTGTACAGTATCATCCAGAGTTTAACAGCAGACCTGGATTCCCAGAAGATGCATTCAAAACATTTGTTACTGTTGCATCACAAAATTAATCCAGTTTTGTGATCTCGTAAATTTTTTGTCTAGCATCCTGCATCGAAACTTTTCTTTTTACGTATCCCTTATCCATTAAATGTTTCATAGCCAATCTGACTGTTCTATCAGGAAGTAATGTTTTTGATGCAAGCTCTTTTTGTGTCATTGACCCCTCGTATTCTAATATTTTTAATAAAAGCTTAGAACTCGGTGGCATAGACAGTAATTCTTCTGCTAGTTTTACTTTGTTTGCAAGCGCAGATATAGCTGTAGAATCAGATTTCATACGAATTATTCTTGCTGGCGGTGAAAACTTTGTTGCCTCAAGTTTATTGTTAATTTTGAATCTATCTATTCCGTCTAAAACTACATCACAGTGCAAACGTGATGAAATTTCATCAATTTCTATGATACTGTTATCAGAAACTATGATTGGTCTTCTGGTTATGTCTAACGAGTTAACTGAAATAATTCCAAATACATTTGAAGCCTGAAAAATAACAGGCCCACCAGCAGACAAGGAATATGCAGAAGAACCAGTTGGGGTAGAGATAATTACACCGTCACTACTATCGTGCCATACCTCCTCACCATTAACTCGTAAAATGTATTCCATCAATGTAGCACTTTTTGATGTAAAAACAGATACGTCGTTAAGAACAGGGTAGGTACTTTTACCATCAACTGTTACACCAATTCTTGGAACATCTTCAACAACATAATCTTGTTTTTTATACGATTAAGATAAGAAGGAAGATCTTTTAATTCAATTTGAGCTAAAACTCCGTTAGATTCTGACTCACTTATTCCTAAAACCGGTGTATCTACATCTATTGCACTGTGTAAATAATTTCGTACGCCACGATCACCACCTAAAACAATTATTAAATCAGCCAGTGTAACTTTAGAATTATTTTTAAAATAAAATGATTCAAAACCCACATCAGAGAGTGTTTCTTTAATCGATTTAGCTACTAGTTCAGTAGCTTGTATCCCCGCTATACCAATACGCATAATAGACAATTTTCAGCGTATAATAAAAATTAAATCTCTTTGAATTTTACTGTGTTATAAAAATAATATGCATTTGATTCTATAGCACCTTTTGATGGAATCTTTTCCAGACCTATCTGCCTACTTTCTAATGCAGCTTGTGCAGCTCCTCCTCCAAAACTAAGTGCCCAAAGAATATCTTTTTCCTTTAACATAGTACAACCAAACGCCGCACAAAAAATGTCACCAATTCCTGTAGTATCATTAAGTTCAAGATTTGGTAATGTTATAGAATAAATCCTATTTTCAGACAACAATGATATATTTTGTTTATCAGTTAGAATTACATTATCAATTCCTTTTTTTTGAAGAATTTTTATTCCATCAATATTGGATGCACCTGTGAGACATTTTAGTTCATCTTGGTTTACTTTTATCGCTGAAACGTTAGATAGATTTAGATCAGTCTGTTCAAGATATATTTTGTTTTCTGAATTATTTCGCCTCAAAAACCCCTGAGGATCCAATAAAACAAAATTCGCATTCTTTTTAATTTTTTCAAATAATTCAATTGAAATTTCATCAAATAACGGACTGATTATGACACTATCACTATCCAATGTAATATTGTTAATGGCTTCACATTTGTTTTGCAAAAATAATGTTCTTTCTGAATTTACTAAATTTAGTATAAACTGTGTTGTAGGTTTTGTTGATTGTGCATCTTCAAATGCAATCTTCTGTTCAACTAAATAGTTAACAAGTGGAAAATCAGAGCCAAATTTTGTATGCAATTTAACATCAAATTTTAAAGATCTAGCAGTTAGACTACAATAACAACCAGGACCTCCAGGAACAACAAATTTTGAATCATTGATCTCTATTGTATCAATAGTACAATGTGAGATGACATCTAATTTCATTTAACTCTAATTTTATCCTCAGGATTATAAATGGGGATAATTATTCATCTGTATGCCATCTAAACGTGTTAGTAGAGGTCGCAGAAAAGGTGGAAAAGGTTCCACAGGTGTAATTCAGTGTACTAATTGTGGACAGACAGTACCAAAGGACAAGGCAAAAAAAGTTACATCACGTCTTAGTTTGGTTGAGCATCAACTTGCTAAGGAGCTTAGAGCTCAGGGAACATATATCGCATCTCCTAAAATTCTAAAATGGTATTGTATATCTTGTGCAATTCACTTTAAGATTTTAAAAATTCGTTCATCTTCAAAAAGAAGAGAGCACACTAAACTTAGATAAGATCAGTTAAGTTCTCTTAAAATTGTCCAATGTAATGTAAATTTATCATCTATTGCTAGATTTACGTGTGGAGTATAAACTTCAAAAACAGGTAATACCTTTATCCCATGCTCAGGGAAATTAGCACTAAAGTTCATGGACCAAGTAGATGACATATCAGTATAACTAGCACGAAATGAATATTTCTCTGGTGTTGATTGTTCCACATACATAATTTTTTCAAATTTGGTCTTATTTATCATAATGATCTCTTTATCATTAAATTCTTCATCAAGTATGTAATCCATAATTTCGCGTGGTATATACTTGGCATTATTTGATTCAGTGATACTAACTAACTGCCCTTGTGAATTTCGTACTTCAATTTGAAGATGTATTTGATATTTTGAATCTTTAGTTGAAACAAGATTAATTGAATTCTCATCTTTAAAAATTCCTTTACCATCAAGTGAATGATCTGCAGATACAGATTGGGTAGAGCCGATAAGTAATGCTATAAGGATAGCACTAAATAATGATAGATGCAGTTTTCCTAACTTTTTCATTCTCTTAATGCTTTTGTAGTGACAACAATTCTTTGAATGAATGTAATACCTGCAATTATTATTACAATTATTACTGCATATTCCATAAAACCAGCAATTCCAATAATAGCAATTACAAGAAGTCTTTCAGCACGCTCACCAATTCCAATACCCTGTAACTTTACCCCTAGAGATTCAGCCCTTGAGCGTGTATAGCTTACAAGTAATGAAAATGTGATAGCTAAAAATACTAAATATGGTTCCGCAAAACCACCAACTAATATTCCAAGAAATATAGCAACCTCCGCTATCTTATCGAATGCTGAATCAAGAAATCCACCGGATTTGGTAATTTTTTGAGATACTCTGGCAACTTGTCCATCTACAATGTCAAAAAAACCTGCAACAAGTAGAAGTATCCCACCAATAATTAGTGAAAATTCAACATTCCATCCATAAATGAATGCAGATGCAAACGCAAAGACTAAACCGATGCATGACCATCCGTTTGGTGAAATTCCAGTTGATGCAAAACCTTTGCCAATTTTTTCAAGATGTGGCTGTAATGAATCACGTAAATTATTTAACATCAGTTTGACCTGCTTAGGTTCATTGCAATTATCGTTGATATCATTTTTGCAGCCATGGATGCAGTTGCACCATTATCATAAGTTGGATTTAGCTCTACTATGTCCGCAGCTACTATCTTTTTGTTTTGCAGCGTTGTAACTAAATCATATAATTCCCTAGATGAAATTCCAACAGCCTCAGGATTGCCGACTCCTGGTGCAAATGCAGGATCTAATACATCCAAGTCTATACTCAGATAAATATTGTCAAAAGTAGATGTGATATCTTTGAGTAATTTAGGACCATTGCCATCACGAATTTCTTTATCTGACACTGTTGAAATATTATGTTCTTTTAGAAATGCAAGTTCTTCCTTGACAAACGCCCTTGCACCAACATGAACAATATTTTCAGAACCACGTTTTTCAACTATTCTTCTTAGATAAGCAGCATGACTAAGTTTGATATCCGCGTATTGATCTCTTAGATCATAATGTGCGTCAAACACTACATATCCTACATCCTTTGGAAAACATGTGAAGCTTCCTAAAGTAATCAAATGTTCTCCGCCTAAAATTATCAGTTGTTTGTTCTGTTCTTTTAATTCGGAAGTGATGTTTTCAACCATTTGTAACATTTCTGCTGCAACAACTGTGTGTTTTGTATTACCAAGATCATTGATATTTACTGTCTCCAGGTCGATACCAAATTCTGGCTGGAAAATTTCAATGTTATTAAATGCGTCACGTATTACGTCAGGTCCAAACCGGCAGCCAGGTTTGTAAGAGTGTGTTGAATCAAACGGTACGCCAAAAATAACAGCCACTGATTCAGAATTATCATTAGGATTCATAATTAATGGTGATTTTGTCATGTGAAGATCCAGAAAACTCATTTTATTACACCATTATCTGTGGTCTTTGTGATAACAATATTGTTGAGTTTAATTTTGAAATTGGTTTACCTTTTGTTGCATCTTGAATCTCCTTTACAAAGCTCTCAGTAGAAAGTTGACGCACGTCGCCAGTTGTTCTATCACGAACACTCAAACTAGGTGAATTCATTTCTTTTTCTCCAATGACTAGCACATAGTTAATCCATTCTTTTTCGGCATCTCTAATTCTTTTACTGATTGTATCATTTCTATCATCAATATCAACTCGTATATTTTGCTCAGTTAACTTACCAGCAAGATTACTAGCAAATTCTAGAAAATCATCTTTGAGAGGAATTAGTCTTACTTGTGTAGGTGCCAACCAAAGTGGGAATTGTGGTCTTTTACCATCTTTTACTTGTTTAGCAAACTTTTCTAATAATGCATAAATCACACGTTCTACTGCGCCAGATGGAGAGTTATGTAAAATGATTGGATGTTGCTGCTCATTTTTTTCATCGGTAAATGTAATTCCGTAACGTTTACCATTTTCAACATCTATTTGATCAGTTGATAATGCGCTAGCCTTACCTAAATTATCAATGAAGTTAAATTCCCATTTTAGTACGAAGTAAAAGAATTTCTCTTTCCACATTTCAATCAAAACTGGTTTACCTACTTTTGAAACCATCTGTTTGACTAACTCTTTATTTTCATTGTAAAAATCCTCAGTAAATCTGATACCAACTTCATAATCATTTTCTTCAATTCCTAATCCTGACAAAACTTCACGAGAAAGATCAAATCTTTTTCTAAATTCATCGATGGCCTGTGACATATCTTTACAGAATGCATGACAGTCGGGCATGGTGAATGCCCTTAATCTTCTTAGACCAACAAGTTCACCGGATTGTTCCCTTCTAAAACTATAACGAGTAAGTTCATAGAGTTTGTATGGTAGATTTTTGTATGATAACTGAAAGTCACTTGCCATTAAAAATTGTCCAAAACATGCTGCAAATCTTAAGAAAAGATGTTTGCCTTCTGAATCTATACTGTATTGCCTAGCAGGAAATCTGTTAAAGTAACTTTCCATACTTGGATGATGTGAATCATACATGATTGGAGTTTCAACCTCAATACCTCCATAATCACGAATTTTATCTGTAACATATTGCTCAATTTGAGATTTAATTAGACGTCCATTAGGATAAAATCTCATATTTCCTGAATCAGATGCAGGTTCATAATCAGCAATTGCAAGTTTTTTCATCAGGTTTACATGTGGTGGAGGCTCATCGACACTTCTTTTTTTTGCAGATTCATACTTTGCAAGTATTTCTAGCTGTTTATGATTAGAGAAATTGAATTTTTCAATCTCCTCCATTTTACCGTCAGGTGTCATTATGTACCAATATGATTTGATCTTGGATTCAGATTCTAATGCTGCAGATGTTTTTTCTTTAATTGAATCCTTAGAAAAAACTTTGGAACTTTCTGCAAGTGGGTGTCCTTTAACTTGAATACTAAAAGCTTTTGTCCATCCAAATGGTGCATGCGTTGTTTCAATTCCAGTAGATAATTCTTGCATTTCTTTTAAAATTTTAAGACCAGTACCAGGTGATGCAAGATTAGAGCTTAAATGTGCATATGGATAAAGCAGTAATTTATTACAACCAATCTGCTTCATTGATTTTTGAATATCAATAATTGCATTTTTTGCAACACTTGAATCGTCATCTTCCTCAATTGCAGTAAAACATACTACAACCTCTTCTATACGAATTTTTTTTGGTTCTATTTCCTCTGCAGATTTTATTTCCTTCTTTGTTGGCGTATATTCTATACTGTCACAATGTAATTGTAAAATACGCATAATTTCACACAGATTGAATTATTGAATTAAGTGTTATCAATTTGATAATGTTCATCATTAACTAAATCCAGCGCCAAATTCATCACCCTTGGTCAATGGGTCGATATCTGGTGCCTGTTTTAATTTTAGATACAAAAATGCCTCATTAACTAGTTCAGATGCAGCATCCTGCTCAAGCCCATAATTTTGTCTTGCAAAATCATGATATTTTTTTAGTTTATTTTGTTCTTGTTCGTCAAGAGAAATACTGTCAGATAAAATCATTTCAGCAATTTTTTCGATTCTTGAATTATGTTCAGCTTCTTCCATAGATAAATCAGGTAATGGGCTTTTAAAAAATATAGTAATTATTCATTTTCATCATGACCTAAAACATGTTTAACGCAGTAATATTCATCATTCATTGTACAATAGTAAAGTGACTCTTCGTTACATAGTGAACAAATTGGCTTTTTGTCATCTAAAGATAGTTTTTGATGATAGGACGTGTTTGTCATTTTCCATCTAAAAATATTAATGAACGAAGTATTAAACCAGAAATTCCCAAATTCTCAGTCAAAAATTTGCTAGATTTTTCTAATGCATTATTACCACGAAATCCTTCATCATAAATCATTTCCACTGATCCTTTGTCAGTTTCAACCAATGATGTAATTAGAGAATACAGTCCTAGTTTTTTGTCATTTTTTTCAGTGTATAATCGTAATTGTATATTTTTTATTTTATAGCCTTTCTCAACAGTGGTTCCATCAGAAAGTACTTGAATAATTTTATCAGGAGAACGGTCTACTCTATTTGAGTCTACAATATCGATATACTTCATATTGGTTCTTAACCTGTTTTGAATTTAGATTTTTTTAAATGATTGTGCCAAAACAGGTTTATTCACCAATATTCAACTTCATGTAATGGATCATCATCATTTTAAGGGCAATGATATTCCGCATATCAAACTTGATCCTAATATGTCGATAGAAGACTTGGTTAAGATTTATTCAGAGTCAGGATTTAACGGGAGAAAACTCGGCGAGGCTGCAAAAGTTTACGCAAAAATGATAAAAGAAGATGCAACGATTTGCTTAACAGCCTCTGGAGCTTTGACTCCAGTTGGTTTTGGTGGAATTTTTAAGACTCTAATTGAAAGAGGTTTTGTAGATTGGATAATCACAACTGGCGCTAATGTGTATCACGAAGATCATTTTGCATGGGGATTACCAGTAAAACAAGGTGATTCTCAGGTTGATGACATGAAACTATACGATATGGAAATAGTTAGGATTAGAGACGTGTTTATCAAATTTTATGAAACGTTAGAAGCACAAGACCAAGTTATTCAAAAGGCATTTAAAAATAATTTTGTTGATAAACCATTCACTACTGCTGAGTTTTGTAATTTTTTAGGTAAAATTAGTAATGAGAACTCAAAGTATCCTGAAAAAAGTTTTGTTACAACAGCATATAATTACGATGTACCAATTTACATATCAACACTAAAGGATTCTTCTCTTGCGCTTAATTTAGCAATTCATAGATTAAGAGATAAGACATACAGCCTAGATTTTGTAAGAGAAATTTTGGAGCAAGCATCAATTTTATACAACTCCCAGAAATCTGGAATAGTTGAATTAGGTGGTGGGGTTCCAAAAAATACTGCTCAACAGACAGGTCCACTTCTTGATCAAATACTTCGGCAAAACGTTGGTGGTCAAGACTACATAATACAAATCACAGACGCAAGACCTGATACTGGTGGATTATCAGGTGCCACATTACAAGAAGGAAAAAGTTGGGGTAAGGTACAAGATGCGCATCATGATATGGTAACTGTTTACGCTGATGCAACTATAGCGTTTCCTATTCTTGCGCTGTATGTTATTAGTAACCAAAAATCAAGAAAACCAAAACGTCTTTACAAAAAACTTGATTCATATTATGATAATCTGAAAAAAGGATTTTTTCAAAATGCTGAAAAATATTATGATAAATAAATACTGTATTAATATTTTTTAATAAATATCAAATCTTGCACGATCTAAAGATCTATCTTCTTTAGTTTCTTTTTTCCATTCTTTGTAATGTTCTTTACAAAGAGCAGCCTTCTTACCACTGACTGATACACGTAAACCAGCTTCTTCAACTTTTTTGGTATTAAGAGAACGAAATCCATCGTTGTTGCAATCAGACACATTACATTTTGCACCTTTTGCAATTATTCCCATAAAATTTTTGTGTTCTAATAGATAATAAATTATATCATTATAATGATAAATTAATAAAAAATATTTACATAATTAATTAATTATTCGTTTATAAGTAGGAATTCTATTTTTGAATTAAATGGGTGGATCAAAAAATAAATCTCCAGCACAAAAACAAAAATCACAAAGTAAAGACGCAGATCAAAAAAAGTCTAAAAAATCTGAAAAGAGTAATGCAACAAAGACTATTACTTCAGTAATTATCGATGAATCTAAGGCAATAAAATACATCAATGCTGCCAAAGTAATCACTGTACAGGATTTAGCAAGACAGACTGAAGTTAAAATTTCTGCTGCTAATTCATACTTGCAAAAATTACTCAAAGATGGAACAGTCGAAAGAATAGGTGGTTTTAGTGGCCATCATTTATACAAATCAGTTTCTGGAAAGTGATAAAACATCGCTAGGCTTTACTGTTTTTAATTTGTCAACACCATCTATCATTTTACCAATAATTGTCATTTGTTTTCCAGCAAATACATCATCAAGATAAAAGCAAATACTACCTTCAGTTGGCAAAAATGCAATATCTCCTTTTTTGAAATCGGTTCTTTTGCGTTCTACTCCAGAATTAATTTTTGTCTCAAAATATACAACAGACTGACCAATTTGATGTGCATTTCCATTCAAAGGTAACATACGTGTAATCAGCCCAACAGTAATTGGAGAAAGATGACGTTTTAATTGACATGATATTTTTGAATTCCCATTAATTTCTAAAGTGGCATCAACTTTAGAAACTGTTCCAGAGTCCATTTCTCGTTATACAGCTCGTAGAATATATAACCGCTTTCAGATTATTTAATAATTGTCTGAATCAAAAACAAATACGAATAAAACACACAAAGACATCGATTCAGAAGATCAGTCTAACTCAATTGAGGAAAACGATAAACAACCACTGGATGATGTTGCTGTTGAAAAAGCAATTGAATTATTTAGAAAAATACGTGAAGGAGGTAACGTGGATCTTACTGAAAAAGAAATTGCAGAGATTGATAAAGAGTGTGAGATTATTAGAAATCGTAAAACAATAACTAAAGACTTAGAACACGAACCGACAGAAATTACTGGCAAGAATGGTCAAATTGTTACTGGACCACCAACGTTAACTAGATTTGAACGGGCTAGAATCATGGGTGCACGGGCACTTCAACTATCTCTTGGTGCGCCTGTATTCATTGAAATTCCAAAAAATGCAACATCATCACTTGAAATCGCAATGGAAGAATTAAAACAAAGAGTGATACCAATTGTAATTAAAAGAACATTACCAAATGGTGATTATCAGCATCTTCCAATCGACATATTTGAGTAGATCAATCATCTATAAAATTTAAAACGATTAAGATTTCATTTATTAATAAATAGTATTTGATGTCAAAATGATCGAAAAAACAATTGATTACACAGTTGAAAAATTTCTAATTACTAATGAACCTGTGATGGAATTAGCGATGAATGTATTAGAAGTATTAAATAAAATTGGTAAAATAACAATCAAGGGAAAAGATGAATCTTGTCCAGCCACAGTATCTGTTGCCAATATAATTACCCAAAATGTGTTAAATGGCACTACAAAAACTGATAAAATTTCTTTAAACAGTGAAATTTCAGATGATGGACGTATGATTTCAACAATTGAAATTATAATAATAAAAATTAGTAACTAATAGACACTGCCTGGACCTTTGAGTAACATATTTTCACATTCCTTACATACCTTATCATCAATGTTAGATTCAAGATTATGATGAATGTCGCAGATAAGCAAGCTAGATTTTATGTAATTACATAACCCAATGAATTTTGATAAACTTGATGGAGTATATGCATTGTCAGAAGCTAAATTATCGCATATATCAGTAATCATACTTGCAACCTGTTTTTCTGCTAGAAGTTTCTCAATTAGTTCAGGATTACCACGTATTCCACGAATATAGTTACTAATTGCAGCTTGAGTAACACCCAACATTTGTGATATTTTGTCCTCGCGTATGTTATGTTTTTTAGCAAGATCTTTTGCTATAATTGCTCGTAGTGCAGGAATCAGTGATTTTGATTCTATTTCTGCTGGTAATAACATAATCAAACAGATTATCAATGATATAAAAATCAGATTAAAATTAGCTATAACTATTTACTCATAACTCATATAGAATTTCTGATATTGCATTGGATGAGTTAATAAAAAATTGTAGAGCATTACTGGAAAAAATCAGTTTGCAGTATGACGCAAATTGGATTGCGTTCTCAGGTGGTCTTGATAGCAGTATTCTAGGACAGATAAAAAAAGATCAAGATCTTAATGCCTTGACAATTATCGCTAAAGATTTTATTGGAACTGATTTATCATATTCGCAAATTATAGTAAAACATATTGGCATTCCTTTAGAATTAAAATATGTAAGTATTTCCGAGATGTTAGATGCGATAAAAGAAACAATTAAAATCTTAAAAAACTTTAACGATATTGAGATTAGAAATTCAATTGTTTCATATATTTACCTGAATGCACTAAAGAAAAAAAATATAACAAAAATTATTACTGGTGACGGCGCAGATGAAATCTTTGCAGGATACAATTTCTTAGTAAAAAAAGATCATGATGAACTGCAAAAGGAATTAAAAAGAATGAAAAAAATAATGCATTTTACATCGCAAAAAATTGCCAGTGAATTAGGCATGTCGATTCAGATGCCGTTCATTGACGAAAGCATTATCAAGTTTGTTAAAACTTTACCAGTCAATTTGCTAGTAAATCAAAATGATGGTGTAAAATTTGGTAAATGGATTCTACGAAAGGCATTTGAAAATGACTTACCATCCAGCGTCATATGGAGAGAAAAAACACCGATGCAAGATGGTTCAGGTACAGTTGGCTTGATTAAGATGTTTGACTCGGTCATTACAGATGATATTTTTAAGGAAAAGATAAAAAAAATAAAAAGTGAGGATAATGTAATAATCAGAACAAAAGAATCATTACATTATTATGAATTATATAAAGAAAATTTTAAAATTCCTGAATCTACGAATGGAAACAATCAATGTTCAGATTGTAATGCTGAGATAATTACTGATTCAAAATTTTGCGGGATGTGTGGAAGGTTTCCAATCTAAAGTTAATTTTTATATTTTTTTGGCTTTTTTACAAAGATCTTTTTGCATCCATTACAACAAAAATAATATTTTTCACCATCATGCTCATGAATAAGAGCTAGAGATTCATCCATTTCTATTCCACAAACAGGATCTACCGGCATAATATAATCCTCAATTTAATGTATAAGTGTGTTATCGAGTTTTTTAAATCATGCTTACAAGAAAACCTACAACAAGTAATGCGCCGGTTATTCTACTAAATGACAATGTTGAACTCATAACTGGAATTAGATTAGTTAGTTCATCATAATTTTGTTTTAATTTTTGTCCAGATTTTATTATTAGAGGGGTTGTTGCTAAAATAATTAAACAAAAAATTGGAAAAATTTCAAAAACTACAGCAATTATAGTTATTCCGTAAGCAATTGCAGGGAATACCCATAAAATGGAGCAAGCTTTTTGCATTCCCAGACTGATAACAAGTGTTTTTCTTCCTTTTGCTTTATCTGCATCATGATCAGGAAATGATGTAATGAATAAGACTAGCGAAGATAATACACCAATAATAATTCCACCTAGCACTGATTGCTCGGTAATTTGTGACGTTTGGACAAAGTACGTTCCCATCACAATCATACTTCCTTTAATTGTAACAAAAACTTCTGCTAATCCCCAGTCAATAATTTTGGTTGAGTAAAAGTAGATCGATATTACTGCAAAGGCAAGAATTATTCCTATAACAATGCCATCAGTTGCAACAAAGTATATACCAATTACAGTACCGATTATCAAAAAAGCAATACCTGCTGCATAGACTTGAGTAGGCTTTAGTAAGCCCTCTGGAAGAACACCGGAACCACCACTCATTTTTGTTCTATTTGTTGCAGTATCTATTCCACGTTTGAAATCCCAATAATCATTAAGTAAATCCACACTAGCATGAAGGGCTAGTACACCACACATTGTAAGTATGGCGTCAAATATAGTGATACTGCTAGTATGCCACCAAGTAATTGCTAAACCTACGGATACAGCTATTACTGATGCGAGTAAAAAACGAACGCGTATTACGCGTAACCACGCAGATATCATTATACTAACGATTCATTACTTACACTAATTGGTTTTCTTCCAATAAAACCTGTATCTTTTTCATGCCAAAATTTAATCTCAGTTTCCCCTTCTTTCCAACATAGCCAAATTTCTTCATCAAAACGCTTTGCAGGAAAGTCAAGTAAGCCTTCATCGAGCCCCTTCAACAACACACCTGTACTTTCTAGGTCTTCTATTGACTGATAAAATTTTGTGACTAGAGAATTAAGTTTCTTTTTGATAGTAGTATATTCTTCTAAAGAAGTTGTAGGTGTAAGACCAGAAGCTAATTGTTGCTCCATTTTCATAACTTCAATCTTCATTTTTTTTGCATACTCAAATTTCTTAATTACTGTAGGAAGAATTTCGTTGGCTTGATTCACAGAAAAGTATGAGCTCATAAAGCATGGATCAAATTATCCCTGTTTAAATCATATTTTCTGCAGATATAGTAAGTATTAAAAATCATGACAACTCCGCATTAGCATGGTAAGAGTAAGTACGAACAGAGGAACTAGTACAAGAAATGTAAAATCCGGCAGATCAAAATCTAAGAGAGCAAAACCAAGTATAAGATCTGGTCGGGGAACTGTTAGTAGGTCATCTACTGGATCATATGGGAAAAAGCGAAGAGCAAAACCAAGTACAAGATCTGGTCGGGGAACTGTTAGCAGAAGTGGCGGAACAAGATCCAAATCTCGCGCAACAGGTATGAGGGCTGCCAGAGCATCTGGTAAAGTAAAACGCTCCGGACGAGGATACATTGCAGCAAGCGGTAGGACTACTAAAAGAAAAGCGGCAAAACCAAGTATGAGATCTGGCCGGGGAACTATTAGTAGATCATCTGCAGGATCATATAAGAAAACTGCCAGAAGAAAAGCAAGTACTAGATCAGGAAGAGGAAACGTCAGACGATAGTGTTGATATTTTTATAAAACCAATACTTCCTGACTAATTTACTTTTTTAAAAAATATATATTGTTTTCATTACCAACATATCATAACTTTGGGAAATAAAATAAAATGCTCACATATTCTTGTAGAAAAGCAAAGTCAAGCTTTACAATTACTAGAAGAGATTAAGAAAGGAAAAAAATTTGGCGCAGTTGCTAGAGAAGTTTCTACATGTCCAAGTAGCAAAAAAGATGGGGATTTAGGATATTTCACAAAAGGAATGATGGTAAAAGAATTTGATGAAGTGGCATTCAAACTACAAATTGGTGAAGTGTCAGAACCAGTAAAAACTCAATTTGGATACCATTTAATCAAACGACTATCATAATCAAAAAAAGTCGTCCATCACCTGTTCCTTTTTTTCAAGATGCTTAGTAATCTTATCCGCCATGTTGCTCGCTAATTTTACTTTTCTCCTACCAATCCAATAGTATGCCTCATCAATTGTATCTTTTGCAATTAACACAACTAATCGACCAGTATCTTTTCTACCTGTTCTTCCCTTCCTCTGAATAAATCTGATTGAGCTTGGAACGTTATCATAAAAAATCACTAAATTTACTTCAGAAATATCAAGCCCTTCTTCACCAACTCGTGTTGCAACAAGAGCTTTAGTTACCCCATCACGAAATCTTTGTACAGTTTCTATCTGCTTTTCCTGTTTGAGTCCAGTTTGACCTGATTTTCCAATTAAAATTTCAGCTGCAATATCCATACTAACTAATTTTTTTTGGATTACATCAACTGAATCACGGTAACTAGAAAAAATTAATACTTTAGATTCTATATTACGTAATATTTCTACCAGTTTGTCAATTTTAGGATGCTCGATGCCATTAGCCTGCTGATTTTTTGCTAAATCAATTGCATTCATAAAATTTTGATCAGTTTCAAAAAGCTCTTTAATTCCAGCACCTTTTTTACCCTTTGTTCTATCACAAAATTTTAGAAATGGTGTTATACCATGTGCTTCAAAAATATTCAGTGCGTATGTTATTCTAATTGCTGTAAATAGTGGCTTTGCTGAGCGTATATTTCGTTTTAAAACAAACTGTCTCGAGTTTAATAATTGTGAGAGTGACTTGTTATCAGAAAGTCTTAGTCCATTTCTTCTAAGCTCCGTATAACGCTGATCCAGTGCAAGTTTCAAGTATCGTTGTATAACTTTCAAATCAGGTGAAAGATCTACTGTAACCCATTCTGTTTTAGTTTCTTGAATGTATGGTTTTACATCTGGGCTTGAATCATTTCGTTCAGCTAAATCTCTGACATGTAAATTGTCACAGATTTCTTTTGCCTTTTCTTTTTCACTAGGCAATGTGGCAGTCATTCCAAGTAATCGTACATTTGATTTGTTTAGTTGTTTTGCTATTTCCACATAAGCGTAATCACCAACAGCTCTATGTGCTTCATCAAAAATAAGCAGGTTAAATTGAGTGGTGTCAACAATTTTCCTTGCTATATCATTTCTGGTGATCTCAGGTGTTGCACATATTACACTATTGATCCAAAGTTTTTTTCTTTTTGTGAGTAAAACCTCACCAGTTATCATTCCAATATCATCTATTGTCAATGTGTTTTTCAAAAATTCGTAATGTTGATTTACTAATACTTTAGTTGGAGCTAAAAATAAAACTCCTCCATTTCCTTTAGTAAGATAATCAGCAATAACATGTAATGCCACCACCGTTTTCCCTAGACCAGTTGGCAATACGATTAAACAATTTTCATTTTTTGCCTGATTTGCTAAATTAACTTGGTAGTCACGTACTTCAACTGAATTTGGAACAATGAATTTATGTTCAACATTTTTTGTAGACAAATCTCATCTATTAGAAATTGATATTATTTTGATTTTATAGTTTTGAATTTCATATTTTTGACTTTAACATAACTACAAATCATCATATCTTTCCTTAGGTTATGATTCAAGTGAAATTTCCATTTTTAGCCATAAATGTCCTTTAGCCATATCATATTCATAGTTTTTCTCTTTAATGTTGGTTTTTAGTAATTCAAAAAGTTCTTGTGGAATATCTTCCCAGTAATCATTTTCAGTTTGAACCTTCAGTATGTCCTGTTTTTGCATTTTTAGTAACCACTCGTGAATTTCATTTTCAGCTAAAGAATCAGTTGAATCATATCTATCACCGATAATAGTCTCAACATCAAACCTCAATTTTTTCACTTGTTGTAGATGATGCTAATATATTAATTGAATTTTATTTAGATAGTAACATTGACAAAATGTATTTTTTGTGATATGATAGAAGGAAAACTTTCATGTAATATGATTTACCAAGATGATGATTGTATAGCTATTTTGGATAAATATCCAATAGATAATGGTCACTCTCTTGTTATTACAAAAAAACCGTATGAAAAATTAACAGATATGGATGTAGATGAAGTATCTAAATTATTTTCCAAAATTCCAAAAATTGCTAATGCAATTATTAAGGCAACTAATGCTGATGCATTTAGTATTGCGCAAAATAATGGTAAAGCTGCAAAACAAATTGTACCACATGTTCATGTACATATAATTCCACGGTATAACAAGACAGGAATATTATGGACGAAACGAAAAATTCTAAAAGATAATGAATTGAATGAATTGGCACAAAAAATAAAAAATTGTTTTGAATAATTATTTACGTTGAATAATTTGGATTGTAACGTAAGATAGCACCAATGTTACCAAGATTAGATACCATAGAACCATGCTCAGATACGCCAGAAATCACTTCAATTTTCGTTCCCGTTTTTGCACTTAGTAATGAAAGATAATCCACAATATCTTGTTCTGACACTTCTATATCCAATGATTTACATGATAAACATGGAGAGTCTTCAAGTTCAGTTTTAGTCTGGAATACTTTTGTCCGTTCAATAATTTTTTCTTGTGTATCATTACATCTCTTGCATTTGGATTCAATTCTATAAAGTCCAATTTTGTCTGTTACAATGATTGTATCAACAACATTATTTTTTAAATAGTCAATAATTTCATTCAAACCATATACACCTAATCCAGAATTAGTGTTGATTTGCTTGAACAATTTTTCAACAATTTGTTTTTCTTCAACCAATCTGAAATTAGAAAGAATATCTGCTGATCTGTCAAAAGCTTCTCTTATTCCTTCTGAGCCAGCATATGACGCATCTATAGTTGAGATAACCATATCCTGCAATCTATATTCTAAATAATTATCATTAACAAACTCTTCTTTTGTAGGTCCAGGACCAGAAATAATCAGACCTTTAATTGGATAAATGTCAATAAAAAATTCTCGTGTAATTTGTGCTACCCTATTAAAATAATAAGTAAGTTCCATCTCTCTTAATTTTTGAAATCTTTTTGCTGATTGGCCTCCTTGTCTGTGTTTACCTGCAACACCAGAGCTTGTTTCTTTCAAAACTTGAACTTTATCTCCATATAAGATTCCCCAACCTGCATCTTTAGCGTCAATTGCTAAAAATCCAATTAGGTTGTCATCCTTTAACATGTCTTTTAAGATATCAACATGAAAATGATCATCACATCTGTACAGGAATGTTTTTAGGTCTTTTGGTGGATCAATTTCAAACACTTTTACTATTTCGCTACCTAGAGGACCACCTTCTTCCTTTGGAAGTGCGCCACAAAATATTACCAATCCCCTTTCTGGAGTTTTTTTGTATAATTTTAATCGCTGAAGAACTTTTGATAATGAATCAACAACATGTGTTCGAGTAACATCAGATTTTATATTATCTGCAGTACCCTGCTCTTCCCTCAGATTTGTTATTACTTCATGCAGTTGTTTGCCTTTTGGAATGTAGACAGTTATCAACTCAGTTCCACGTCCTGTGAATGTTGAAAGTTCTTGTAACGTTTTTCTTATTTTGTAAAGCTTAACAGAATCTTGTTTTTGTATTTCTATTTTTGGCAATTGTATCTATTTTTAAATTATTAATATTAAGGTAAATATTTTTAATAAATCATTTATAGAATTTAGTCATATATTATGATCAGTATTAGATCAGATCTAGATTATTTCCAAAATTGGTTAATCATGATAACTTAAATATTGATTTTAGTGCAGTTAAAATATGTCATTTTTAGTCCAAACAACCAAGTTCATTAACGCTGTTCCAAAAGTTGCATTGGCCATTCTTGCTTCAGTATTTGTTATTGGATTGTTTATTGTTGGGTTCGATCAAGGCCATATTTTTAGTATAATATATGGTGAATCATCTTTTACCGAACAATTTCTGCATGAACTTACTCATGATATGAGGCATGCAGCAGGATTTCCTTGCCATTAATTCAAGTTGAATTAGTTTTAATAATTATTTGGATAAAGTAATACTTTTGAATTATTTTCATTAATAGAAATATCTGCTTTTTTAATCCTACTACGGTACATCTTAATTTTTTTACCATCATCTGTAATTTTGAACCTTTGAATTTCTACTAATGATAGTTTTTCCAGATTTGTTAGGGCTTTGTAAGTGGTTGATAATGAAATCTGTAATTCATTAGCTATTTCTACCACATCTTTTTCAACATCTACAATCGAAAATAATATTGCATGTGAACAAGTAGTTGTAAGCGCTTCTATAACACGCTGATTAATATCATATTCATCAAGTTCCAGTAATGTTGGTTTTGGAAGTGTACCTTTCATAATAATTAGTTGGCAGATAGTGAAAGCGTTGGTTCTGGTTTTTTAATGGATATTTCTGCCTTGTTGATTCTGCTTCGATAAACCTTGAATCGTCTTCCTTTTTCTGACAAAATAGTTTTTTCTACTCGTACCAGCGTTAAATTTTCTAAATCTGATAATTTTTTATAAACTGAACTTAGTGGAATTTTTAATGATACAGAAAGGTCAGATGCTGTTTTACCCTTGCGTATAATTGAAAAAAGAATTACTCTTGATTCAGCATCTGCCAAAGCCATAATGACTTTTTGAGTTATATCATATTTTTTTAGTTGTGGAAGAGTAATTTTATGTCTCATTACGTTTGATTCACTAATAATGTATATAGACATATTGTTTATCCACTATTCTAAGAATATAGAATAGAAATAATTTGTAATATTTAGTCCACGTAATTAAAATTATGTTGTAATATTTTTTAATTGATTATTTGTATCCGCTTCTTTAATTTCTCTAGCAATGCGACGTCCCATACTCATCGGTTCATCAAAAATTAAAGTAGTGTATGGTGAACCGTTCATGAAAATGTTTGTTCCAGCTACGATTCTAGCTGAAAATTCAAATGCACTAAATTGTGCATTTTCATCGTATACACCTTCTATACAAAATGGTCCGTTCATTCCAGGTGGAACAAGTTTTGCAGATGCTTTTACAAAATTTTCTCCCATCGCATACACATTATCTAGTAATGATTCACGTAATACAAGTGGGCTATTTGCTATAACATTAAACGATGTAGATTTTTCCATATTAAGCTGATTTTTAGCTGGGATTCTAGCTAAACCTTCAATGTCAGATTCATGTCTTTTATCTACTCCAAAAAATTCAAGTTCTTGTTTTAGTGGGGAGTAAAAAAACTGTAAGTAAGCCAGAACACCAGAAGTGTATTCTTGGATATACAAATCACTGTCTCCATTTATTATTCCTTCTTTGATTAATTGATCTCGCTTTTCGTTGTATTCTTTTTCACTGGAAGCAAGAAAATATCCTTTACCACCTGCTGCACCATGTCTTTTTGCAATAACAAGTCCATTGATCTCTTTAGGATTTGGTACAGATTTTGGTGTTTCAAGTTTTGCTTCTTTCATTAACTGTTCTTTTAACACTCTATCAGATTCCCAACGTAAGATATGCTTATTTCCAAAAATTGGTGTTTTAATTGATTCAATTTGTTTGGAATCCATTTGGGCGATTAATGTTCCATGTGGAATTAAAATAGAATTATTTTTCTGAAGAATAGACTCATATTTTTGTTCAAGTATTTCTGAAAATGAATCTACAAGCACTAGTTCATCAATGAATTTGAAGCGTCGGTAAAGACTTTCTCGTTTTTTTTCACATATTAGAAGCGTTTTAAGTCCTTCATCTTTTGCACCTTTTAAGAGCTGAAGTGCGCAATGTGAACCCAACGTTGCTACTGATATCAATTAGAATATCACTTTAGTATATACACATATGAAACTATGTATCAAAACGCGTGGCTGAGATATATGAAAATACACTATCAACCAATTCTATTGTAATATCTTGTTTAATATCTTCAGGAACAGTTTTTAATATAAAATCTACCATTGAGATATTTTTTGGTAATTGGCTAGTATTTTGCTGTATTGAAAAAACAGTGATTGCGCTAGCAATATGCGCAATAGCTTTTTCTTTTATATTCAATGTATTAATTCAGTATTAATTGTAATTAAGTAAAAATTTTTAATAGTTATTAAATAACATGTTAAAATAATGTAACTAATTTATAGTGGTGTTACACCGATCGATTATTGCAAATTTCAACGACATCAACTACAATTAAGGATGATGTAAGAAAGCAGATTTACCTACAAATCTTATCTGATCAATTTTGTGTTGGGATAATTTCTTCAATTATTGATAACCCTAAAACTGCTGTCGAAATTGCTAAAGCGACAAATATTCCTATTAGCACGGTTTACCGAAGATTACAATTTCTCCAGGAAAATAAAATGCTGAAAATCTCAGGTGGATTAAACAAGGATGGGAAATATTTTGTATATCTAAGTAAATTAAAAACAGTCTCAACCTTCTTTGATGGTTCAAATATGTGGGTTTCAGTTACACCAAACCTTAATTTCACAATTAACTAACAAATACTAAAAAAATCATAATAAATACTCAAATTTAAAAAGAGATGCAATGGTTGAAACTGAATTAGGTGAATGGCGTAGAAGTCATTATTCAAAAGACTTAGACGCATCCATGGAAGGATCAGACGTAACAATAATGGGTTGGATTTCCAGCATAAGAGGTCATGGCAACATTACATTTCTAACACTTGTAGACAAAATGGGAGCGATCCAGGTTGTTGCAAAAAAGGGTTCAAGTCCAGATGATCTAGTTCAAAGCATATCCAAACTGAAGGAGCATTCTTCTATAGGATTACTTGGAACGGTGAAAACATCTGAAAAGGCACCAAATGGAATAGAAATATCACCAAAGGATCTTAGAATATTTTCATCTGTTGAAAAGATTCCGCCATTTGATCCACATGCAAAAACTGTAAAAAATATTGATACACGACTTGAGATTAGAGCAATTGATTTACGTCGTAATACACTGCAACAAGTTTTCAAAGCACGAAGTAATGTACTCAAATCAATACGTCAGTATTTTTATGATCATAATTTTACTGAAATTAACACACCAAAAATGATCGCTACTGCCACAGAAGGTGGTGCAGCATTGTTCCCAATTTTTTATTACAACAAAGAAGCATTTCTTGCTCAAAGCCCACAGTTGTATAAGGAGCAATTAACGATGAGTTTTGAGAAAGTTTTTGAGATCGCACCAATCTTTCGAGCTGAGCCATCCAGAACAAACCGGCATTTGTCTGAGGCAATATCCATCGACTTTGAGGAAGCATATGTTGATTATAACGACGTGATGAGTAGAATTGAGCAAATCATAAAACAAACAATTTTGTCAATGCAGGAGTTTTCTAAAGATAACGACGATGCAGAATTTACAATTCCTGAGATCTCAGATACTATTCCACAATATACTTATTCTGATTTATTAGAAAAAATTCAAGCTACCGGTGCTAAGAGTCAATGGGGTGATGATTTGTATCCAGCGCAATTAAACAAAATTGGGATAACTGGATTTTACTTTATCAAAGATTGGCCTGTAGGTCCAAAGCCATTTTACGTTAAAGTGAGCAATGACAATCCTAAGATTTCCGAGTCATTTGATTTAATGTATG
Source organism: Thaumarchaeota archaeon SCGC AAA007-O23 (assembly GCA_000402075.1). Classification (GTDB taxonomy): domain Archaea; phylum Thermoproteota; class Nitrososphaeria; order Nitrososphaerales; family Nitrosopumilaceae; genus Nitrosopelagicus. The sequence goes on from ARWO01000032.1 coordinate 164,831, forward strand.
GAGACTTGGAGCTTTCTTCTGGTAGTACTAGAATTGCAAAAAAATCTGAGCTTGAAGACAGAATGAAAAACAAGGGCATGAAGATAGATACATTCGGTTATCATCTAGCTGTTTTTGATTATGGTGTTCCACCGCATGCGGGATGTGGAATTGGTCTTGAAAGATTAATGATGGCACTTACAGGGATTGAAAACATTCGTGACACAACATTTTATCCTAGGGATGTTGATAGATTAACACCATAGGTGAAAAATTTGGTTACTGAAGAAGAAATTGCACATGTCGCAAAATTAATGAAAATTAATCTTGAAGATCATAGTGATCATGTTAAAAGAGTACAAAAAATGCTTGAATATTTTGATATTTTAGATAGAGCAAATGTTGAATCAGAGGAAATTACTGTTCAAGAAACTGACTTGGATAAACTAAGAGATGATAAACATGTTCCATACGACAAAAATTTGCTGAAATTTTTGAAGAGTTATCAAGAGAAATATGTAAAAGCTCCAAAGTTGAATTAAGTTGGATTTAGGAATTAGTGCATTAAATTATGTAAATGGTATAAAGAATAATGAATTTACTGTAGAAGAATTTACTTTAAAATCACTTGAGCGAATCAGTCAGGTTGATGAAAAACTTCATGCATTCTTACGAGTGAATGATCTAGCAATAAAAAATGCACGAGAGATTGATACTAAAATAAAATCGAATCAGAATGTTGGAAAATGTTATGGAATGCCTATTTCTATTAAAGATAATATCTGCATAGAAGGCTCAAAAACTACATGCGCATCAAAAGTTTTGGAAAATTTTATTGCACCATATACCTCTACCGTAATTAATAAACTAAATTCTGAAGATGCAATAATAATCGGAAAAACAAATCTTGATGAGTTTGCAATGGGTCTTAGCACAGAATTTAGTGCATATGGACCTAGTAGAAATCCATGGAATACAGATTATGTTCCAGGCGGTTCGTCTGGTGGAAGCGGAGTATCAGTTTCTGCAAATGAATGTATTGCATCATTAGGTTCAGATACAGGTGGTTCAATTAGAAACCCAGCAAGCTTTTGTTCTGTGGTTGGATTAAAACCAACATACGGGCTAGTAAGCCGCTATGGTCTTGTTTCGTATGCCAATAGCATTGAACAAATTGGACCCATGGCAAAAACTGTAAAAGATTCTGCATTCTTACTAGACATAATTTCTGGAATTGATTCTAACGATAATACAACTGTAGATAATAAAAATCAAGATTATCTAACTGATATTGATGCAGGAATAAATGGAAAAAAAATTGGGATAGTGACAGAAATGACAAATCCTGATGGACTTAGTACTGATGTACTAGATGCAACTAATGATGCAATTAAGACATTTGAAAATCTTGGAGCAAATTGTGAGCAGGTATCATTAGAAATGGTTCGTTATGCGGTTGCTGCATATTATACTATAACATCAACAGAAGCGGGAAGTAATCTCGCAAGATATGACAACATAAGATATGGATATGAATTCGATTCATCAGGGTTTGAATTCAATTCATACATATCACAAGCGAGAAGCAAATTTGGTCCTGAGGTTATAAGAAGAATGATCCTTGGTGGCTTTGTACCATCTGCTGGGCATGCTGGAAAATATTTTTCAAAGGCATTAAAGGTGAAATCTAAACTTATCACTGAAATAAATCATGTATTTGAAAAATTTGATTTTCTAATTTCTCCTACAGTTCCTATACAGCCATTCAAATTTGGTGAAAAAATTAATGATCCTGTATCATTTATGATGGTTGATTTTAATACTGTAACTGCTAACCTAACTGGAATTCCGGCAATATCAGTACCATACAAAATTACAAACGGATTACCCATAGGAATTCAAATAATGGCAAATCGTCTTGAGGAACATTCATTGTTACAAGCTGCGTATGCATTAGAAAAAACTGTAGATTTACCCGAGGTGCCAATCTAATGACGAAAATTGGCCTTGAGATACACTGTCAATTGACAAAACTTGAAAGCAAATTATTTTGTTCATGCAAAGCTGATTACAGGGGGTTTGAACCTAATACAAACATCTGTCCGGTTTGCATGGGAATTCCAGGTTCGTTGCCATTACTGAATAAAAGCGCTGTTGAAAAAGCAACGCTAATTGCAATGGCACTTGATTGTAAAACTCCAAACAGAATTGCATTTTTTAGGAAAAATTATTTTTATCCTGACTTGCCAAAAAACTTTCAAATTACCCAGCTCAATGCATATGGAAATACAAGTATTGGTTGGGAAGGTAAAATCTCAGTAGAAAATAAGGAGATAAAAATTAGAAGAATACAATTGGAGGAAGACCCTGGACGATTAATTTACGAAGGTGCTACTGAAAAAACTAAACTAACACTAGTTGATTACAATAGAGCTGGAACTCCATTAGTTGAAATTGTAACCGAGCCAGATTTTGAAACTCCTCATCAAGTTAGAGAATTTTTGAATATACTTTCAGATTTGCTTGAAAATTTGAATGTGTCAGATCCTGGGCTAGAAGGTGCGATGCGTGCAGACGCTAATGTATCAATTGATGGAGGTTCAAAAGTTGAAATAAAGAACATCGGTTCATTTCATGATTTAGAGAAAGCTGTTCATTTTGAAATAACAAGGCAGCAGAGTCTTGCAGAAAGAAAAATTGAGATTATTCAAGAAACTCGGCATTGGGATGATGGGCGAAAAATCACTGTTTCAGCAAGAACAAAAGAAGAAGAGGCTGAGTATAGATATCATCTGGAGGCAGACATACCGTGGGTTAGAATTGATGATAACACAAAAAATCAATTGCAAGTACATATGCCTGAAAGCATCAGTTCCAAGAAGGAACGATACGTTTCAAAATATGGTATTACATTACAGGTTGCAGACATCTTATCTTCAGACAGGTACTTTTCTGAACTTTTTGAAAAGGCAAACAACGAAACGAATGCGAAAGACATTGCAAATATGATTACTACCGATATTATGGGATTGCTTGATACACGTGAAAAGCGTGAAATGTCAAAACTAGAAGGAGATCATATTTCAGATTTAGTTGAATACATCAAATCAAATAAGATTACCAGAGCCTCTGCAAAATTAGCTCTAGACGAGGTTATAAAAAATGGAAAACCGTTATCACAGATAATTGAAGATCTTGATTTGGGTCACGTTTCAGACGAAGCTACATTATCTGACATTATAACAGAAGTCTTAAACGAAGAAGCAAAAGCAGTAGAAGACGCAAAACAAAATCCTGATATAGTTAATTTCTTGGTGGGAAAAGTTATGCAAAAAACACGCGGGAAGGCAGACCCAGAATTAACATTAGTCCTTTTGAAAAAAAATCTTGGTGTTAAATGATAATCATAAAGGAATCAAGGCAATAAAACAACTATTATTATTAGTGCAGCACCAAACACATTCGCTAACACTAAAATCTTTTTGAGGGTTGATCTTTTCATGACAAAGTTAGATGAATGATTATATGGGCAATAATCGTTAACGCGATAATAGAACCAATTAGTTTTTTTTTACTAAGTTTATCACAAATCATGTTATATTCCAAACACATACAAAATAACAGCTAGTATTGGTACACCTATCAGAATCCAAACACCCTTTCGATTCATTTTCATACAATTTGATTCTGTATTCCTATCTTAAAAATTAATCAACAATTATGAGCTTTATCTACTTGCTTAACCATATCGATAGTTTATTCCCTTTTCTCCTCGTGGATGTTTCCAATCAGTTTGCTCAGAACATGTTCCACATTCAATACATCCTTCATGCTGTATCGTAACTTTACCTTTTTCTTCACTATAACATTTAGTTGGACACAACGTAACTAACTTTCTCATAAAATCATTATCGGAGGTTAGTACCTTGATATGAGAAACTTTATCATCATTATAATTTAGCTTTGCAATACGATCTGCAAGTAATGGAATAGAAGGTGTGTAAGATGAAGAAACGGTCTTTCCCTTTCGTTCGGCAAGCTGGATTGGTACTTTTACATAGCTTTCTTCTGATTCTATCACTGGAAGCAGACGCTCATAGCCTAAAACATTTACAAACTTTGCTGCCATACTTCTAATTGCCCCACTTGACATGAGTTTTAGGACCATGCTGTGCTTTGCGCTCAAAACATCTTTTGGAACATCTTTTGTGGCATCAATAAAGATTTTCAGATACTCTTTGTCAATCTCTTTCATGTCTTTCGTGTATGGACTTTCTTCAATTGATTTTGTGTAATATTCACCAAGATAACCTTGAGAGAAATTATTTTTTTCTAATGCCCTTGCAATGGCGTTAGCAGCTCGCACCCCATCATCAATTCCTACGTTAAGACCTTCAATTCTTGGACCGACAAAAATTCCTCTACCTGCTGCATCACCTACAAACAAGACATTATTCTTGTAGGGTTTTTTCATTCTGCAGCGTTTTCCATCAGGAATTAATTTTGCGCCGTATTCATCCTCAACATAATCTGTTTTAAACGTGATTCCGTATTCGGATGACATCTTTTCGCGAAGCTCAGATAATTTGGATTTGATTTCATCTTCCGAGTTAAATTTCCCAGTCTTGATCATCTCTTTCGTTCTACTTGAAGAAAGATGCACATCACGAATTTCATACCAGGTTTTTATCAGCTTTATTACCGCAAAACGGATCTGCATCTGTTTTTCCTTCTCTAATGTTTTGTCAATCTCTCCCTTTACCGGTACCTCATCTTTGATTAACTCGGTAATCATCGGATTTTTTAACAAAGCATCTAGTAGTGTGTTGGGCTCTGTTGGATTGTCCAAAAGAGAATCAAAGTGATATACTGCACCAACTGATAAGGTATCTCTGTTTGTATAAAGGAATCCACCTCCTAGATGGTTTAGTGTGATGTCACCTGCAAAAAGATGTGCTGCCCCGCTATCCGCTCTGATTGCAAATGTGTCGTTAATTACATTTTCAGGTAATTTTACAACAGCTTTGACACCTTGATACAATTGTGTTGCTGAAAATTTTGGTCTTGCATTAGTAATCTGTGCAACTTCGGAATTTACCCCATCAGCCGCTATTACTGCCTTTACTTGAAATTCATCTATCTCATCAGTCTGAATAGTTGTTCTTTCTTTTTCAGCATCCCAAGAAATGTCATTTACGTGAACGCCGGGAACTATTCCACCGCCAGATTTTTGTGCACTTTCATCAGCGCTTTGTGCAAACCAGGCATTTAGCTCGTTCATAAGAACTGAATAACCAAAATTTGATTGGTATTCATGTGCTGCGGTTAGATCCATGGAAAAAACTTTGTCTTTTGAAGTTGCGTGGAGAAGATACTGTGTAATTTTTCTCTGCAGTGGTGCCTCATTGACAAAGTTTTGCCCGTAAATATCTTCTACATTGTAGACCTTACCTTTGTTTGGTTTTTTTGAATAAAGGATTCCACCTGAAATATTTTTTACACCTACTTTTTCACCTGCTTCAAGTAGGACGGCCTGTTTACCCAAAGTTGATAGTTGTTTTAGTGCAGCCAAGCCAGCTGACCCACCACCAATAATAGCTACATCATATTTTTCCATTAAATCATCCAGCCTGTACTACCTGCTGCTGTTTTTTGAGCTCTTCAACTAGTAGTGGTATAACATCTTCCATTCTTCCATTGATGAAAATATCACACTCATTCTTTATTGGTGAATCAACATCTGGATTAATCGCAACAACAAACTCTGAATCTTGCATGCCTGCAACATGTTGCATCGCGCCACTAATTCCAACTGCCACATAAAGCATCGGACTTATTTTGCTTCCACTCGTTCCAATCACTCTCGCTGGAATCATGTAAGTAGAACTGATTGATTGGCTTGCAGGTAAAAGCTTTTTTGAAATTGGTAACGAAATTCCTATCTCTGCATCTAATTGCTTGGCAAGTTCGGCGACAAGCTTTATGTTTTCATCTGGCGCATCTTTAATTCCTCGTCCAAAGCTTACAACGGCTTTACGAATTTCAAAGTCAACCTCACTTTTGATAATTTTATGACTAAGAACTTTTACTTTGAGATCATTCTCTTCTATTTTTGGTTCGTAAAATATTATTTCTCCACTCCTTTTTGGATCTGGTTTGATGGGCTCAAAAACACCTGGTATGATACTACAGCCTTGAGGATAATATTCACGCTTTATTGCTGGGGTTGTATTATTAAGACAAAGAATTGTTGTCCATAAGAACCCTGAAAAATCTGGTCTGTACATTTCTAGAGTTTTTTTGAAATCAGTTGGTTTACCATCAGTCTTAATTTGGTGTGTTACATTCAGGTCTTTGATTACGAGTTTGTTAATATCTGATGCAAGACCTGATTCTAACTCCACTAGTACGGTAGATGATAAATGTCGACCAATGCTATCTGCTGCAAAAAATATGTAGCGGGGTTTTTTGAATTGTTTAGCATAATCTGGCTCAATTTTTGATGCGATCTCTTTGTCTAAAGCAATTTGACTAATTACTTTGGTGTGAATTGTGTTTCTAAAATCTTTTAACTCTGGGTGATCAGCACAAACTACTACGTCAGCACCATACTCAATCAACTCTTTAGAAAAATCTTTAATATTATTTCCTAGGATTACTGCAACTACTTTTTCATTTGAGGAATATCTTGCGTTGTAATCATCAAATAATCTTCTTGCTTCTCCAAGCATTTCAAGACTTACAGGAAGAATCTTTCCATCAATGTGTTCCATTATAACGTAAACATGGCTATAGGCTTCGCACTCCGTCTTGCATGAGTCACACCCACTACAACGCCAGTCTTCACTCATTTAATCACCATCGCAGAAAGCGCCTCTTTCATCTTAGCAACTGCTTTGCGTATGTGTTCTGGATTTGAACCATCAAGAACTTCGGCCTGTCTCGTAGCCTTTCCTTTTGGTATACGTTCTACTTGGTATACTATAGTTGGTGAGCCGGCAAGTCCTACTAATGCTTTATCAACACCAAGCTCATCAATATTGAAAACTTTGAGATATTGTTTGTAATTTTTAGCCCTCTCGTAAGCCTCTTTTTGATATTTTTCAAAAGCAATCCTTTGAGAAACTGTAGTGTAATTTGATTTGTAGGATGGATCAATTGAAATGAATACTGGAAGCGGAGCTTCAATTTCCTCGATAACATTTGGTACACCATTTAATGTCAGTAAACACTTGGCTACAACAGTTCTTTTTTCTAAATTCACATCATAACTAATAACATTTCCAAGAAATGTGAATCCTAACTTCCATGCAGTTTGTGGCCCTGTCTGACCTGTTTCACCATCAGAAGCCCTGTGTCCAGAAAACACAATGTCCATCTTTCCTTGCATTTTATCAGTAATGCCTGTTCTTAGAGTCTCTGCAGTTGCAAGCGTGTCTGCTCCCGCAAAAATTCTATCACTATACAGGTGTAGTACATCTGCATCACAAGTTTGTTGGGCTTGTTCTAAAGCTAGTTCTGCAAATGGTGGACCCATTGAACAAACAGAAATCTTTGCACCGTACTTTACCTTGGCATAAAAAGCAGCTTTAGCAGCTATTCCACTGTGAGGACCTAGTGTGCTTTTTGTTTCATTTCTATTGAGCGTACCATCAGGCTTGTAGCTTACATTTCCCTCAGAAAAATCGGGTTCTAATTTTACAATTACAGCAAGATTTAGCGGTTCCATGATTTATCCATATGGCAGTGTATTATATTTTTTCAGTCAATTTTAAAATACTAAATGCAATTTGTTCAAACTGAGTTTTTCTTTCCATGGATACCATTAAGACATCATCTTTCATAGGGAAGCTCATCACAATGAGTTTTTCTCTAAATGACATAGAGAACTTTACTTCTCCAAGATCATCGTCAAATTCACGTCTCATCTTAACTCTTAGTGCAAGCTCCATGTAGAGCATTTCGTCTCTTTTCCTATCTCCAAGCCGTGTTTTACTTGCTGCCATACCACCAGCAACTAGCCTACCTTTAGAGTTAATTACGCCTGCAAATCTAATCTTGGCATCAATTTTCTGAATTGATGCACACATATTTTCATAATCCATAGTTAACGGTCTCTAGTGCGATCTATTTATTGCGATCTATTTATGGATAATTATATGGAAAACGAATCGAATGTCACTGATTATTATAAAAAAACAGCGATGTTTTGGTCCGATATGATAGCAATGATGTCCTCCAAACCTACAACACTTTCTGCTGTTGGACCATTACGTAACTTATCAACCAATTTGAAGAAAATTACAAGCGAACTAACTGAGTCAAATAAGGAGATTGTAGAATTTAATAATTTTTTAATTGAATACTATAAACAATTAGCAGACACGTGGACTGGCGCTCAAAAAGAAGTATCCTCAAAGATATCTAAAGTACCACAAAATGAGGAGGGTCTTGAAGCTTACAAAAGAGTCTGGATTGACATCTTTGAGAATAACTTCACTGGACTGTTTGATTCTAAAAAATTCTCAGAAAATTATAACAAGCTTATTTCGACGGAACTTGATCTTCTGAAAAGATGGAATGCAATAACTGATGTAATGCTAAAGTCTGCTAACTTGCCGACCAAGCAGGAGATTGAGGAAATTTATGAGGAGCTACATACCCTAAAGAGCAGAATTTCAAAGCTAGAGTCGTCTAAAAAGAAAGCTTGAAAAAATGTCAGAAAATAAATTTGACCCAAAAATTATTGGTGAGTTTCTAAATTTTAGCCGTAACTTTGCAGAGGCTCCAATGAAAGTCTCTGTTCCACATGAGGTTAAGTTAGGTTCAACACAATTTGATGTTGCATACAAAGAAGATAAAATGCGTTTACTTCATTTCAAGCCGCTTACATCAAAGCAAGTTAGAACACCGTTACTTATCTCGTATGCAGTTGTTAACAGGTGGCATATTTTTGATATTGATCCAAAGAAGAGCTGGGTAAAAAACTTGCTTGAACAAGGATTTGATGTTTATTTGATTGATTGGGGAACGCCATCCAAGATTGATAAATTTCTAGGGTTTGATGAATACGTAAATCGTTACTTGGATAACTGTGTGGATTTTGTTTGTGATGAAACTAATGTGGATAAGGTATCAATTCAAGGTTATTGTACGGGTGGAACATTGGCTACTGTATATTCAGCACTTCACCCAGAAAGGGTCAAAAATTTAATCGCAACTGCGCCAGTAATTGATGGTTGGAAGGATACAACAGTTGTAAGTAATATTGCAAAATATTTTGATGCTGATAAATTAGTTGATACAGTAGGAAATATGCCACCAGAATTCATCTATTTCTGTTTTTCAATTCTAAAGCCATTTGAGCAAGGTGTTGAAAAATACATAAAATTTTTGAATAATATTGATAACGAAAAATACGTTGATAGTTTTCTTAAAATTGAAAAATGGCTAGATGAGACCCCGCCTATTCCTGGTGAACTTTTCAGACAGTGGATAAAGGGTATTTATCAAGATAATTTGTTGATACAAAACAAGATGTATGTTGGGAATAAGCATGTATCATTAAAAAATCTCAATATGCCGGTTTTTACCCAAGTTGCCGTCGGTGATCATTTAGTTTCTCCAGAATGTAGTATGCCTTTACATTATGCAGTTTCAAGTACTGATAAGATATTGAAGTTATATCCCACAGGACACGTTGGAATGATAGCTAGTTCGTTTAGTCAAAAAACCGTTCTGCCAGAGCTTGGCCAGTGGCTTAAGGAAAGGTCATAAAAAAAAAGGAAACATTCACACTAGTATTTTGGTGTGAATGCGGTTAACCAAGATTGCAATACACCTTTGTTAAGATCAGCAAAAGCCTTTGCATTCTCGTTAAAGGTCTTGATATTCTGACGGGTTGCATCAATTGTTGCTAATGCTACCTTATTCTGAACATCTTGAATCTTGTTAATCTGTTCGTTTGTTTTGTTTACAGCACTTTCTGTTGCTTCTGGAAGAGCAGTATTGATTCCGGTCTTGTTTGCAAATTCTCTTTGCAAAGCAATGGTTGAATCTATAATGTTCTGAAATGCTTCAGTATATTCTTGCTGTAAGCTTGTAACAGATGTTTGGTAGTTTGGGAATGATTTCTCAGCAGATTTAACCTGTTCTTGAACAGTTTCTTCTACAGTTGAGAAAACGTCATTCTTGACTGTTTTGTTTGATTCGTTACTCATGGTTTGCTATGATTGGTACCACAATATATACCTACTGGTAATAGAAACCATTCATAACCATTTACTACCATTTCAATTATTCTTAGGGTTGAGTGGAATAACAATTACTTGTACCAAATCGCCTTCATCTACAGTAAGAGCCTGTCTTTCTGCCTCAGGAATTGAGATCCTTCCATTGCTACCAACAGTAGTCTTGAAAGCACCCCATGTGAGAAAGTTTGGCATCATATTTTGCAGATTGAAGGGATTTTGCATACTGGTCTGAAACGGATTCACATTATTCGTGAAATTAGACTGCATCTTAGACGCATTTTCTAGCCACTGCTTGAATAATTCAGCTGGATCGTATGGGTTTTTCTTTCCTTCCATTACCACTAGTAGGTTGATTACCTTATAAAATGATCGTTAACTAAGAAAATCTGACACAATTTGAAAGAATTTCTCTGGTTTTTCTACATATGGCGTGTGTGCGCAACCAATCATTTTGTAAAATCTGCAATCATTTATTCCTGATACAAAGGATCGTGCATATTCAATAGGAATTACAGGATCATTTTCGCCCCAAACAATTAATGTTGGAATTGTGATTAATTGTAATTTTTCAGTGACTACCTTAGAATTACTCAATCCTAGAAGTGTTGACATAAAGGCCATTTTTGCATTTGGCAATTGCATTCTTTCTATGAATCCAGAGACAACCTTTTCGTCTATCTTCTTCCTACCAGACATAGCCTGGAATGCATTCAAGGCTGACTCATTATTTGGATACAATGCAGCTGAAATGTATGAATTTAATGCTGGTGTTGAATGCTTCATTATGCCTGATGGTGAAACAAGAACAAGTTTTGTCACATTTACATCATGATTTATGATAGATTCTGCAGCAATTTCGCCTCCAAGCGACGAGCCAATAATATTCAGCTTCTTAATTCCAAGTTTATTCACAAATTTGGATACAAATTCAGCAAAGTAGTCAGTTGTATAATCAACCATTGGTTTGTCACTATATCCGAAGCCAATAAGGTCCGGAACAATAACTCTGAATTTTTTAGCAAAAAACGGAATGACATTTTCCCATCTATCTGCAGAGGCTCCTAGACCATGAAGTAAAAGAAGTGTGTTCGCTGAAGTTCCCTCCTCAAAATATCGTATTTTATTACCATCGATTTCGGTTGTTTTTACAGTCATTATTAGCTCGCTTCAAATGGCTAAGATATAAGATTTTACAGATTCGTTAATTGATGATTTTCATCATGAAACTTTTGCCTAACTAGTTATTAGACACATAACACAAATTCGGGCATGAATATGGGTTTCCTTTATTTGGCATCAGGCGTTGTAGCCGGAGTTTTAGGTGGTATTTTCCTTGTATCCTTTTTTTATAATCCTGAAAGCTTGTTTATGCCTCCTTAGTTTTTAATTCAAAATCACAGTTCTTTAGCAACCATTGGTAAAAAGGCACCAGCATCAGATACAATTCCTAATGCTTGCCATGTACCACGATCCATCAATTTTGTAACAGTTGGCTGGTTTATGTCAACAACTATCACTTTGACATTAGCAGGAAGCATATTTCCAGTCGCAATTGAATGTAGCATGGTAGCCACCATTATGACCATTGAAGCACCTTTTAGAATTTCCTTGTATTTTTTCTGAGCAAGTGTAACATCTGTAATCACATCAGGCAAAGGGCCGTCATCACGTAAGGATCCAGCTAAAACAAATGGTACTTTCTTTTTTATGCATTCATACATTATTCCTCTTGTTAGCTTTTTTGATTTCACCATTTTTTCGATAGAACCGGCTTTAAAAACTGCATTTATCGCTTCCATATGATTTCTGTGACCCCTTACAGCAAGAGTTCCATCACGAATGTTCATGCCAAGAGACGTTCCTAGTGTAGCATATTCAATGTCATGAACTGCAAGTGCATTTCCAGCCAAAACTGCATCGATATATCCATGACGGATAAGTCTTGAAACTGATTCAGATGCACCAGTATGAACAATTGCAGGACCACCAACTAGAATAATTTTACCACCATTCTTTTTGGTACGTCGTATATCTTCTGCAACTTTTTTAGCTATATGCTGTGTTGGTCTCTCACTAGAGCTTCCACTTCCCATAAATTCAAATACATTCATTCCCTCTCGAGGTCTTTCAGGTGGAATTATTTTGACGCCATTTTCTCCTACAACAATTTTATCACCTTTTTTTACCTGACGGATTGGAACACACATTGCTTTTTTGGATTTAACAATAACACATTTGTCCATCATCATGTTGTCTACATCAATCCATTTGTTGTTAAGAAAAATTTGTGTTGGATTATTTGTTGTACTGTAAAAATTATCAGGCATCACCATATCTTTTGTTGCAGCCTTTAACATTACATTTTTTTGAGTTTTAGATGTGGCACCTTGACGATAAACATAGTTTAAGATTGTGTCAAGATTTTTTGTATTCGTTCCAGTAACAAGCAGTTTTGCATAACTTTCATCCTTTTTCTTCTTACCAACCTGTATATCTAAAACCTCAAACGAGCCACCATGATCCATAATCCCATCAAATACCTTTGTCAGGATCAGCGAATCTATAAGATGTCCTCGCAGTTCTATTTCGGATGAAAATTTCTTCATATGTTCACCTAAATTATTGGTAAGTAAAACGTTACGACAATATAATTTGATTATTTACTATACTGGGAGGCTAACCTCACCATCATACTCCTGAATATTATCTGATTTTAGCGAATTTATTATGCTGGTCTTTTCTTCATCAGACAATCCTTGTGCAATCGTCTTCGCAATCCCATTTTTATCACATAACACAAGAATGTATCCGCCATCATCAGTTACAACAAATCCAGATGCACCATTGACAACTGCATACAAATTTTCTTCTCCAACTGGTTCCCAGATGTTTGTTTTGTTGTCCTTTAGCGCTAATGCTGGCAATGCTTTGCCATTTGCAAACTTGTTAAGGTACTCTCTTGCATCATTAACACGTTTCTGACCAACTTTTAGAGCCATAAAATATTGCATGGTATATCATCTCAAGATTGCTTCTTATTATTTGATTTTTTTTTAGGATGACGATTACTCTTTTTTTTCTTTGACTCCGCATAGTAATCGGCAGCAGCTATTTTTGGATTTAAAACTTGCATTACCTGTTTTTTAATACCACCAGTTTTCTTTTTTGATTCATTATTCTTTTTTCCAAGAAAGTTAAAAAAACCCATCATGTGAATTTAGGCATTATATGATAAATATCATTCCATAAAATTTGAAACAATATTACGTAAATTTTTGCTTTTAATTTCCTTTTTTGCAGTATTGAAGAAGGTTTGTAGTTTTTCTTTGGAAATCCCCTTGTTTTGATAAAATTTTGCTTGAAATGCCATCTCCAATTTATCGATGTCATGAAGTAATCTAGATTCTTGTGAAGAATTTTTTTGATATTCGTTCCATATTTCAAAATATGGTTCAGCAATTTTATCTGGTAGGTTTTTTAAAATTTGTTTCATCGCAATATTTTCTTTTCCAACTTTTTCATTTTTTGCTATATTATCTGGAATTATGTCACCAATAATAGATTCGGCTAAATCATGCAATAATGCCATCTTGATAATTTTTTCAGTGTTTAATCCTTCCAAGTCTGATAAAATCATGGATATCACCGCAGTTGAATAACTGTGTTCCGCAACAGATTCTGGATTAATGATTTCAAGTTTTTCTTTCCAGCCTTGTCTTGGCACATTTTTTAACTCCAAAACTTTTTGAAAAAATTCTTCGATCATTTTATTTATACCTATAATATTTTGAAAGGACAAGCTTAAATTCCTAACAATTTGAATTGGCGGTATGCCAGGGTAGCTCAGCCTGGGAGAGCACTCGGCTGAAGACCGAGCTGTCGCGCGTTCAAGTCCCGCCCCTGGCACTAGTTTTTGTCAATAAAATTAAAAATGATAATATTTTAATAGAAGATATCATATTGTTTTCTGATTTTCTTATGAAATCTAAAAAGTCTACAACAAAATCCAAGAAAACTGGAAAGAAACCAGCTAAGAAAAAAGCAAAAAAATCAGCTGATTCAACAGATGATTCAGGTATTGTACTAATAGATGATGATTTGGAAATTGATGAAGAAAAGGAACTGGAAGAGCGTAAAGCATTTTTGGAAGAAGCACGTTCACAAGATACTGCTGACTAGACTAAATCTTTATTCGTTTTAAGATCCAATTTTAAACATGAGAGCATTATCTTTGATTACCATTAAACCTGGCACGATTGATCAAGTTACAGAATTACTCTCAAAAAAACGTAAGATAGCAAAAGAGGTATTACCAGTAACTGGCAGAGCAGACATCTGTGTTCTTATGAATGGCTCTGTTAATGATATTAACACTACAATTATGGATTTGAAAAAGATCGGTAATATAGTCGCAACAGAAACCCTTATGGAAATGGAGGTTGATCTAGGTTGGTAAAAGCTATCGTATTGGTAAAATCACCTAAAAAATTCATCGCAGCAAGATTGAAACAAGTAAATTTAGTAAATGAATCTTTTCCCGTTAGTGGACAGTTTGATGCAGTTGCAGTGATTCAAGTGGAAAGGTTGGTTCAGATTAAAGATGTTACCACTCAGATTCAAAAAATAAATGGAGTAGAAAGAACAGAAACAATGGTAGAGGTACAGTAATAAAGAATTTACAATAGAGGTTGTTAGAAGATTCATGAATGTTAAAAAAGTTGGTAATGTTATATTGGCAGTAAAAGATCTGAATAAATCAGTTGAATTTTATAATAAAATTTTAGGCATGCCAATAAAAAGTAAGAGGGATAACTGGGTTGATCTGGGGCAAAGTGGTGCAATACTTAGTCTTCATCCTGCAGTAGAATCATCACCTCATGTAGGTACTTCAGTGGATAACGGTGTTCTGATTGGCCTTCTGGTAGGAGATGTTGCTTCTGCTGTTGAAGAGTTAAAATCAAAAAATGTAGAAGTGCATAGAGGTGTTCAGGAACGTGAAGCTGGAATAAATGCAATTATACTTGATCCTGACGGTTACATGATTTCATTGTTTGAACCAATCTTTACCGCTGAAAAAAATATACAATCAGGCGGTTACATAGGATTTACTCCTGCATAAAATTTTATTTTTTATTTTCTAATTTCTTTTTTAATTCCAAATTTTCTTTAAGAATTTTTTGTTTTTCTTCTTTTAGTAATGTAATAGAATTTTCATTTGAATACATTGGGTGTCCAGGGGGAATTAATTTATCCAGTGACATATTTAGAAGACCTGCAGCCATTTGTTGATACATCTGTGCAAAATTTTCTAGTTTGGGAGTTAGTGCAGCACTATCAGATGACATTTTTTCTTTTAGTTTTGGAGTATTAACTAAACCCTTTGGTATACTAACACCCGGTGGATAACGAATTGAATCCGGTGCTAACGTCGAAAAATCTGTTGGGAGACCATACATGTTATTTTTTTTTTTTGCGTCATAGTAATCCATATTTTTCTAGATATGTTGGCATATTTGTTCTTTAGTGTACGCCTAAAACATTGCATAAGGTAAAAACGCGGTTAGTTCTTATCAATTAGTGTCGATCGCTGATCCTTATAGCGATCATAAGTTTTTTGAAAAAAATGATTCAGCGGCAAAAAAAGAAATGTCTGAAATGTAAGAAAAGCATACATCCAATGGAACTACACAAACTTGTCATGTATGTTATTGAAGAGGAATTTACTGAACATCATTACGAGCATGTTGAATGTCCTGAAAAGTTTACGATTTGAATAGATTTTATGTAATAGATTTTATGATAAGGCATGAGATTAGGTAGTAAAACAGACGATGAATTTTTGATTAAACTTAATAAAAAAAATAGTCAGATTCAAAGCATTTTCCATGGAAAAATTAAGGAAATTGCAAAAAAACATCTGGTTGATGTTATGATGCAGGATGGTATTGTAAAAAAACAGGAAACATTTGATGTAGAGAAAATTCATCAGGTTTACAATGGATTTGCTAACAGATTGCAAGATTGGACGTTAGATGGTATTTCAAGTACTAATGATGAGGGAATCAGGAGAAATTTTATTAAATTAAATACAAACGCAGATAACTGCAAAATTTCGTTGCATCTTTCTATACAATATCATGTTATACTGTTTTATCAGCCAAACTATGAAGTCATGAAAAAACAAAAAGAGTTATCAGATTTTATGGATATGACAAAAAAACAGGAAGGTGAACTCACTGAAAAAAGTGATCATGTAATACTTGAAAAATTAAGGGCTGAAGGATACAAGGATCTGGATACTCAAAATCTTTTTGAAATTTTTTACGATGATGATAAAATCAGAGAAAAAATCATGAATGAAATTGAATTACAGACTGATGGTGATTTACAAAAAATTAGTCAGCGTAAAGAAAATCTATTAAAGGAATTGGATGATTTGCTTCTCGAAACATATCAAATGGAGCCTATACTTATTGACGAAGCGAGACTTGTGACGGGTGAGGAAGGATGTGTATGCAATATAGACATTGAAATGATTAAAAATGGCCAAAAAGGTGGTTTGTTTGACTCTAATCAAGTTTCAAGTAATACAAAAGAAAAAATTAGTATATTGATTGATCAGGTTCTAGAATCTATTACTTAATCATCCTAAATCATAGTTCTGGTAAAAATGAACGGTGTGTCAACTGACTGATCAACTGTCCAATATGTTGGTAATGTGACAGTCTTGATAACTTCAAGGTTGTAACGTTCCATTACTTTTCCCCAGCCCCATTTTGATTTATCTCTGGAATCTTTTCTCATTATATGGCTGCCGGTAAACACAAAGACAGGATTCGTCTTTAAATTCTGCATAGATATGATCCTAGGAATTACATTATTTGCCAACATTTCACCAACCTCCGGAAGTCCAGATATGAAGAATATTGGTTGAGACAATTCAAGTGATGCGTAATTAAATTGTGTAGCATCTGCTATCATTGGATGGAAATCCACTCCAGTATTTGATGAGATTTTATTCTCCAAACTTACAAGATTTTCATCAATTTCAATTCCATACGACTCTAGACCTACTACCTTGGCGCAATATGCAATTCTGCCATCACCTGAACCAATGTCAATTATCTGTTTAACACCAAGATTTTTTGATTCTAATACAAGTGCATAAGCTGAAAGTATCCATATAGGATAAAATGGAGCATAGCTTGTATCATGTTTTATGCTATCAAGCCAATAGTTATTCACATCTCCCTGATAGACCTTACATACAGTATCTAGTATATTCATTTCATAAGAGTCAGAGTAAATTGAATTGCTTTCAACAAACTTGTGTAGCATCTCCAATTCATGTTCGTCAATAGAAAGCGATTCAGGCAAAGTGGGCATAATCTCTTGGATATGACTACCACCTTCGTTTCTTTTCATAAATTCAGTCTTCAATGTAACTATAGCCTCAACAAGCGTTTCGTTCATACTATAACGAGATATTCGTTATTTTTGAACCTATCAAATCTATTGGTTTAGAATTTAATGCTATAGCTACAAATAACCCAGTAATTAAAAAAATAGGAATTACATGAGCGTTACATATGATAATATTGTGAGTGCACAACAAGAACAGGGTGATGTGATCAGAAAAACATCTCTTACCTTTTCAGATACATTTACTCAGCTTACAGGTTCAACCGTTTACTTGAAAAATGAGTTTGAACAAAAAACTGGTTCATTTAAACTGCGTGGAGCATATTATAAAATCAAAACATTATCTGAAGAAGAAAGAAAAAATGGGGTCGTTGCCGCTTCTGCGGGAAATCATGCACAGGGAGTTGCATATGCATCAGCATTAGAAAAGATCAACTGTACTATAGTTATGCCAAAAAATGCTTCCCCAGCAAAGGTTGCTGCTACAAGGGGGTATGGTGCAACTGTAGTTTTGGAAGGAAAAAATTATGATGAGTCCTGGATAAAGGCACAAGAAATTGCTAAAACAACTGGTGCAACAATCATTCATGCGTTTGATGATTCGCAAATTATAGCAGCACAAGGCGTGATAGGCTTGGAAATAATTGAACAACTTCCAGATGTTGACGAAATTTATGTACCAATAGGCGGTGGTGGATTAGCAGCTGGTATTTTGGTGGCTATCAAAGATAAAAACCCAAATGTAAAAGTCATCGGTGTAGAATCAAAATCATTTCCTTCAATGAAAAAGTCATTAGATTCTGGTAAAGTAGAAACTATTGAAGGTGGATTTACCGTTGCAGATGGAATATCAGTCAGAACACCAGGTGAACAAACATTTGAAATTATCAAAGATAGGATTGATGAGATTGTGCTTGTTGATGATGATGAAATCATTAATACAATGTTTCTTTTAATGGAAAGATCAAAGTCAGTGGTTGAACCTGCAGGTGCAGCTGGACTTGCATATCTAGTAAGCAAAAAACCATCTCCCGGGAAAAAAGTTGTTCCGATATTATGTGGTGGAAATATTGATATGTATTTACTTGGCCAAATAGTTGCAAAAGGTTTGGCAACAATGGGTAGAATGGTAAAGATTTTCATTTTGCTTAAGGATAAACCAGGAGCGCTGAAAGAAGTTGTTGACGAGTTGGCATCACTTAGTGCAAACATTGTAGAAGTTATTCATGACAGACTAAGCTCAAACGTGCGTGCTGGAACAACTGGCGTGACATTAAGTTTAGAAACTGAAGATCAAAAACATATGGATAAACTAATACAACATTTGAAAGAAAAAAACATAGATTTCAAGGTTCTCACTTAATTAGATAAGAAACGATTGAATGAGATAGTACCAGTATCTCACCCAATCTTTTGGTTTGGTACAATATTAGCTCAAAAATCTAACAATAAAAATTATTCCAACAACGCCAAAACCAATCAAGTAGAGCTTATTTCTTCGTGTTATCATGTTTGAGCTTATGTGTTTATACGTATTATAGAACGTTTTACTAGTAATTTTTTACTTTTTGGTATGAGTATAACAAGTATTATTGGTATTCTAAATTAGATTAAACAAAAGTATTATCACTCCAATGACTATAATGCCAATCGGAACAAATGGATTATTTATCCAATCTTTAGGTATGATCATCTCAGCTGACCCATATCCCAAAAAGAATCTTGTAATATGTAAGATGTATGTCTGTATAAGCTTGATACAATTAACCTAATCTAAGTCACTACATGAAGTATGAAAGCTGTAAGTAAGCCTAACATTCCTACTATGATTACGAATACAACTGGACCCATGTTTTAGAATGAATCTTGTAGTATGTAACCATATTTTTACTTGAACTTTTTCTTGACAAACTTCTTTAGACCCATTCTCTTCAGATCCTGAGATTCCTTGAGAACTGATTTATGCTGCTTTTCCTTGTGAGATTTTAGCATCTTTCGAATATCACTTGACTCATTAGCAAGTATTTTCAGGGCATAAATTCCTGCATTTAGTGCCTTGTTTACACCGACAGTAACCACTGGGGAACCAGATGGCATCTCAGATATTGATAATAAAGAATCAAGACCACCAAATGCAGATTTTTTTTGTTGCTTGTCATTGTAAACTAATATTGGAACTCCAATCACTGGCAGAACGGTATGTGATGCAATCATTCCTGGTAGGTGTGCTGCACCTCCGGCGCCAGCAATTATCACTTTGAATCCATTTTTTTCTGCATGCTTTGCATATTCTTCTAATCTTGTTGGGGTTCTGTGAGCTGAGATTATTTGATCTTCATGTGGAACGTCAAATTCATCAAGAATTTCAGCTGCACCGTGCATTATTCTGCTATCAGAACTGGAACCCATTATGATTCCAACGAGTGGCTTTTTCATAATTTTCATAGACCTGAAGATGTTTTTAATGTAACGAACACTGGTGTATAGCTCGATAAAGAGAGCTACTAGGCAGGAAGTAATTATTTGAGTATTCTGAATATATATAAAAAATATATTTATTTTTATTTATTCTCTTTACGTCTTTTCTGTTTAGACGTTCCACCAGCATTATGCCTATTGGGTTTTTTCTTAGTCATTTTATTATCTCGAAAGCATTTTTGTAGGCATCTGGTTTATTTTTGAGATCTTCTTTTATGTGAGATGCTGAAAAGCCATGTACTTTTCTAATATGTTCTGGAATATCATCACAAGGTTTTTGACAAGTTTTACACATGTATTTCATATTTAGTACGAAATATCAGACTATACATACCCATCTACTCTCATCTTAAAAATTGTGAGCATTTAGGAATAAACTATAGTCCAAGTTTAACTAACGGTAAGCTCAACGTCGCACTGGTTTTTATCTAGTTTATTTTTAGGGTGATTATGACAAAAAGGCTTGGAATCATAGGAGGAGGTCAGCTTGGCATGATGATAACGGAGGCTGCCAAAAATCTAAGTGAGTGTATATCAGAAATCACAGTGCTTGACCCAACAGAGAATTGTCCAGCTGCCCAGGTTGGAGCAAAACAAATTGTTGGTGACTTTAAGGACGAACTTGCAATACTAAAACTTGCAGAACAGTCTGACATCATTACATACGAGATAGAATCTGGTAATACAGATGTACTAAGCAAACTAAAAGCAAAGATTGAACCATCACCATCCACTCTAGGTATAATCCAAGACAAATTTTCACAAAAAACATTCCTTTCAGAGAATGAACTTCCTGTTTCACAATTTTATGAGATTACATCATTGGGCGACCTATATGAAAAAATTAAGGAACTTGGGCTTCCTGTTTTACTAAAGTCAAGGAGAGATGCATATGATGGAAGAGGAAATTTCAAGATTACTTCCTCGGATGAGATTGAAAATGCATACCAACACTTTGACGGAAAAAGCCTAATGGTTGAAAAATTTGTCAATTTTAAGATGGAAGTATCTGTAATAGCAGCTCGAAACACAAAAGGCGATATTACCACATATCCTCTGGTGGAAAATATTCATGAAAATAATATTCTGAAAATGACAATTGCACCTGCACGCGTATCTGATAATGTGATAAGTAATGCAGGTAATATTGCAAAAAAGACGATGGAGGTCCTGAAAGGTGCTGGTGTTTTTGGAATCGAGATGTTTATTGATCAAGATGATAATATTATCATCAACGAGATAGCACCTAGGGTTCACAACTCTGGTCATCATACATTACAGTCATGCAAGACATCACAGTTTGAACAACATATTCGTGCAATACTTGGGTTGGAGCTTGGAAGTACTGATCTTGTTCACAAAACCGTCATGTGTAATATTTTAGGTCCTGACGGATTTGAAGGAAAGTACAAGCCAGTTGTGTTAGAAAAGGGTGGTGTATATCTGAAGATGTATGGAAAGAGTGTCTCAAAGCCACAACGCAAGCTTGGTCACTTTAACGTTGTAGACCTGAGTGACTCCAAGGACGTATCCGAGTTGTTGAAAACGGCTGACGAGATAAAAAATTCAATTTTAATTAATCCACTAGATTAGTTTATTAATTCTGAAACTTTCAGCTAATCATGGCAAAAGCAGCAGCATTAGTAATCACTGGTATTTCAATTGCATTACTGGTAATTTATGGTGCAGATGCAGCTGCCGGGATGGACGATCCTGACAAGCAAGGCTTTCTAGACATGGATCACATGACAAGAGGACTTGGTCTTGGTGGTCCAGCAATGGTTTTGCCATTAATTGCATATTTTATTTCACGAAATGATTCGTCCAAGGGACTTGGTGGAATGATACTAGTTGCAGGAATTCTGATCATAATTGGTGCTGTAACAGTGATTGGCATGACTGATCTTTCTGAAGCAGATGAAACAGCTAGAAACCCACTCATGGAAACAGCTCCGTTACTAATAGTTGGTGGAATTCAAATGGGTCTTGGCGTATTAAAGATAAAAAAATCTTAGACATGCCAGTTTGTGAAAAATGCAAAAACAAAGTTCCTAAAGTGTATAATTGTGAGCATACGAATGATCAGGACTATTGTTCAGACTGTTATACGGAACTACACTACTACCTGACTGAATAAAATAGTAATATCCTTTTAATGCAGTTTACAGTTCACTTTTTTTATGAAAGCCATGATATTATCAGGTGGACGTGGTAAGAGACTACGTCCAGTTACAGATACTATTCCAAAACCACTGATCAAAATCAATGGGAAGCCATTAATTGAATGGAAAATTAATTATTTGAAAAAATTTGGAATTAAAGATATTATCATCTGCAGTGGCTATAAGTGGAAAAAGATTGAGAACTACATTAAGAAAAAAAAGAATTTTGGCTGCAACATAGAATATTCAGTTGAGACATCACCACTTGGCACTGGAGGTGCAATTAAAAAAGCGATTAAGAATATTGTTGATGATTCATTTATTGTGTTAAATGGTGACATAATTACAAACATTAATTTGAAAAAAAATGATGATTAAACCAAACAGTATTGCTGCAATTGAATTGAGAACAAACTATGGAACAATGAAAATTAAAAATAACAAAATTCTCCAATTCAATGAAAAAACTGATGTTAAAGATATATGGATGAATGGGGGAATCTATCATCTAAATACAAACATTGCTAAAATTTTACCTACAAGGGGTAGTATAGAAGGTATAGTTTTCCCAAAATTAGCCAAAAAAAAATCATTAAACACAGTAAAATTCAAGAATGTATTGTGGCGCTCTATCGATTCTCACAAGGATGTTGAAACATGCTCAAAGGAAATGATCCAAAAAAAATATATGAAATTTATTTCAAAAAGATGAACCAAAATGCGTTTGTCATATAGCCTAGGTTCATTGTTAACAGTTGAGCAAGTTCTAGCGTGTTCAAGAAAATTAAATGTATTTAAGCCTGATACAGTATGGATTCCAGAAACATGGGGAATGGAGAATTTTTCAATGCTTAGTATGGCAAGTAAGGAAAATAGTTTCTCAAAAATTGGTTCGTCTATAGTCAATATCTATTCTCGAAGTCCTAGCTTGATTGCGATGGGAGCAGCAACTGTTGATACAATTTCAAACAAACGTCTAGTTTTAGGACTAGGAACAAGCAGTCAACCGCTGGTTGAAGATTTTCACGGTGATAAATTTGAGAGGCCGATTAAACGAATGAAAGAATATGTGGAGATTATACGGTTAATTCTTAGTGGTAAAACGGTAAATTATTCTGGAGAAATTTTTTCCCTGAAAAATTTTTCATTACTTATCAAACCTCCCAGAGATACAATTCCAATTTATCTTGCAGCAGTTAACCAAAAAATGGTAGAACTTACGTGGAAAATTGCAGACGGTGTTATTTTCTATCTTAGACCAAAAAGTGAGATTAAGACAACGCTCGCAAAGATGCAAAATCAAAAAAAGATTGATTCATCACTTCAAATCATTACATGTGTAAATGATGACTCTGAAAAAGCCATGTTTCGTGCCAAAAAGACGTTGGCGTTTTATGTTTCTGTTGGGAAGATTTACCGAGAATTTTTGGCATCGAACGGATTTGAGAATGAAACAAAAAATATTTTCGGGGAATATGAAAAAAATGGATTACAAAGCAATCATGAATTGGTGCCTGAGTCAATGGTAAACGAATTATGTATTGCCGGAACTCCTGATGAATGTAAAACTCAACTAAGACAATTCCGCGAAACGGGAATAGATTTACCAATTATACAGTTTAATCCAACAGATAACGTGGAAGATTCATTTAATTTGGTCACTAAAACATTTTCGGAGGAATCTGATTGAAAAAAGTTGCAGTAGTTGGATATGGGAATACAAAATTCACAAAGGACGAATTGCCAATTGAATCATTATTGCTAGAATCAACAAAACAAGTGTTTGATACCACAAAAAATTTGTCACAAGATCTTATCGATGGCGTTATAGTTTCAACTAATGACAATTCTAAATATCTTGGTGCTATCTTATCTGAACTTTCTGGCATTAAACCAAAAATCTCTCACACGGTTGAACATCTGTGTAGTTCTGGTTCTAGTGCAGTAATTTCTGGGTTCTCATATATTGCATCTGGATTGGCAGATACTGTTTTAGTTACTGGTGCAGATAAAATTGGTAACCCAGGGCAAATTTTAGAGTGGGACAAATCAAGGGGTGAATATAATCATCCAATTTACTGGGCATCCATGTTTACAAAAGCACACAAGAGACAATTTAGTACAACAGATGAGGAACTAGCGATAGTATCTGCTAAAAACCACAAGCAAGCAATGGATAATCCAAACGCATATTCACACAAACCATATACAATTTCTGAGATTATGAATTCAAAGAATGTGACTGAGGATTTACGAATTTTAGATTGTTCTTATTCGTGTTCAGGTAGTTCATCAATTCTTCTAACTTCTGAGGAAAATACAAAAAGATTCACTGATGAGCCAATTTGGATATCTGGTATAGGACAAAAAACAAATTCTGCAAGTTTCACAAAAAATGAGTTAACAACATTATCTAGCACAGTTACAGCAGCCAATAATGCATACAAAATGGCTAAAATAACACCACAGGAAATTGATATAGCTGAAATACATGACGCATTTTCGGTTTGTGAGTTAATGGCTGTCGAAGATCTTAGTTTAACAGAAAAAAATACAGGTGCAACGTATGTTAGAAATTTATTCAATACAGAAGACAGAAAAATAAATCCAAGGGGAGGATTAATCGGCGCTGGACATCCTTTAGGTGCAACAGGTATTGCTCAGATTGTAGAAATTACACAGCAGTTACAAAATAAGGCAAAAAATAGACAGGTCTCAAATGCTAAAAAAGGTTTGACACACAACATGTCAGCAGCAGCTACATCTAGTACCGTATTGGTTTTAGAATCATGAATAAATTTGAGACTGAGTTAAAGGCAGGAAATTTTGTTACTAGTGAATGCTCATATTGTGAAAAAATTGTATGGCCTCCAAGTGATTATTGTGATTATTGCTTTAAAGAGGTCAATTGGCGAAAAGTTTCTGAAAACGGGACAATTGTTGAGTTATCAAGAAAAGAAAATGATGTTTTCTGTATTACAGAATTTGAGAATAAAATACGTGTTATGGGAAAATTGGATGCTGAAATTCATATGGCAAAACCTGGTCAAACTGTTAAACTGTCTAAATGTTTGTTTAATGATAAGAATGGTTTTTTCTTTAGTTTAGAAAACAAGCAATAATTACAAAATTATTCATGCTTTCCACGACTTTTTTCATGAACATCTCTGATATGTAATGCTAGTTTATCTGGCTGATCACCAAATTCTTTTCCACAATATGTACAGTGAAATCCATCTTTCCAATGCATCTTCATTATATTGTTTCAACATAAATTAATCATTTGTTATTCGTAATTTCAGTTAACATAATAGTTGATAATATAATTACCAAGTATTCTATATCATCAAAATTTAGGAAAATTATGGCAATTATTAGATTAAATCAGATTAGTCAAAATGAATATGAAAGAATAAAGGCAATCAATAAAAAAACTGCACAAACCAGAAGACAGCGTGGCTATAACTGGGAGGATACACTTGTAAAAAGATTCAATACTATCGAATCTTGGAAGGCGTTTAGACTTGGCTCACCCAGTGTTGCTTTGCCAGATGTTTTAACAGTAAACAATGTAAAAAGCACAATTTTTACAATTGAAGCAAAATCTGGAACTGGAACAACCTTACATGTTCCATTTGATCAAATAGAAAGATGCCTAAACTGGATTGATAACTTTCAGGTTTATCAAAAACGAGAGGTGATTTTAGCCTTTAAGTTCCTTTCAAAAAAAAGGATTGGTACTGCTAAATATGAAAAACGGAAGTTGCATGAATTCTACAAAGTTTGGGATAAAAAAAAGACGCCTATAGACTGTGTATGCACTTATGATGGAAAAACATATGCGTTAAAAAATGGTAAGCAAAAAAAATTAATGCTAAAAGATTTCATAATGCCATTCAAGTCAAAATATCAACTATTTTATACTTAGATAAAATTTCCAATCATTTTTTAGTAATAAATTCCTGAATATAATATGGACTTTAAACGATATTTTGGAAAAATAAAAAATAAAAACGAAAAACCTATGCAGAAACCTGAAACTGTTGATGAGACACAAGATAATATTGTTCAAGAGCAGGAATCTGAAATAACTGAGCAAGCAGATGTTAATGTGAAAAAAATTCTGAATTTTGTTGATGACAAGAAAGATCCACATGAATACATTAGAAGATATTTAATGGAATCAAAATACAAAGATTGGTTCAACCGTAATTATCCCAACCACACAATATATGATGCAGTCGGATTATCTATGTCAGATTATCTAAGCATAAAAAGAGAGTTATTTCCAGAATCAGAGACTATTAATGAAGAAGAATCAAACAGGAAGGAAAAACATGTTAACACAAATTTTAAACCAACAACTACACATGAAACTAAAACTAGCTTTGATGAATTTATCGATGAACGAATATTGTTAAGTCATAACGCATTTGGTGATAAAGAAATGAAGATTAAGATACTTGAAGTATCGGACGAAATTGCACCGTTGGTAACAAAATTTGGTGACCGAGTTAAAATAAACAAAATCATTGTTACGATCAAACATTTACAAACTCAGCAAATTGAAGAGGGAGAATTTGATATAGAATCTATTGAGAAAGAGTTAGCTGAAAAAAGACATTACACTTCTACTAATCGTTGGGTTCCTACAAGAGATATAAAAAATGGTTATGTAACAAATTCTAGACATACATCATTGATTAGTGATGCAGCAGCATTAGATTATATAACATTTTGAAATAATTATTAATGTAATTTTGTATGAATTCATTACAAGAAAAGTATAAGAAGGCATAAGAAAAAATCTTAGCAATGATAACAAAAGAAATTGAGATTGATGGAGAAAAATTTCGACTTGTACTTACTGACCAGATTATAAATCAAGTAAATAATCTAAAATCACTTTATAACGCTGCATATGATGATCCTGAAAGTTTTGAACAGGTCAGTGCAGAAATTTCATCAATTATACAGGAAATTTCTAATGCAGTTGAACCAAAACCGAGTGATAGTCATTTAGATAATTTAATCCAACAAGTAATCAAAATCGTTGATGATAAAAAGGAACAAACGGATAAACAATCAAATGAAAAACCAGTTATAAAAAAAAGTGCAAAAAAGAATAAAAAAGCAAAATCAAAAAAATAAGTTGTCTTATTTTTGATTAGTCATGTTTAACATCATATAGAACTCACAAAAATACGTTTTAGTTATATCAGACAATGTTGTGATGTTAGTATGGGAACACATTGCGAGTGCGGAATTTGTGGACATTTTGAGGAAAAAGATTGTATCGAAAAAAACTGTAAGTGTTGTAGTAATTTTCATATAAGATCTGGTTCTAATGTAAATGAAAAATAATATAATAAAAAACTATAATCTGATTAATATTGCTTGAAGTTTTTCAATCAGTTTTTTATCATTCAGTGAATCAATAATCAACAATCTCAAATTTTTTAATCTATTAGAATCATTAAAATAAACTGGCGCTAAATTTTCAATTTCTCTTGCGAAATCATACGTATCAATATAATATGTTGATAATTTGTATAAGGCAACTAAATGATCAGATTGGTATTTTTTTACTCCTAATTTACTACAGATAACTTGCAAAAGTCCTCTGATTTTGGATAATTCTTTTTTAATCACATCAAGATCATCTGGATCATCATTTAATTCAGTTAAAATTTTGTATGAGGCTAAAATTTGCCCTAAAATTCCTTTTAAATATTCATCAATATCTGTCAAAGCAATTGATAATTTGCATAGCCATTCAAAAAGTTTAGGAATATTCAATCAAATTAACAATAGAATTTTGCTAAATTTCTTATCTTTAAATTGCCAGCAACCACATGTATGACGTTGCAAGGTAAATCATGTTTAAAATGCATTAGTCACAAATGTGGAAAAGAGTATCCTATTCCAGTTTTTGAATTTAATTGTACATGCGGAAATCTTTTGGATGTTAAATATAATGATACTCCATCACAAAATCTCAAAGAAGTGTTTTATCAAAGAAGAAATCCACAGGGAAGTATATTTAATGAAAGTGGTGTATGGCGATTTCGTGAACTATTAAATTTTTGTGAGATAGATACAGAAGATCTAACTCAGTGTTCACAACACTTGGTTTCACTTGATGGTGCTGAAGGAAGACAATCAAAACCATATCATATGTCAAAAGTTGCAAAATTTGTGGGAATTGAAAATGAAAAATTAATGTTACAACCAGAAGGCTACAATCCAAGTGGTTCATTTAAAGACAATGGTATGTCTGCTGCTGTTACACATGCAAAATTAGTTGGAGCAAAGAAAATAATTTGTGCATCAACTGGTAATACTTCAGCTTCAGCAGGTATGTTTGCCGCAAATGAAAATATGGAATGTGATGTATATATTCCAGAAGGCGAAATAGCTCCAGGTAAACTTAGCCAAGCATATCAATTTGGTACACAAATGATACACGTTAATGGAAATTTTGACGATGCATTCACTAAATCATTAATAGCTGCTAAAGAATCTGGCAGTTATACAGTAAATTCAATTAATCCATTTAGAATTGAGGGCCAAAAAACTATTCCGTATCGTCTATTAGAATTCTTGGAATGGAAAACTCCTGATTGGATAGTTTATCCAGGTGGTGCGCTTGGTAATACGTCAAGCTGTGGAAAATGTTTAATGGAGTTATATGAGTGGGGTTGGATTAAAAAAATTCCACGAATAGCTGTTATTAATGCTGAAGGTGCTAATACTTTGGATGTTTTATACAATGGAAAATTTGAGGATACTGAATTACGGTGGAATGATGGAAGCCCAAATACTGAATTAATTGAACGATACTACACTAAAATGAATGATGATGGGATACGACCAAAAACAAAGGCTACTGCAATACAAATTGGTAAACCATCTAACTTACTGAAGGGGATACGTACGTTAGAATATACAGATGGAATTGTCATTAGCGTAACTGATAAAGAAATGTTGGATGGAATGTCAATAGTAGGATTAAATGGTTTTGACTGTGAAATGGCTTCAGGTGCAGTTCCAGCTGGCATAAAGAAACTTCTTCACGAAAATATCATGAAGAAAGACGATGAAATTGTTGGTATTTTAACTGGAAGACAAAAAGAACCATTATTGCCAATAGACTATCACAATGAACCAACAAACCAGTTTGCGAGACCGCCAAAACGATAATCACATTTACGTGAATTCACCGTAAATGTGAAACCTTAAAAGAACCTTTGATTAATTGTGAACATAAGAAAATGTGGTGGATTTAAAATCAATGACTAAGTTCTTCATCATTGGAGTTTGTAATTACTAAAATGGACGTTACGTATGAAATTAGTGTATTAATAATTTTAATTGGTTTATCTGGATTTTTCAGCGGTCTAGAGGTAGCATTAGTTGGTGTTAGACGCTCGAAAGTTCATCAAATGCTTAATCAAAAATTACCAGGTGCTACTGCACTTCACAAGCTAAAATCTAATCCGAGTAGGATGATGGCTAGTGTTAATCTTGGAAATAATTTGGTTAATGTTGCATCTACAGCATTAGCAACTGACATTGCATTAAAAATATTTGAAAATAATGGTTTAGCGATTGTAATTGGTGTAATGACATTTTTAATCCTAGTTTTTGGTGAAATAACTCCAAAAACATATTGCAATGCAAATGCAGCAAAAATCGCACTTAGATATAGTAGAGTATTACTTGCATTTAGTTATGCATTTTACCCAGTTGTATGGATTTTTGAACAGATAACAAAAGGAATAATAAAATTAACTGGTAGTAGTCAAGAACCACCAAGATTAACTGAAGAAGAAATTAAAGGTGTAATTGAACAAGGCCTTGAAGATAATGCAATTGAAAAACAAGAAAGTAAATTAGTTCATGGCGCACTGAATTTCGATGATATTGTAATTCGTTCAGTCATGACCCCAAGAACCAAAATGTTTACACTAAACTCAAAAATGCTACTTTTTGAGGCATTACCACTAATCAACAAAAGTGGATTTTCCAGAATACCACTATATGGAAAAAATCATGATGAAATTACAGGAATTATTAATGTTAGAGATATTTTGAAATATTTAGAAATGGATCAAAAATTGGTTAATTTACAACAGCTCGCGAGAAAACCTATTTTTGTGTCTCAAGAAAAAAAAGTTAGTGATCTATTAAAAGAAATGCAGGGAAGAAAAGCTCACATGGCGATAGTTTTAGATGAATTTGAAGGAGTAGAAGGTTGTGTAACATTAGAAGATCTGGTAGAAGAAATTGTTGGTGAAATACATGATGAAACAGATGTAACAAAATCAAATTTTCAAAAGGAGGGAGGTGATGTAATAATTACTAATGGTGATATTGAAATTGATGAAATTAATGAAATTTTTAGAACAGATATTCCTCCAGGTGACGATTACGCATCGCTTAGTGGTTTATTACATGAGAAATTACGTGATATTCCAAAAGAAGGTGATAAAATAGTCATAGGCTCGCTTCGTATTATTGTAGAAAAGGTTCTGGGTAACAAACCTGAAAAAATCAGAATTGAAAAAGTTGTAATTTAATCTTTTTTTGAAAAATGCTCTTCTAGTAATTTTTTCTTTTGATCCATATTGAACAATTTTTCTGTCCGTTTTAACGCATCCTTATAATCACGCTGAAATAGCATTGCTTGTAATAACATATAATTCTCCGGGATTACAATCCCTGTTTGATCATCAGAGTACATTAATTGAATTGTATCACCTGTAGACTTAGTCATGTTAGCATGAATGTGTAACATGTTTGTATCCTTAAAATTAAATTTTGTAGATTCAGCAAAATCACGAACGTCTTTTGTTCCCTTAGCTGTCCATAGAATTGCAACACCGTGTTCATTCTTAAACAATTCGTGAATTTCATTTGAAGTTGGAGCGTTTCCATTGAAACGTATATCCATAATATGTAAATGCATTTGTCTAGTAGGCACTTTAATTGCTCTAACAAATAACGGCGCATCTTTTCCAAAATATGCTTTTACATCAGTTCCATGATGCGGTTGTTCTGTCATTTCAATAGTATCAACAGTTTGTTTATCAGTTTGCTCAAGGTCAGCCCATCTTCTTATTAATGTTGCATCAAATCGTACTAATTTATCAGCATATTTTTCTCTTAATGGATTTAGAATTCTACCCATTCCAGTTACATTACAGCTTCCTTGCATAACGTATTTTTTATCAAATGCATCAGTATAATTTACTCTAGAATTAAAAAGAATGTCAGCTACTGCGTTATCATTAAAAATTGTTTCGCCACCCTGAAAAATAGCCTTAATACCCTTTGGTTCATAAATATTTTTTTTATTAATGAATCCATTACCACCTGGTGAAGCATCTATTACTAAATCACAGTTATCTAATACAGATTCAATTGAGCCCGAAATATCATAATTCTTGAAATTATCAATTTTATCTCCAGGAACATAAACAGAAAATCCATCATTAATAACATGCTGTACTTTTTCATTTGAGGAATGTTTTCCAATTCCCACTACATCTATGTCAGGATCATCTTTGATAAATTTTGTAATACGGCTACCAATTGATCCATATCCATTTACAAAAACTTTCTTCATAATTATTTTTAGAGACTGTCATTTATTTACATACTGTATGCTTAACGATCCATAATCTATAAGTTAGAAATTTTCGGTAATTTTGATTTTTTAGACGTATAATAAAGACCTAAATCCTCATGATTTTTTATTGCAACCATGGAACCTGACTCAAAATCACCATCAGATGATAATGTACCAAGCTTTTTTTCTAATGACGATAAAAACATTGAAGAATTATCTCATAAAAAAAATGATATGATTAATTCATTGGAACCTACACCAAAAAAATCACAGGGAGCATCTAATCGAACTGTTCATTGGCCATCACTTGGAATTGGGGCTGGAATTGCAATTGCTTGTATTTTTTGTGGTGTATTATTGGTAAATATGATTAACACAGAATCTACACAAGTTTTAGATGAAATTACAATAAATGAAATTACATCAACAAAAAACCCTACAATTGCATCATTTTATGACAATGCATCACCAATCTTAGGTGATCTAAATGCACCACTTACTATGATTGAATTTGGTGACTATCAATGTACATTTTGCAAAAAATTTTTCCATGAAACAGAGGAATCTATTCTAACAAATTATGTTGAAACTGGAAAAGTGAAAATATTGTTTAAAGATTTCATAGTGGTTAATGAAGATTCTGTAAATGCAGCCAGTGCTGCACATTGTGCAAATGATCAAAAAATGTTTTGGCAATATCACTCAATTTTATATAATAATTGGGATGGTGAAGGAACAGGTTGGGCATCTTCTGAACAACTTCATCAATTTGCATCTACATTAGGTTTAGACATGGATAAATTTTCAGAATGCATGTCTCAATCAAAATGGAAAGATTTGGTTCTTTCAAGTCATGCAGATGGTCGTGCATTAGGTGTAGATGCAACACCAACATTTTTCATTATAGATCAGAATAATAAAGCATTAAAAATCACTGGAGCACAGCGTTACGATGTTTTTCAGGAAGTGTTTGATTCATTACTTGAATGATAGTAATTTTCAGAAAAATTAACGTTGATCTAAAAATTTGTTAATAAGATCTGAAAAAATTAACAGGAAATGTATATATTCCAAGTTCGAAAGGCAAGCTCATGGCAGCAGGTATAGACGATATCGCAATTTACATTCCTAGACTTTATCTTGACGCAGGTGATTTTGCTAAAGCAAGAGGTCTAGATCCAGAAAAATTAGAGCGTGGATTAGGAATTGGGCAAATGGCCATTGTTGATACAAATCAGGATCCTGCATGTCTTGCGGCAAACGCTTGTCTAAAAGTTATGCAAAAAAACAAACTAACTCCTGACAAAATTGGTCGATTATACGTTGCAACTGAATCATCATTTGACGAATCGAAGGCTATGAATTCGTATGTAATAGGAATGTTAGAACAAGTTTACGGTGAAGATACTTTTGGACACTGCGGTGGAATTGAATGTAAATTTGCCTGTGTTAGCGGTTCATATGCATTATATGATAATACTAATTGGATTAGGGCTGGTGAGGCTGAAGATAAGTATGCACTAGTTGTTGTTTCTGACATTGCAAAATATGACTTGGGTTCAAGTGGTGAAGTAACTCAGGGTGCTGGTGCTATAGCAATGCTATTGAATGATAAGCCTAGATTATTATCATTTGATCCTAAAGTTACAGCAACATCAATCAAGAACGAGTATGATTTTTACAGACCATTTGGAAAAGAAACACCTATTGTACATGGGCAGTATTCTAATCTTCTTTATTTAATTCAAGTAAAAAATGCACTAATCGATTATAAAAGGAAAGTAAAAAAAACAGGATTAATCAAACTAAAGGACGGTGAGACAATTCTTGATCATGTTGATTATCTAAACATGCATCTTCCATACAGTAATATGGGTAAAAAGGCTCTAGCGTATCTTGTTAGACATGAATGGAGAGATTTACCAAGATGGAAAAAAATTATTGAAGAGATAGGAATGGAAGAACCAATTCCAAAAGATCCGCGTGGAACAATTGAATCGGTTCTTGAGGATTCAGAGTTTATGGCTAATGATCATCAGTTTACAAAATTATTTACAAGCACCGAAATGTATGCTGAACTTTATGAATCAAAACTTGCTAGCTCCCTAATTGCATCT
This sequence comes from Thaumarchaeota archaeon SCGC AAA007-O23, assembly GCA_000402075.1. Classification (GTDB taxonomy): domain Archaea; phylum Thermoproteota; class Nitrososphaeria; order Nitrososphaerales; family Nitrosopumilaceae; genus Nitrosopelagicus. The sequence continues at coordinate 198,876 of ARWO01000032.1, forward strand.
AAAATGATTGGTAATTTGTATACTGCTTCATTATATCTTGGATTTAGAAGTAGTTTAGAGTTTGAATACCAAAAGGGAGTTGACTTGAAAGGAAAGCGTGTAGGGTTTTGTTCTTACGGAAGTGGGGCTAGTGCCATGATCTTTAGTGGTGTAATACAACCTGAATATGACCAAGTTGTAAAAGATATGAATCTTGAAGCAGAACTTGGACCAAGAACTAAGCTGTCTCTAGATGAATACGAAGAACTTCATGAAAATAAGCGTACATATGAAGAAAATATCCGTTCAGCAAACAAAGAATTTGTTATAGTTGATGTAAAAACATCAGCTGAAAGTAAAGGTGAACGTCATTATGCCTTTGTTGATTAAATCTTATGAGTGAAAGTTCACCCATTAAAGATGCATTATACGCAAAGATAGAGGACATTGGGCAAGAACAAATACACCAATTATTGTTAAACGGCAAATTTTCAGAATTATTTGAAAAAATTTACGGACCAGTTATTCAAAGTATACAGAATATAGAAGAATATGAAAAACATGGGACATTAGCAGAAAGCCTAACACATTATCTGTTTACAGAGATGTTAATTCCTAGTCAACGAAAAATTACTTTTAAAAATATAGAACTAGACATGATAATTCCAAATACAGAAGAATTACAAAAAAATAGTCATAATACGATAATGATATTTTTTGTTAAAACATCCAATATTGAAGAAACAAAACAAAGAATTCAAGATATAAAGAAAATTCAGAAAGAGGATCTAAACATATGGATTATTTCAAAGGATCATATTGAAATTCCACAATCTACATACATAACAGAAAAAGAGTCTTTTGGTAAATTTTTAAAAGATGCTCAAAATTTTATTAAAACAAAGAAGATGAATAAACTAAATATTTTCAAGACCGAAGTTTGACATATCAACAAAATTTGGAAAATTTTCAACATACGATTCAATGGTAAATGAATGATTGTATGGAATTACACCAAAAACTTTGCGCCCAGTTAGACCAAATATTTGATGCTTCAAATTAGTTAACTCATACCCGTCAGAAACATTTTGATTTACCAAAATTCCTTTTAAACTCAAATTTTTTTGTCGTACATGCTCGTATGTCAACATGAAATGATTTACAGCACCGATTTTAGAACCAGTTACAACGAATGAACTCAATTGTAAATCAGAAATCAGATCAGAAACAAAATAATTTTTAGATATAGGAGTCATAATTCCACCTATTCCTTCTACAATTACAACATCATGTATTGAAGCAAGTTGTTTGTATGATTCAATCACCTTGGAGATATCAATTTCAAGATTAAGTTGTTTAGATGCATCATATGGAGAAGTAGGAATTTCAAAATGATATGGATTTACAAGATCAACAGGATCTTTTACTCCCGAATATTTCATTAAAATTTCAACATCCTCGGATACAGAATCAGGTGTTGCCTTGTAACCAGATGTAAAAGGCTTCATCACACCAACATCTACATCAATATCACGAAGATGTTTAGCTATTGAAGCACTGACACATGTTTTTCCAACATCAGTATCAGTTCCAGTAACAAAAAAAGAATTCATCATAATTTCCTAGATATTGATTTGATTGTACATATGGTTCCATCAATTAGAAAGTTAAGATCTTTTTGAGATATTGCTAATGGAGGAACGAGCATTATGGTATTTCCAAGTGTTCGGAAATAGATTTGATGTTTTCTACCTTCTTCAAATACTAATTTGTTAATGGATGTTTTAGATGAAATAGGTTTGTTTGAGTTTTTGTTTTGAACAAGATCAATTCCCATAACCATTCCCTTATGACGAATTTCCCCCACAATATCTAAATTAGAAATATCATTAATTCTATTTTCAAAAACCTTAGATGTTTTTTGAATTTTTTCAATTAGATGGTATTTTTCATACAATTCAATATTTTTTAGAGATAATGCAGCAGCTGTAGGATTCCCAGTATAGGTATGACCATGAAAAAGATGTTTGAATTCAGAGAACTTGCCAAGAAAAGAATCATTAATTTTCTTCGTGGTTAAAGTTGCAGCAAATGTTTGATATCCCCCAGTAAGCATCTTTCCAAACGAAACAATATCAGGAATGGAATTTTGAGATTTATATTCAACCATAGATCCTAGCCTACCAAAACCAGTCGCAATTTCATCTAAGACAAACAAAACATCATTTTTTTTGCATATCTGAGATATCTTTTTTTGGAAAGTTTTAGGATAAATTATTACGCCTCCAGCCATCTGTGCACCACTTTCCATAACAAATGCAGCAATAGAATTATCTTTTTTTAGTTTATCTTCAATTTTTGATAGGCAGTATTCCTCATATTCCTTAGAAGACATTTTTTTGTGAGTTCCAGCAGATACAGTTCTTGGAACAGGAAATTGTATAGTTGAAAATAATTTTGAACGGAATTTTGAGAAAAATTCAGGCACATATCCTACAGACATTGCACCAAAAGTATCACCGTGATATCCATTTTTCAGAGTGGCAACATTTATTTTTTTATTTTCCCCCACATTATTCCAATATTGCAATGCAATTTTTATAGCAACTTCCATGGCAGTTGATCCATTATCAGAAAAAAAAACTTGAGTCATGTTTGGAGACAATTTTATTAATTTTTTAGCAAGTAATTCAGATGGTTCATTTGTAAGATTGAATAATGGTGCATGTTGAAGTTTTTTTGTTTGCTTAATGATTGCATTAACCAACTCTTTTTTGGAATGCCCCCAAACGTTACACCACATACTTGCAACACCATCAAGTAACCTATTCCCATCTTCATCAATCAACCACATTCCTTCACCACGAACAATTTTTGGAAATTTGTTCCATTCTGACATCTGTGTATTTGGATGCCACAAATGATTCTGGTTTTTCATTACTGCACAAATATTATTCATTACTAATAATAGTTAACCTCAACAAATATTTTGGTTAACGCTTAATTATGTATCAAAATTAAAAAAATCAATGTCTGAAAAATGTGAACTGATATCAAAATACCGTGATGATGTTGTGGATGGCAAAAAACTAACAAGATCTACTATATCTGAATTATTTAATATTAATAATAAATTTCTTCTAAATTTATCAGATGCAGCAAATTACATAACAAGACATTTTCACGGATCAAAAGTTGATATTGAAGAATTAGCAAATATTAAAAAAAATTTTTGTAGTGAGGATTGTACATTTTGTTCACAATCAGCATTCTTTAATACAAAAATTACTGGATATGAGCTTCCACCACCAGAAGAAATAGTTGAACAGGCACTAAATGCAAAAAATGATGGTGCTAATTCATTTTGTCTTGTTGCGGCATGGAGAGAACCTAGCACACCTGATTTTGAAAAAGTATGTGCAATCATTGAAGAAATTAATAAAAAAGTTGGAATTTCAGTTGAATGTAGTCTTGGGTTTTTAACTGATAAACAAGCTAAAACACTAAAGAAACTTCAAGTAAAACGATATAATCATAACCTGGAAACATCACGTAGCAAATTCCCAGAAATTTGTACAACTCACACATATGATGATAGAGTAAAAACATTAAAAATTGCCAGAAACGCTGGTTTAGAACTTTGTACCGGTGGAATAATCGGTCTTGGTGAAACTAGAAAACAACGTGAAGAATTAATTTTTGAGATTTCAGAATTGGAGCCTGAAGAAGTCACTGTGAATATGTTGGTCCCAATGCCAGGAACGCCATTAGAACTTCAGACACAATTAGATATCACAGAGATCTTGAGGGTTTTTAGTACACTAAGATTTCTTTTACCAGAATCAATAATCAAAATTTCTGGTGGCCGTGAAGTTAATCTAAAAGATGATGGACAAAAATTGCTGGTTAGTGGGGCAAATGGGATAATTAGCGCTGGATATCTAACAATGGGTGGAAATACAATAAAAAAAGACACAGAAATGATTAATGAGCTAAATCTTGAAACATAAATTTGAATATATCAATTCTGAATTAAAAGAAATTAAAAAATATAGTCTGTATAGAAAAATGCATGATAGTAAAATTGCTGGCGCATACATAACTGTTAATTCAAAAACTCTCATTAACCTATGTTCAAATGATTATTTAGGAATAGCACAACCAAAACTTTCAAACAAACAAAACCAATCTAGTTCTCGCCTAGTTTCTGGTAATGATAGTTCATTTAGAATACTTGAAGAGAAATTAGCGAAGCATAAATCACAGGAAAGTTCGTTAATCTTCCCAACTGGATATATGGCAAACCTTGGTGTAATATCATCACTTGTTAGAAAAAACGATCTTGTATTAAGCGATAAACTAAATCATGCAAGCCTTATTGAAGCGTGTAAACTATCAAATGCAAAACTATCAATTTTTAAACACAACGATATGAATGATCTAACTCATAAAATAAAAACAAAAGCCAAACGAAAATTCATAATTACAGAAGGAATATTTAGTATGGATGGAGATTTTTCCAATCTAAACGAAATTTCTGAAATATCTAAAAGAGATAATGCAATAGTAGTATTAGACGATGCTCATGGTGACTTCGTTGTTGGTAATGATGGCAGAGGCACGGCAAATCATTTTGGTGTTTCAAAAAAAATTGATGTCTATATTAGCAGTTTAAGTAAAGGATTAGGATCATTTGGGGGATATGTATCAGCAAAGAAAAATATCATTGAATTATGTGTTAATAAATCAAAATCGTTTATCTATACGTCTGCATTGCCAAGGCTTCTAATTGATGATGCAACAAAAAGATTTGAATCCAATAGAGAGAGAAATCGAAAAAAATTATGGAGAAATGTTAAGAAATTTTCAGATGGTTTAAAAAAAATAGGTTTTAATGATAATTCAAATTCACATATTTTTCCCATTATTATTGGAAAGGAAAAAATAGCGATGGAGTTTGGTGAATATCTTTTTAAAAATGGAATTTTTGCACAACCAATCAGGTATCCAACTGTTTCACGTAATCATGCAAGAATTAGAATTTCAATCACTGCCAGGTTAACAAATGAACAGATTGCAAAATCATTGCATGTATTAGAAAATGCAAAAAGTAAATTTCATTTAATATAATTAACGACTGATATCAAAAGCCAAACAGCCAATTGCCTTGTTTGGACAGCCAATAAAAAACGCTATTGTAATAGCAATTCCTAGAAATGCACCAACTACGATTAATCGCTTATTCACATTCAAAATAAAAAATAGTTAGATAAAAAGCAATGTAATTTTGAAACTTCCTTGTGTTTAGGTTCAAAAATGAAGTTACATAAAATATTTCGATCCAATTAGATCAAAATATTTTAGTTAAGTCACAAAATGTAGATTTTTTGAATAATCTTAGAAAATGGGTTATATAACTAAGAATTGGCGAGAGGTTAAAAATAATATTCTATCACAGAAATTTCTAGATAAAGTTAGGCCAGAAGCCACATTAAAAAACAAAATTGATGGCGCTGGAAAGAAAATAGAATGCCAAATTTTACGACTTGAACAGACACACAATAAATTAAAGCAAAATTATGAGAATCTTTTCAAAAAAATTGTTGATGCAAAACAAACACGAAATGAATCAAAAGCAATGACATATGCAATAGAATTAGTAGAAGTTAAAAAAGCAAAAAATAAAATCGCTGAAGCAAAATTGGCAATGGAGCAAATTAAGGAACGGTTGGGTACTGTCTCTGAATTAGGTGATATTGTTGTTACGTTAAGCCCATGTATGTCGTTAATTAAAGGACTCGCTCCATCAATTTCTACGTTAATGCCACAAATGCACACATCGATGGAAGATTTAACAAACATGTTTGGTGATATGTTAACTGATTCATCACTATCGCAAGAATCAATGACACCAACATATCAAGGAAATACAGATACGGATGCAATATTACAAGAAGCGCATGATGTTATTGAGGGAAAAACAAAAACCGCTATGCCAGAGCCGCCAACCACATCATCACAACATTTTTCAAAAGAAAAAGAATCTATGATTTAGACTTTTTTTTACTAATCTGAACAAATAATTTTTTAATTCTAGAGATTGTTGGGTAACTATAACCCCTTCTACGATAATTTGCAATCATCATTTTCCAGTTTTTTAATCGCCATTGAGCCTGCTCGGTAGTAACAGAATGGGTTTCTTTCTGTAAAATGCTTTTCCTTCCAACTTTTAGTATACCAGCATCTTTAGCAACCCAACGATTGTTTGCAAATTTTAAACCAGATAATATTTCAAATAGTGGAATTTCTTTGAAATATTTTTCCAGTTTTTTAATCTGAGAAGATGTAGGTGTTTCAGAAAGTTTCAAATTAATTTCAAATTCACCCATAACAATTAATCAATATTATTCATTAAAAATGTAGATTGTTGACAAGATTGATGATATAATACAGTATACCAGATTAATCAAATAATTCGTAAAGTTGATTAGAAAAGAATCGAGTTAAGACAATACTAAAATTACGATATCTTTTACGGTTCATTGGCTTTACGTAGGAAGATGATGGACTCTTCGTCCACCTTTATGGTCTTAGCGTGTAAACGCTAATTCCATACTATATTTTTGACAAGACTAAAATTGTAATATCTTTTACAGTTAATTGGATCAGTAAGAGTTAGGGCCTTGCTCTAACTCTTACTTAAGACAAGACTAAAATCATGATACTTTTTACGATATATTGGTTGATTCCAAAAACCGATTGAGAATGAGGGGTTAAACCCTCAAACTCATTTTGAATCATTAAGATGATTTTTCATATGTTTTCGTAAAGATAAGACGTTATCGAATTTCTCCTTACAAATTAAACAAGTGAATTTCATTAAGCATACTAGATTTTAGCTAAAGTTAAGTCATAAATTGTTCACATTGTAAATGTAGTAAATCATTAATTTGCGGTATAAACCCATGTTACATTAATTTAACAATCTAATCTTAGTGTGCCATTACAAATTATATTAAAAACAGTCGGAATAAAAAATGCAGATATAAAAATTGCAAGTGAAATAACAATGATTTTTTGTATTATACGCATAAGAAATTTCTGATACGACTAAACAATATTTGTTGCTATGATGAATTAAACCACCTAAAGTTACAATTTGGTAGTTTGATCTTTACGATTGATTTATTCCTGAATATCCACAATTTTTAAGATGAGAATATGTCTACATAATGCTGATGATTATAGAAGTGGTTCTCTCTGACTTCCTAAGAGTATGATGAGTTCGTTCTGTTAGAACGCCGAATTATGAAGCATGAATTCATGTCAAACGTTTTTGAGTAGATCAGTATGTATAGTGTGGTGTTTTGTACTAGATATGAAATACAAATGTAGAACTTGCCTAACAACCTGTACTGATATTATAGAACATATCAAAAAAGTACATGGTTTTTCAGAACGATACATAGAAGATTCACTAAAATCAAATACAAACAGTTACAAAAATTCTTTTGAGATAATAAAATAAGTTATCCGTCCTGCTGCGTTACCATTTTACGCTTTTTTCACACATGGCTTTGAATGGAGGATTAACTTTTTTCCACAAATTTTACAGTAGTGTCTTGATGTGTTCATGATGGTTGTTTAACTCACTAATTTCGATATAATGCTAAACTTAAATTAAACTTTCTGCGATTCTCAATTGAATTGATGCCATCACAACAGGGTTATGATCGAGCAATTACTGTTTTTTCACCAGATGGAAGATTGTATCAAGTTGAATATGCGATTGAAACAGTAAAAAGAGGAACTATCGCTCTTGGTATTAAAACAAAATATGGTATTATATTTGCAGCAGACGAAAAACCAAGAAAATTCCAGGTTGTAGAAGATTCACAAAAATTATTCAAGGTTGACCAACATATCGGGATTGCAGCAGCGGGCTATATTCCAGATGCACGCGGTCAAGTAACTGACGCAAGATTTTTTTCACAGAGTAGTAAGATAGTTTATGATGAATCTGTAAGTGTTGAAGCTGTTGCAAAACATATAGCTGATCAATGTCAACAGTATACTCAATATGCTGGAGCTAGACCAATTGGTGTAGCATTAATTATTGGAGGAATAGATGAAAATGGGAATTCGTTATTTTTAACTGACCCTAGTGGAGCATATGTTCCATATAACGCGGTTGCAATTGGTGCATATTCAGATAAGGTTACAGAATTTTTGATAAAAGAATACAAATCAGAAATGACATTAGAAGAATCTAAAATATTAGCCGTCGCTGCAATTAATTTAGTAAGTGATGATACAAGTAATTCTGAACGAATTAAAATTTGTCAGATTAAATCTGATACTAAACGATTTGAGGTTGTAGATAAAAATCAGGTTACAGATTTACTACGATCTGCAACAGAAAAATATCATATTGAAAAAAAGTAATCATTATAGTTTTGTAATTATGGAGCAATGTTAGTTATTGAATTTATCAATTGCTATACCTGATTCATCACTACTAGATGAATCAACCATATTAAATAAAACTAAAAAAATATCAATAATTGCAAGAGCATGTGCAATTTTTAAAATAAATCAGATTTTTATTTACCAAGATGGAAAACAGAATAAAAATGATTCAGCGCTTTTATCAACATCATTAAAATATTTAGAAACACCACAATATTTTCGTAAAGAGATATTTCCAAAAACACAATTACTGAAATATGCTGGTGTACTACAACCGCTGAATATTTCTAGTCATATAACAACATCAAATCAAAAAATGATAAAAACAGGTGATGTACGTGATGCACTAATTATAGACTACAAGGGAAGAAAATTTCTAAACATTGGGACAAACAAACTTATTCAATATTTTGGAAAAATGAAATCTGGTACAAGAATTGCTATACAAATTAAAACTACACAACCGGAACTTACAGCAAAAGAGATTTCAAGAGAAGATATTAAAGATTATTGGGGATACAGTGTAAAAGAAAGATCTAATTTACTTTCTATTTTATCAACATGGAAAGGCAAAATAATTCTAACGTCAAAAAAAGGAAAAAATTTTACCACATTAGACGCAAAAAAAATGACTGAGACAAATGAACCAATACTTATTGTGTTTGGAACTACGAATAAGGGAATTCATGATATTTTAGGTACTGATATTAAGAAAATTCAAAATTCTAAGATCTTCAACTTTTTCCCAAATCAAGCAACACAAACTGTACGTCTTGAAGAAGCAATATTAGGAATATTATCAATAATTAACATTCTTAATTATAATTAATATCTAGTATTGAACCATCTAAAATAATGGTTGCAAAAAAAAATTTTTGATTTTGGCGATGGCAGTTGGGTTTGTTGGGCTTGCTTTAGGAAGTTACACAATATTTTTGTCAATTAATAATATCATTAAACCATAAGATCTATTACAACAAAAAACAATTAAAATTCTAGTAAGTATATAATGGGGTTAACGACTTTTTTCGTTTGTTATGGGTCATAGAAGACATAGTGCACCACGTAGAGGTAGTCTTGCATACCTACCTAGAAGTAGAGCTAAAAGTTTTGAAGCCAGAATTAGAGCATGGCCTAAAGTTAACTCAGAGGAACCAAAATTATTGGTGCATGCAGGATTCAAAGCAGGATGTGTACAAATAGTAAATATTGACGATCGTGAAAAAACACCCAACTATGGAAAGCAGCTTGTTAGCCTTGGTACAGTAATTGTTACACCACCTGTTCTGATTGTAGGGATAAGAGGGTATTCAAAAGATCAAAATGGTAAGCATGCACAATTTGATTTGTATGCTGATAATCTACCAAAAAATATTTCTCAATTATTCAAGATAAAAAATAAGGAAGGTTTGTTAGAATATTCAGAAAAAACATTTAAAAAAATTAAAGAAATTTATGCCATAATTGCTGTTATTCCTAGAAATGCTGGTTTAGAACAAAAAAAACCATATGTTTTTGAAGCAGCTGTAAAGGGCGGAGATATTAAAAAACAATTTACATTTGTGAAAGACATTTTAGGTAAAGAAGTAAAAATTGATCAAGTTTTTGAATCAGGTGACACTATTGATGCAGCTGCAATTACTAAGGGTAAAGGTTGGCAAGGTCCTATTACAAGAATGGGAGTGAAAAAGAAACAACATAAATCAAGAAAAAGTGTTAGAGAAGTAGGTTCACTTGGTCCTATATCACCACAATATGTAATGTACACTGTACCTAGAGGAGGTCAACATGGTCTTCATCAAAGAATAGAATACGATAAAAAAATTATGGTTATGGATAATACTGAAAATATAAAATATGAAATAAATCCAAAAGGCGGTTTCAAGCATTTTGGAAATGTTAACGGGGATTTTATTATAGTACGTGGGTCTGTGCCAGGAACCTATAAGAGATTAATTAAATTACGAACACAGATACGAAACATGCCAAAAAAGATAACCAAACCAAATATTTTAGAGGTTGTTGTCTAATGAATGTCCCAACATTTACCATAAATGGAACAAAAGAAGATGATGTAGAACTGCCATTAGTGTTTTCAACCTTATTTAGAAAAGATTTGATCAGTAAATCATTTACTCACCTGACTTCACATAAATTTCAACCACAGGGAACACATCCAACAGCTGGTATGGATGTTGTTGCAAGATCGAATGACCCACCAACTGGTCAGGGAAGATCAAGAATTGCTAAGATGCGTGGAGGCGGAGGTGGACGTCAAGGTGAAGCTGGTGGAGTAGGCTCAGTGAAAGGTGGAAGACAAGCACATCCTCCTAAAGTGCAAAAGGTAATTTTTAAGAAATTAAATAAAAAAGAAAATAAACTTGCGTTATGTTCAGCAATAGCTGCAACGCAATCAAAAGAAATTATTAAATCAAGAGGACACAAAATTGAAAATCTAAAAACATTTCCTATTGTTATATCCGATGATATAGAATCTATTACAAAAACTAAAGAGGCGTTAAAAATATTAGATTCTTTAAATTTAATGCAAGATGTTGATAGATTAAAATCACGAAAAGCTAGGTCTGGAAAATCTTTACTGCGGGGAAGAGGTGCAAAAATTGGTAAAAGTGTATTATTTGTTGTATCAAACTCAAAACTATTGTCAAATGCGTGTGGTGCAATTCCTGGAGTTGATGCGCGTGCGGCTAAAGATTTGAGTGTTTTAGATCTGGCTCCAGGCGGAGCACCAATTAGATTAGTTGTATACTCAAAAAGTGCATTAAAAGAAATTGAAAAAATTAAGTCGCCTCATTTAGAATTACTGGTGAATGATATATGAAAGTAAGACTTGCAAATAAAATTATTCTAAATCCATACATTACAGAAAAAACATTTGAGTTAGTAGAAACTGAAAAAAAAATTTGCTTCATTGTAGAAAAAACATCTACAAAATTGGCAATAAAAGATGCAATAAATACTCTTTATGAACAAAAAGCTATAGCAGTTAATACAGCAAGAACAATTTATGGCAAAAAAGCATTTGTGGAATTTGAAACTGTTGACATTGCAAGAGATTTGGCAACCAAAATAGGAATGCTATAATATGGACCAAAAAACGTCTTTAACAGAAAAATGGTGGAAATGATTGGTTAAACAATTTACGTATCGTGGATTATCGCAAAAAGAATTAGAAGAAGTGCCATTAGAAAAATTGCTTAAATTATTTCCTGCACGTGCCAGAAGATCATTAACCAGAGGAATAAACGATGGTAAAAGAAAATTGATTGAAGAGATTAAAGCCACAAAAGCGGGCAAACTAAAGACTGTCATTAACACTCATCTTCGTGATTTGCTTGTTTTACCATATATGGTAGGTGTAACCGTAAATGTTTTTTCAGGTAAAGAATTTGTTCCTGTAACTATAACTACGGAAATGGTTGGGCATTATTTAGGAGAATATGTGATTACAAATAAACGTGTAAGTCATGGCGCGCCAGGAGTAGGAGCATCAAGATCTAGCTTGTATGTGCCATTAAAGTGAGAAATATGCCTCAACGTCATTATGCCTTTCAATATTTTGATGCGACTAAACATGTTCGTGCTGCGATAAGAGAAAAAACAATTTCTCACAAACATGCTAGAGAAATAGCTACTGCCATGAAGGGATTATCACTTGAAAAAGCTAGAGACTATCTGATTGATGTAACAAATTTTAAACGAAGTATTCCGTTTGGAAGATATAAGAACCAAGTGGGACATAGATCTGACCCTGGAACAATGTCGGGTAGATATCCACAAAAAGCCGCAACAGAAATTTTAAAATTATTAGATAATTTAGAATCAAATGCAGAATACAAAGGAATGGATTTGGATAGACTCAAAATAATAAATGCGACTGTACATAAGGGCAGATTGCTCAAACGATTTACACCACGAGCAATGGGTAGATCTTCAGCTAAAAATGATGCGATGACTCATGTAGAGATTGTTGCACAAGAGGCATAACAAATGACACAACTAAAAAATGTAATCAAGGATAATTATAATATGATGCTTCTTAATGATTTTCTTCGAGAAGAGATTAAAGAGGCTGGATTTCATAAAGTTGAAGTTGCAAAAACTCCTTCTGGAACAAGAATTACACTTTATGTTACTAGACCAGGAATTGTTATAGGCAGAAAAGGATCAGGTATTAAACAGCTAACAGAAAAAGTTGAATCAGACTTCGGGTTCAAAGATCCTCAAATTTCAGTTGAAGAGATTCAAAAGGCAGAATTATCACCAAATGTAATGTGTAACAGAATGGCAGCGCACATTGAACGTGGAACCGCATTTAGAAGAGCGACTATGTGGACAATGAATCAAATAATGGAATCTGGTGCACTGGGTGTTCAAATAACAATTTCCGGAAAATTACGTGGTGATCGTTCCGCTTTTGAAAAACACGTACAAGGTGTTCTTCCAAGAGCTGGTGATTATGCAAAAAATGTAGTTTCTGAAGATATTGTTCACGTAAAAACGAAGATGGGATTAATTGGAATCAGAATTAGAATTGCAAACAAAGAAAAAATAGTTCCTGAATTTAAAATGGAAGAAACATTAAAGCCAGAAACTGAAGAAACGAAAGAAATGGAACAAAAAGATGTAGCAAAAACTGAATCAGAGCAAATAAAAATTGAAGGGGAAAAAATGAAATCACTTGTAACTTTAGAGGAAGAAGAGCAGAGGCTAAAATAATGGTGCGGTTAAGAAATAAAGCAATCATAGAAATGAATGAAAAAGATCTATATGATAGACTGAAACAAATTCGTGCAGATCTTTTTAAACTTAATGTAGAATCAAAAAAAGGCACGCTACGAAAAGAAAGCGGTAAGCTTAAGCCACATCGAAAAAATATTGCAAGAATACTGACTAGGATTAATGAGTTGAAAAAGAAATGACGAAGAATATAGGATTACCAGTAAAGGAACCAAAGGAAAAAGCAGTAGAAAACGAAAGTAATAACCCATTTAATGGTTCTTTGACAATACGCGGCAAACTGTTTGAAGGAATTGTTATAAATGCAAAAGCAAAAGGAACCGCTGTTATTCAAAAGGAATCTCCAATTTATTTCACAAAATTTAAAAGATTTGGACGAAGCAAAAATAAAATTCATGCACATGTTCCATCTAACTTGAATGTACAAGTAGGAGATTATGTTGTAGCTGCTGAATGTAGACCGATCTCAAAATCAGTTTCTTTTGTTGTTGTTGAGGTTAAATCATAATGTCACAGGGAAGAAGCCGTGGAAAAGCTTCCAAAGGTGTTGTAGAATTTAGACCGCGTGTGACCAGAGTCATTCCAGTTGGTGCACAGATTGTATGTGCTGATAATTCCGGTGCTAAAATACTGGAAGTTGTTAACGTTCACAAATACCACACAAGACTATCAAGGTTGCCCGCTGGGGCAGTTGGTGACTTTTGTAATGTTGTTGTAAAAAAAGGACCTGCAGAGTTAAGAAAACAAGTACATGGCGCAGTTATTATCAGACAAAAATACGCAATCAGAAGATTAAATGGAGTAAGAGTGTCATTCGAAGATAATGCAGCTGTGATAATTACATCTGATGGCGAACTTAAAGGAACTGACATTAAAGGCCCTGTAGCTGTAGAAGCATCTGAAAAATGGCCAAGAATAGCTAACCTGGCATCAATGGTGATCTAGATGAAACCGACCAAAATTAGAAATAGGAAAATTTATCGAGCTATGAACCAAACTGTGAGTAAACAAATTTGTGCTACACTATCAAAAGATCTACGTAAAAAATATCCGCGACGTAGTGCTAGAATTATGATTGATGATACAGTCAAAGTGATACGTGGTGAATACAAGGGTCTTACTGGTAAAGTTGCTAAAATCTCAACTGAAAGTAACAGTATTGCTATAGAAGGCAATAAAAAAGAAAAATTGAAAGGTGAAAAAGTTGATGTGTACATTCATTCTACAAATACGATTATAACATCATTAAATACGGATGATAAATGGCGTGTCAAAATATTAGAAAAAAAATCAAAATCAAAGATTAAAGCAATGAAAGAAGAGGCTAAAAATAAAAGTGAAGTTAAATCAGCAGATAAAAAGAAAAGTGAAGTTAAATCAGCAGATAAAAAGAAAAGTGAAGTTAAATCAGCAGATAAAAAGAAAAGTGAAGTTAAATCAGCAGATAAAATGAAAGATCTCAAAGATGGTGTTAAGGACAGGGTGAAAAAATAATGGGTTCGATAGCGGGTAGTAAAAAACTAAAGCGGCAAATGGCTCCCATGTTTTGGGGGATAAGTAGAAAAGAGAAAAGGTTTGTTATTACAGTTAAACCTGGCTCACACCCAAAAAATACTTCAATTCCTACCGCTGTTTTATTACGTGACGTATTAAAAAAAGTAAAAACACTAAGAGAGGCTAAATCTTCAATATATGATGGTAAGGTAAAAGTTGATGGTGTTATACAAAAATCTCTTCATCATTCTATTGGTTTAATGGATACAGTGGAATTAGACGGAACTGCAGATATGTATAGATTGGTACCCAAAGATGGACGTATACTTGTACCGATAAAAATTAATGCTACTGAAAAATCTAAAAAACTTGTTAAAGTAAAAAGTAAAACGACTATTAAAGGTGGAAAAACACAAATTGGATTTCATGATGGAAGATCTATAATTACTGATACAAATGTAAATGTTGGTGATACATGCTTGTTACAGATTCCTGAACAAAAAATTTTAGAAACGGTTAAGTTTGAAAAAAATTCTCAAATAATCATAACAAATGGACTAAATGCTGGACATATTGGGCCTATTAATGAAATTAAACAGGGTACATTTACACTGCCAAAAAGAATTAGTCTTCTTATAGATGATAAAGCGATTGAAATTCCTGCAAACATTACTATGGTGGTTGGAAAAGAAAAACCACTAGTACAAATTAGGTGATAATATGTCTCAACAAACTCAAAATTTAATGAAAAAAATTTCGCTAGCTAAGGTTGTTTTAAACATGGGAGTTGGAAAATCTGGTGAACCAATAGAAATAGGGAAACAAACACTCGTCCAAATAACTGGAAAAAAACCAAATGCGAGAAATGCAAAAAAATCACTGAGGGATTGGGGAGTAAGAAAAGGAGAACCTATTGGTATTGCTGTAACTGTTAGAGGTAATGATGCAATAGAATTATTAAAAAAACTATTAGTAGTAAAAGACAATCAAATTGCAGAAAAAGCATTTGATAACGAAGGAAATTTATCATTTGGGATAAAGGAACATATTGATATTCCTGGAATAAAATATGATCCTAAGATTGGGATTCTAGGTTTAGAAGTATCAATATCATTGGCAAGACCTGGATTTAATATTAAATTTAATAAGAGTAAAGCAAAGGTTGGAAAAAATCATAGAATAGCAAAAAATGATGCGATTAAATTTTTAACTGAAGAATTTGGGGTGAAAGTTGTATAATGGTCAAAGATAGATCATTTGGAGATCGTGGAACCGGTTATACACCAAGAGTTGAAGGAAAAATTGGAAGAGGTTCTAGATGGTGTAAAAGATGTGGTGATTATACCGCAGTTATTCAAAAGTATGACCTATACTTATGTAGACGTTGTTTTAGAGAGGTAGCAATTTCTTTAGGATTTAAAAAAAATGGATAGATGAGATATGCCAACAAATAATATTATAGCAAATCTATTTACTACATTATTCAATACTGAAGATCGAAGAAAGAATAATTGCGTTGTTATACCTACATCAAAACTTGGAATGGAAGTACTCAAAACTTTAAAGAACGAAGGATATATTGGAGACTTTGAACATATTGATGATAAGCGTGGAGGAAAATTTAAGATTCAACTTTTAGCAAAAATTACAAAGTGTGGAGCTATTACGCCAAGATTTAAAGTGAAAAAAGATGAATATAATACTTGGGAGCAACAATTTCTTCCAGCGTACAATAGAGGAATATTACTTGTAACTACAAATCAGGGTGTGATGTCACATAAAGAAGCAGTAAATAAAAATATTGGAGGATTTTTGATAGGATATGTCTACTAAGCAAATAGAAAACACTGCAATAGAAATTCAAATACCAGATGATGTTAAAGTAAATTTAAAGGGTAGTATGATACATGTCCAAGGACCATTAGGTAATGTATATAAAAATTTCAAAAAAATTCCAGTTCTTATTGAAATAAACGACAATAAAATATTTCTTAAAAAAACAGGTGAACGAAAAAAACATCTAGCCATACTTAATACGTCTAAATCATTAATCCAAACACTTTGTGCAGGTGTTGTTGATGGATTTACAATAAAAATGAAAATTGTCTATTCACATTTTCCTATCACTGTTAAGATAGAAGGAAAAAATGTTTTAATTGAGAATTTTCAAGGAGAAAGAGCACCAAGAATTTCTGCAATAAAAGGAGCAACAAAAGTTACTGTGAAAGGAGATGATGTCATAATAACTGGACCTGTTTTAACTGATGTTTCACAAACCGCTGCAAATATTCAATTAAAATCAAAGGTAAAAAATAAAGATCATCGTGTGTTTCTAGATGGTATTTACAAATTTTCTAAATCAAAAGGAATTGAAAAATAATACGATTTATTGCTTTTTCTTCTGATCATAAGGATTAAATCGCTTTTGACGAGGGTAATGTCTATGCCGCCCTAGCTCAGCGTGGTAGAGCGTCGGACTGTTAATCCGTTGGTCGTCAGTTCAAGTCTGACGGGCGGCGCCTAATATTTCTAAATTCGAATTTAGAAATATTGATCGATTGAACCTAAATGGTGTATGGAATTAGACTGTAACGATCTAATAGATGATCGCATATTAGTAATAATGCAGGAGGTTTACAATGGCCAGAACTAAAAGGGCCAATCGTTATTGTGTTGATTGTGGTTCTAGATTAGTTTACTATCCACGTTTATCAAATCCAAAAGCTCCCAATGAATACAGAGTATTGGTTTACGCATGCCCAGATTGTAGTAATGATTTCGACAGACCAAAAATGTTCTCAATAAAGAGAAACCAGGTTGAAAATCCTCTTGAAACGGTAGAAATTGAGATCAAACAAGTTCAAAAACAACTTCAAAATAATCCAAAAAAATAACTAAGTACACTTGGAACCTGAAAGACAAAGAAGTAATTGGTGGTATCTCTTACCGATCTTTCTAGGAATAATTGGTGGCATAATTGCATATTTTGCATTAAGAAATGATGATCGACAAAAGGCAAAAAAATGCCTTTATCTTGGGCTAATATTGGGGGCTATAGGAATCTTTTTTCAGATTTTATTTGCAGAAATTCCAATTGAAGAACAATTTGGTGTAAATATCTAAAAATTTCCAAAATAATGCATACTAAGCGGATTATCCAATTTCATGCGTAAATGCTCAACCCCACCTATAGATCATGCCATTTACGAATAACGTGATTTTATCAAAAACAGTGATTTTAGTGGGGGGTTGAGCATTTGTTCGTGGATATACGATCCAAACACAAAAACACCCTGCTGGACCATATACAAACAGATCATTATTTTTTGCTAGGAATAAACATTCAACCCCCCTTTTTTTATGAAAAAACATGATCGAAGATGAAATTTTTGTCAAAAAAAGACAGTAATTAAGCAAAAATTGATGACTAGAGCTACATAAGACACAATGTTTTAGGGGAAAAATAATGGCAACATCTAAAGCAAAACGTAGTGCTGCTGCTAAAAAGGCTGCACGTACGAGGAAAAGAAACGCTGCCGCTAAAGCTGCAAAAAGAAGTGCAGCTTCAAGGCGAAGAAAGCGCTCTGCCGCTGGTAAGAAAGGCGGCGCTAAGAGAAAAGCACCTAAGAGAAAAGGCGGCGCTAAGAGAAAAGCACCTAAGAGAAAAGGCGGTGCTAAGAGAAAAGGCGGCGCTAAGAGAAAAGCACCTAAGAGAAAAGGCGGCGCTAAGAGAAAAGCACCTAAGAGAAAAGGCGGTGCTAAGAAACGAAAAAGATAAGCAATCTTTAACGTTGAAAGCCCCTTTTTT